>NZ_CADCWA010000203.1 GCF_902806285.1 uncultured Sphingomonas sp. | reverse complement strand
GGAGCAGGAACGTGCCCTCATCAAGCCGCCGCTCACCGTCGCGCTCGGCGCCACCGCCGCCCGCTCACTCACCGGCAAGACCGTCACTATCAGCCGCGCCCGCGAGGCTCCGCTGACCCTGGCCGACGGCAGCGAATGCTGGGTGACGGTGCACCCCTCCTTCCTCCTCCGCATCCCGGAAGAGGACCGCAAGGCCGCCGAACGCGCCCGCTTCGTCGAGGACCTCCGCCGCATCAAGGCACGGGCGGAGGAGTTGACTTCCTAGTACCCCGGCGAAGGCCGGGATCCAGGTCCGGCGTGAGCCGGAGTTCTTACCTTCCAAGCGCCTCGCGGCGCTCCTGGACCCCGACTTTGGGTCCCATCGAAGTAGTACTTCGATGGGCGCCCTTCCGCCGGGGTACAACTCAGAAATCCGCCCGCAGCGTCAGTCGTGCCGTCCGCGGTGCACCCGGCGCGATGTTGTTGTCGTTGTGCGCGGTCGGGAAGTAATCGCGGTTGAACAGGTTCTCGACGTTGAGCTGCGCTTCAATCCCCGGCGCCAGCCGGTAGTAGAGCGCCCCGTCGAGCCGCGCGTAGCCCGGCAGCTCCACCATGTTGCTGATCGAAGCGTAGCTGCGCGACCGCGCCAGCACGCCAAGACCGGCGGCGAACGGCCCCGTGAACTGATATTTGGTCCACAGCGAGAAGCTGTGCCGCGGCACCAGCGGCACGTCGCAGCTCCCGCTGGTGCAGGCGGTCGTCGCCTCCGTGATCTCCGAGTCCTGCAGCGCATAGCCCGCCGACACCTGCCAATCGTCGGTGATGCTCCGCTCCAGCCCGACTTCGAGCCCGCGGGTCCGGGTGGCGCCGGTCAGCACTACCCGGTCCAAGCCGTCGCGCGCCTGGGTGTTGGTGCGGTCGAGCTGATAGATCGTCGCGGTCGCCAGCAGCCCGTCCACCGGCTCCCACTTGGCCCCGACCTCGACATTGTCGAACCGCTCCGGCTCCAGCGCCGCGGTGGTCGGGTTGAGCCCGCTGAACTGCTCGCCCGACTGGGGCAGGTAGGAGCGCGAGTAGCTGCCGTAGAGCGACAGGTTGCCCGCCGGCTTGAACACCAGCCCGAGCCTCGGCGACCATAGCCGGTCGGTGCGGGCGAAGGTCGCCACCCCCGGCCGCTCGTCGTCGACGCTCAGCCGGAAACGGTCGAACCGCAGCCCGGCGACGATCTCCAGGCTATCGGTCGGGCGCAGCTGCGTCTGGACGTAGCCCGCCGCGAAGGTCGCGCGGGTCCGGTTGTCGGCATCGCTGGGGCTGCGGGCGTAGCCGATCGTCCGTTCAACGGTCGCCTCATCGAGCGACGTCGTGCCCTCGTCGGGCGCGAAGGTACCGCTCAAGCGCTGGTTGCGGCTCCGCTGGCGCCCCCCTTCGAGCCCGACCAGCAGGGTCTGCTCGATCCCCAGCAGCCGGCCGTTCCAGATGAGGTCGGTCTGGCTGATCAGGTTTCGCCGGTCGTTGCGGCTGTTGTAGGCGCCAAGCGTCAGCGTGCCCGTCGAGTTCACCGCGCTGCTCGGATACACGTTCTGGTAGAACTTGTCGTAGTCGGCGAGCTGCGTGCGGTGCCGGACCTTGAGCGCGTCGCTGAAGCGGTGCTCCGCGCCCAGGCTGGCGATCTGCACGTCGGCATCGGACCAGCTGCTGCCGGGATCGCCGAAGAAGGTCCGGTCATAACCTTCCAGCGGGCTGTCCACCGTCAGCGCGTCGCCGTCCGACAGCGACGGGATCCCGCGGTCGGTCGTCCGCCGATCGTGAAAATACTCGTACGACAGGTCAACACGTGTGTCCGGCCCAGCGACGAAGCCGACCGTCGGATTGATGCCATAGCGCTTGCCGTCCGTGTGCCGGCGGAAGCTGTCGGTCTTCTCCCATACGCTGTTGACGCGCACGCCCACCGCACCGGTCACGGCCAAGTCGACGTCGGCGGTGCCGCGCGTGCCGCCTTCGCTGTCGCGGCTGATGATGAACTGCTGCCCGCTCGACAGGCTCGCCCGCTTGGTCACCCGGTTGATGATCCCGCCCCCGCCGCCGCGGCCGAAGATCATCGCGTTGGGCCCTTTGAGCACCTCGACCCGGTCGAGGTTGTAGAAGTCGCGGAAATACTGCGCATCGTCGCGGAGGCCATCTAGGAAGAAGTCGGCCGTCGTGTTGTTGCCGCGCAGCGTCAGTTGGTCGCGGTTGCTTTCGCCGGTTCCGGGAGTCGCGCCCGGCACGAACAGCAGCAGGTCGGCGATCGAGCGCAGCGACTGGTCCTCGATCTGCGCTTCGGACACGACCGACATGGCCTGCGGAATGTTGCGCAGCAGCGTGTCGGTGCGCGTGGCCGTGGCGGTCGACTTGATCCCATATTCGGGACGCTGCCCGGTCACCACGATGGTCTGCTGATCGCCGTCCGCCCCGTCCGCCTCCGTGGCCGCAACGGCAGCCGCGTCGGTGGCTTCGGCGGCCGCCGCGGCGGTGCTGAGGGCGAACAAGGACGTGGCGCCAGCCAGCGCGCGAACAACGATATGCAATTGCCTTCCCCTTGAACGATTGAACTCGTTTCGATGGCTTGTTGCTAAAGCTAATGAGAGGCGTTCGCAACAAGAGGGTGGCTGTCATCGGCAGAAGTTGTCGATCCCGAACGACTGATCGATCTACCCTGCTGCGGGCAGCGCTTCGGCTCACCGGAGGTCACCAGGGACCAACGGCTTGCCCCCCTACGGAAGGGCCCCGGCGCCAGGGCGCACCCTACGGCATGCTCCGCAGCTTAGCCGAGCGCGCTGCGGATCTGCCTTTCCAACACCTGCCAGTGGGTCTGGCCGGGCTGCGGCGGGTCGGCCAACTCGCCGTTCAGCAGGAAGGTCGGCGTACCGGTGACCTCATACTGGCTGCTGGCGTCGCTGGTGATCTGCACCAGCCGCTCCGCCTCCGCCTGGTTCGCTAGGCACTGCGAGGTCTTGCCCGACGGCAGCCCGCGCTGCGCGGCCCAGGCCTGGAGCCCGGCGAACTGCGCGAACTGCCCGAACTGCTGCGCCGGGGAAGCGGACTGCAGCGCCTGCAGCTGCTGTGGCGGAACCTTCTGCACCTGTTCCAGGATCCGCGGCTGCTCCGCGTACAGCGCTTGCGTCAGCTGAAAGAACTGCGGAGTCGCCCCGGCGCAGCGGGTGATCAGGGACATGCTGATGTCCAGCGGATCGCGTACGAAGTTGCGGAACTCGTAGGACACCTGGCCCGACTTGACGTAGTTCTCGACCAGCTTGGGCTCGCCCTCGGCCGCGAACTCCTGACAGATGTGGCAGGTCATCGACCCGAACTCGACCACCTTCACCTTGGCGTCGGGGTTGCCCATCAGCATGCCGCCCTCGGCCGTCTGGGTCACGGTCTTGGTCCAGTCGCCGCCGTTCGGCGCCGCCACCTGCTCCAAGGGCGCGTTGGAGGTCGCGGCGGTGTTGTTGCCCCCCTCGCCGCACGCCGACACCATCAGGGCCGCGGCAAACAGGCTCAGCTTCTTCATGGCTTTACGTCACTCCGGATTGTTGATCGGCTTGGGCAGCGGGACCGCGGCATTGATCCGCGGCAGCCCGCCGGTGGAATCGAGCTTGCCCGCCAGCGACTCCAGCACGGTGCGCAGCTCGGGGTCTGCGATGGCGCGCAGCCCTTCGCCAAGCTCCCGGGGGACCGCCGCCGCCGCCGGCCGGGACGGGCGCGGAGCGGGCTTGGCCGGACTGCCCTGGCGAAAGGCGATCTTCACCACCGCTTCGTAACCGAAGAAGCGGTTGACCCGCTCGATGATCGTCGGGGCGAGATGCTGCATCAGCGGCGCGTGGGCGCCCTCGACCAGCAGGGTCAGCGTTCCGCCCGCCTTCTTGCCGGCCGGGAAGCGGATGCACTCGGGCGTCGACACCCGGGCGTAGCGCTCGCCCACGATCTCCCGCCAGCGGCTGACCACTGCGCCCTGGACGAAGCCGAAGCGCTTGAACGCCATGCCCCCGACGGCGCCGACGATCTCCCCGGCCGCCCGCACCCGCCCCTGCCGCGGTGCCTCATCGCTGGTGTTTCGCTTCGCCATCGGCCGCGGTCATGCCATAGGCCCGCCATGCACGCCAGCGCGGCCGACCGACTTCTCCACCACTATCGCCGCCATGCCCGCGACCTCCCCTGGCGCGCGCCACCTGGCGAGCCGCGGCAGGACCCGTACCGCGTGTGGCTGTCGGAGGTCATGCTGCAACAGACCACCGTGGCGGCGGTCGCGCCGCGCTACGCCCGCTTTCTCGGGCGCTGGCCCACGGTGGAGGCGCTGGCGGCCGCGCCCGAGGAGGCGGTGTTCGCGGAATGGGCAGGCCTCGGCTACTACGCCCGCGCCCGCAATCTCCATGCCTGCGCCAAGGAGGTCGCGCGGCTGGGCGGCTTCCCGACGACCGAGGCCGAGCTGCGCAGGCTGCCCGGCGTCGGCGCCTACACCGCCGCAGCGGTCGCGGCGATCGCCTTCGGCGCCGACTGCGTGGCGGTCGACACCAACGTCGAGCGGGTGATCGCCCGGCTGTTCGCGCTGCCGGGCAAGGCGGACGTCCCCGCGCGCGCCGCGGCGCTGCTGCCCGCCAGCCAGGGCGGCGACTTCACCCAGGCCCTGATGGACCTCGGCGCAACCATCTGCCGGCCGCGGGTGCCGGACTGCCCAGCCTGTCCGCTTCGAAACGACTGCCAAGCCTACGCCCTCGGCACTCCCGAAGCGTTCCCGGCGAAGGCGCCCAAACGCCAACGCCCGCACCGCTTCGGCGTTGCCTGGTGGTGCCGGCAGGGCGACGCCGTGCGCCTGGTCCGCCGGCCCGCACGCGGCCTGCTCGGCGGCATGGCCGCGCTTCCCGGACCCGAGTGGAGCGAGGCGCGCGCCGCGGTGCAGCCGCTCGCCGCCGTCCGGCACGTCTTCACCCATTTCTCGCTCGACCTGCTGATCGTCGCCGCCCGGCCCCCCGACGACGGCTGGTGGCAACCGCTCGATCGGCTGGACGAGGCAGGCCTCCCCACCCTCTACCGCCGCGCCGTCGAGGCGGCGCTGGCAGCGGAACGGCAGCCGCGCCTTGCCGCCTGAGCCCTTCTTCTCCGGCCCCGGCCTCGACCGCGCCGACCTGTTGCGGCCGGACGCCGGAGCCTTGCGCGCCCTTGCCGCACGAGCCGACGCTCGCGAGCTCATGTGGCAGGACGGCCTGCCCGCGCTTGACCCGGAGGGCAGGCTCTGCTGGCAGCCGGTCCGCACCCCGGACCTGTTCCTCGGCCTGGCGGAAGACGGTCCCCGCTTCTCCGCGATCCCGGACGGCAGGCACGACCTTCGCACTCAGTTCGCAACCCTGAACCTGCTCCAACCGCCCGACGCCCCGCTGTTCGCCGCCGCGCTCAGCCTCGGCAATTGGCACCGCCGCCACGGCTTCTGCGCCAATTGCGGCGGCGGGAGCGACGTCGTCCGCGGCGGCTGGTCGCGGCGCTGCCCGGTCTGCGGGGCGGAGCACTTCCCCCGTGTCGACCCGGTGGTCATCATGCTCGCCGAGCACGGGGGCAGCGTCCTGCTCGGCCGCCAGCCGCAGTACCCGCCCGGCCGCTACTCGGCGCTGGCCGGCTTCGTCGAGGTGGGCGAGACGATCGAGGCCGCGGTCGCACGTGAGCTCGGCGAGGAGGCCGGGATCGCGGCGGCGGACGTCCGCTACGTCGCCAGCCAGCCGTGGCCTTTCCCCTCGTCGCTGATGATCGGCTGCACCGCGCGGGCGCTCGGGTCGGCGTTGACGATCGACACCACCGAACTGGACGACGCCCGCTGGTTCACCCGGGCCGAGGTCGCCGCGGCGCTGGCGGGCGACCCCGCGGCAGCCTTCCTCCCGCCCCCGCCTTACGCCATCGCCCGCACCCTGCTGGACCACTGGCTCCACGCTTGAAGAAGGCCGGGGCACCTCCTAAAGGACGCCCCAACCTCTTGTCTGGCGGAAAACTCACTTCATGGACGATCGCAAGAACACCATTGCCGGCTGGGTCCTGTTCGCCGGCATCGTCGCGCTCGGCAGCAGCATCGTCGCGGGCGAGGTGTTCCATACCGAGCGGCCGGAAAAGATGGGCTATCCGATCGAAGGCGTCGAAGCCGAGGGCGAGGGCGAGGAAGCAGCCCAGCCGATCGAGTTCTACCTGGCCAGCGCCGACGCCGCCAAGGGCGCCGACGTGTTCAAGAAGTGCCAGGCCTGCCACACCATCGAGCAGGGCGCGGCGAATGGCCTCGGGCCCAACCTGTTCGGCACCATGGGCGCGCCGCTCGGCCATGTTCCGGGCTTCGCCTACTCGCCGGACCTGAAGGGCAAGGGCGGCAATTGGGACTGGAACGCCATGAGCGAATGGCTCGCCAACCCCAAAAAGTTCATTCCCGGCACCAAGATGACCTTCGCCGGCCTGTCCAATCCGCAGGACCGCGCCAACGTCATGGCCTACCTCAACAGCAAGGGCGGCTCGCCCCTGCCGCTGCCGACCGCTCCGGCGGGCCAGGTCGCGTCCACCCCCGGCGCAGCGGCGGACAAGGCAGCGTCCGAAGCGGACGACGCCGGCGCGCAGAAGGCCGAGAACGAACCGATCCTGACCGAGCAGCAGGCGGCGCAGAGCCCGCAAGGCAGCCTGCGCGGCGAAGGCGCTTCCAAGGTGACGGGTCCGACCCCGACCGTGAAGAACGAGGGTGGACGCCAGTAGGGCGCTCGGCCGCGCGGCTCCTTGCAGCGCCGCTTCCCGGCCTCAGGATGCCGCGCGCCACTCCTGATCCTGGGCGGCATAGTGGTCGCACACCGCGCCCCAGCCTTCCTCGGCACTCTCGCACCAAGTCAGCAGGTCGAGGTCGCGCTCGGAGATCACGCCCTCCTCCACCAGCGCGTCGAAGTTCACCACCCGGTTCCAGAACTCGCGCCCGAACAGCAGGATCGGCAGCGGCCGGACCTTGCCCGTCTGCACCAGGGTCAGCAGCTCGAACATCTCGTCGAAGGTGCCGAAGCCGCCCGGAAACACCGCCACCGCCCGCGCCCGCAGCAGGAAGTGCATCTTCCGCAGCGCGAAATAGTGGAACTGGAAGCTCAAGGACGGGGTGACATAGGGGTTCGGCAGCTGCTCATGGGGCAGCACGATATTGAGCCCGATCGACTCCGCGTCCGCGTCGCACGCGCCGCGGTTGGCCGCCTCCATGAAGCTCGGTCCCCCGCCCGAGCAGACCACGAAATGCCGCTGCCCTTCCTCGTCACGGTCGTAAGTGCTGGCCAACCGCGCCAGCTCGCGCGCCACGTCATAATAGTGCGACTTGGCCTTGAGCCGTTCCGCCACCCGGCGCTGCCGGTCGGTGCGCGCGGCCGCCATCAGCGCCTCGGCCCCGGCCGGCTCCGGCACCCGCGCCGAGCCGTAGAAGACGAAGGTCGACCCGATCTTCTGTTCGTCGAGCAGCAGCTCCGGCTTCAGCAACTCAAGCTGGAAGCGAACCGGGCGCAGGTCCGGGCGGAGCAGGAACTCCTTGTCCTGGAACGCCAGCTGATAGGCCGGAGCTTCGGTCTGCGGCGAGGACGGGATGTGCCTTGCGGCCTCCGCATCGACGGCGGCGTCGGGAAAGATGCGCTTGGGCGGGACTGGATCGGTCATGAGCGCGCGGGCCCTAAGCGGCTTTGGCCCCCGCGTCAAAGCGCCGCCTCGGCCCGCCGCTGTCCCGTCCAGTCCAGCCGCCGAGTGACGAACATGGTGCCCGCCAGCGCCGCGAGCAGCAGCAGGGAGCCGATCAGCAAGGAATAGGCCTCCAGGCTGAGGAGGATGTAGAGCACCGCGTAGAGCCCGGCGAGGATACCACCGATGACCAGGCCGCGCCGCCAGCTCCTGAGCACAGCCGCGGAGTAGGCGGTGTTGAGCCCGGCGATGGCCGCGGCCGCCAGCACATAGGCCGGGGTGAAGCCGATCACCTCGGCGAAGGCGAGCAGGAGGACGAAGAACAGCACCAGCGCCGCGCCGGCCAGCAGATACTCCACCGGCGCGACCCGCACCCCGCCGATGATGTCGAACAGCAGAAAGGCGAGAAAGGTGAAGCCGATGAACAGGAAGCCGTATTTGGTCGCCCGGTTGACCTGGCTGTAGAGGTCGACTGGCTCCATCAGGTCGACCGCGGCCACCGCCCCGGCGCTGCGCCCATCCGGAGTCATCGGGGGTGGCACGCTGCGGTCGGTCGGAACCGGAGCGCCGCCCTCCCCGTCCAGGAACAGCAGCGAGCGGCCGAGCGCCAGGTTGCCGATCCGGTATTCGGCGGAGAAGCCTTGCCTGCCGACCTGCCGCTGCTCGGGCAGGAAGCCGCCGGCGAAGCTCGGGCTGGGCCAGGGCGAGCTGACCTTCCACCGCGTGTCGCCGGCGCGCGGCGCCAGCGCGAACGACTGATTGCCTCTGAGGGCAAAGCGGAAGTCCACGGAGAAGCGCGACGGGTCGATGCGGGTGAGGTCGAGCGGGGCATAGAAGCCGGTCGAGACCAGGCTGGTGCCGCCGCCGGGACCAAGCTGCAGCGGCCGGCTGCCGATGCGGATGAGCGGATTGGCGGTGAGGCCGCGGGGGTCGCTGACGCCGAACCGCAGCTGCGCTCGGTCGAGTTCGAGGGCGCCGGCCGGCACGCCGACCTGCGCGAGGTCGGCCGGCAGCGCAAAGGTCGCCCGCCCCTGCGTGTCCGCGCGGTAGATCACCACCTCGTAGATTGAGCGGCTGCGGCGTTCGGGCACCAGCACCGTCGCCGCATCCACGCCCGTCGGCGCGAGCGTCAGCCGCCGCTCGACCACGCCCGGCGCGGTGATCTGCTGCCCGGCCTCGTTACGCGCCGCGGCAACCGCGACCTTGTACGGAATGCTGAGCTCCGGCCCCGCGATCGTCTGCGGCCCGCCCCAGCCTTGCGCGATGCTCGCGCGCGCCTGTTCCGACTGCGACTGGCGATCGTAGACCAGCAGCCAGGTGACGAAGATGCCGATCGAGAGCAGCGCGGCAATGCCGAGCGCCCGCAGGAACTTGCCGGTCGGGGTCGGTCCATCCACGCGCACTCTCCCTACAGCAGCAGCTCGGCTCGTCTACAGAAAAGCACAGCTCGTCGTCAAGCGGCTCACGTTTGTACCAGAAGGTGGTACATGGCCGCACATGGGACTGAACACCTCGATTAGCCTCGGCGACCACTTCCGCGAGTTCGCGCAGCGCAAGGTACAGGAAGGCCGCTATGGCTCCACCAGCGAAGTGGTCCGCGCCGGACTTCGGCTGCTCGAGGAGGAGGAGCAGAAGCTCGAGGCGCTGCGACGCGCGATCGACGAGGGCGAGCAGAGCGGACCCGCCGAGGAGATGGACTGGGATCAGTTCATGGGTGAGGTGAGGTTGGCCGATTGAAGCGGGTCCGTTTTCGCCCGGCTGCACGGGCTGACCTGGCACGGATCGCGGAGGAGGGACGAGAGCGCTGGGGCCGCGAGGCCGCCCGCGACTACATTCTATCGATGCGCGGGCAACTGGCACGGCTTGCGGAGCAGCCGGGCATCGGCAGCGATCGCTCCTTGCTTGCGCCCGGATTGCGCAAGGCTACGGTCGGTAGCCACCACGCCTTCTATCGCGCGATCAAGGACGGAATCATCGTCGTTCGTGTTCTGCACCCAGGCATGATTGCGCCGCAGTGGATCGATGAGGGTTAGTACACCCGCGCTTTAGGCTTAATGTACTGGATATCCTCGGACAGCGTATATTCGTGCACCGGGCGGTAGTCGATCGCCACGCCGCGGCCGAAGTCGCCGCCCCAGCCGTCCAGCCAGGCCACCGTGTGCTTCATCCAGTTCGCGTCGTCGCGCTGGGCGTAGTCCTCGTGCATATGCGCCCCGCGGCTTTCCTTGCGGTTGGCGGCGCAATGCATGGTGACCACCGCCTGGCTCAGCATGTTGTCGAGCTCGAGCGTCTCGATCAGGTCGGTGTTCCAGATCAGGCTGCGGTCGGTGACCTTGACGTCCGCGATGCTGCGGAACACCCCGTCGATCGCGGTCTGCCCCTCGGCCAGCGTCTGCTCGGTCCGGAACACCGCGCAGTCGCGCTGCATGGTGCGCTGCATCTCGTTGCGGATGGCCGCGGTCGGGGTGCCGCCGTCGGCGTAGCGGAAGCGGTCAAGGCGGGCGAGCGACAGATCAGCCGAGTCCGCCGGCAGCAGCGCCTGCGCGGCGCCCGGCTTGATCACCTCGCCAAGCCGCAGCCCCGTTGCCCGGCCGAACACCACCAGGTCAATGAGGCTGTTGGAGCCGAGGCGGTTGGCGCCGTGGACCGACACGCAGGCGGCCTCGCCGACCGCGAACAGGCCCGGCACCACCGCATCCGGGTTGCCGTCCTTCAGCGTGACCACCTCGCCATGATAGTTGGTCGGAATACCGCCCATGTTGTAGTGCACGGTCGGCACCACCGGGATCGGCTCGCGGGTCATGTCGACGCCGGCGAAGATCTTGGCGGTCTCGGTAATGCCCGGCAGCCGCTCGGCCAGGATCTTGGGGTCGATATGGTCGAGGTGAAGGAAAATATGGTCCTTCTCCTTACCCACGCCGCGGCCTTCGCGGATCTCCATCGCCATCGACCGCGACACCACGTCGCGGCTGGCCAGGTCCTTGGCGCTCGGCGCATAGCGCTCCATGAAGCGCTCGCCCTCGGAGTTGGTGAGGTAGCCGCCCTCGCCGCGCGCGCCCTCCGTGATCAGCACGCCCGCGCCGTAGATGCCCGTCGGGTGGAACTGCACGAACTCCATGTCCTGCAGCGGCAGGCCCGCGCGCAACACCATCGCGTTACCGTCGCCGGTGCAGGTGTGGGCGGAGGTCGCGGAGAAGTAGCAGCGGCCGTAGCCGCCGGTCGCCAGCACCACCGCCTGCGCGCGGAAGCGGTGGATGGAACCGTCGTCCATGCTGAGCGCCACCAGCCCGCGGCACTCACCGTCGACCATGATCAGGTCGAGCGCGAAATACTCGACATAGAAGTCCGCGTCGTAGCGCAGGCTCTGCTGGTAGAGCGTGTGCAGCATCGCATGGCCGGTGCGGTCGGCCGCTGCGCAGGTCCGCTGCGCCGCCGGGCCTTCGCCCATGTTCTGGGTCATGCCGCCGAACGCACGCTGGTAGATGCGGCCGTCGTCCGTCCGGCTGAACGGCAGCCCGGCATGTTCCAGCTCGTACACCGCCGCGGGCGCTTCGCGGCAGAGATACTCGATCGCGTCCTGGTCGCCGAGCCAGTCGGAGCCCTTGACGGTATCGTACATGTGCCAGGTCCAATGGTCCGGACCCATGTTGCCCAGGCTCGCCGCGATCCCGCCCTGCGCCGCCACCGTGTGGCTGCGGGTCGGGAACACCTTGGTCACGCAGGCGGTCTTCAGCCCTTTTTCGGCCGCGCCCATGGTCGCGCGCAGGCCCGCGCCCCCGGCTCCGACAACAACGACATCATAAACGTGATCGACGATACGGTACGACGAACTCTCAGGCATCAGGAAGCGGCTCCGAAGACGATGCGAACCAGCGCGTACAGCGCCAGTGCCCCCGCCCCCACATGTAGGAACAGGCTGACCAAATGCCACGTCAGGCGGCCGCCTTCGTCGCCCTGATAATCGTCGGTGATGACCTTGAGGCCCTCAAGGCTGTGCTCGAAATTCAGATACACGAACAGCGCCATCGGCACGAAGGCGAACGGGCTCGCCAGCCACTCCAGCACCGTCGCCTGGCGATAGTCGGGCAGCAGCAGCATGGAGACGATGAACCAGGTGCCGAGCAGCAGCAGCGCCGCCGAAGAGATCCGCTCGCGGATCCACAGCCGCCCGCCGTGCCGGGCCGAGCCGAGCCCGCGGACCTTGCCCAGCGCGGTCTTGCCGTTGGGAACCGCGTTGCGATCGTGGGCGCCGATCTGCTTGGGCCCGGTCATGCGCGCACCAGCAGCAGATAGCCCCACAGCGCGACCGTCAGCACCGCCGCGCCCGCCCAGGTGGCATAAGCCATCTTCTTGTTGGTCTTGATCTCGAGGCCCGCGCCGATGTCCATGATCAGGTGGCGGACGCCCGACAGCGTATGCTGGAAAAACGACCAGGACAGGCCGATCAGCACGAAGATGCCCAGCGGGTGGGACGCCGCCGCGGAGAAGTCGGCGTAGGCCGACCCGCTCCCGGCCAGGGCCAGCAGCCACCAGGTGAGCAGCGCCAGGCCGGCCACGCTCAAGGCGATGCCGGTGGCGCGGTGCAGGATGGAGGTCACCATGTGCGGACCCCACTTCCAGACGGTCAGGTGGGGCGACAGGGGTCGTGCGGTGTTGCGGGCCATGGGCTCGGAGGCACTCCGATGCGGATGAAAAACTGATTGCCGCTTAGGCGCGCGCCTCCCGGAGAGCAAGGTTGGGAGAAGCCCGGCCGCGCCTAACCAGCCCTTAACCAGTGTCGGGACACAAGGCGCGCCAAAGCAAGGACTCGAACGGTGGCGGAGATGCGAATGAGCGGCGACAATCAACAGCTTCAACGTTTGCACGGCAACGCCGTCGCCGCGCGGCTCGCCGTTTATTCGGACGGAGGTGAGTTCGAGAAGTCGATACGCTGGCTGTGGGAGAATTGCGGAGAGGTCATCATCGATGCGCTGCGCGAGCACCATGGCGAGGACGTGGCTCGGCTCAACCGCGAGTTTCTCACCAGCTCGGTCGACGAAGCCTGGATCCTCAAGATCGCCGAGCGGGGCGTCGAGATGTATGCGTCACGCGCCAGTCTTCCGGACTTCGTGGCGACCCGCATGCAAACGACGGCCGACATGATCAAGCGGCTTGAAAGGCATTTCGGTGACCGGCGCGCTGATCTCCTGCGCGCGCTCCAAATCTATTCCAGGATCATGGCTTGCGGGCAGGAAATCATCACCGCGCAATATACCCTGCTGATATCGGAGGCAGCCGCAGAGGAGCGGGATCGGCAAAGCCGGCAATATGAGCGGCAGGTCAGCGACCTCGTTCGTGGCAGCACCGATCATTCCAAGCACCTGACGGGCCGCATCTGCAACACCGCCAACTCCGCCCGCGGAATGCTCGGCAAGACCAGCGAGGTCGCCGCCGCCGCCGAGCAGTCCGCCGTTGCCATGCGCGAAGCCGCCCAAACGGCGGCCGGCCTCATCCGCGCGATCGAGGACGCCCGTTCGGAGGTCGAGGTGGCGGCCGACGTCGCCACCCGCGCCGGCAACCAGGCGAGCCAGGCCGTCAAGGTCAGCCATGCTTTGTCGGGCCATGTGGAGGCGATCGAGTCGATCCTCGGCCTCATCCGCGACATCGCCGGGCAGACCAACCTCCTCGCCCTCAACGCCACCATCGAAGCGGCGCGTGCGGGCGACGCCGGCCGCGGCTTCGCGGTGGTCGCGCAGGAAGTGAAGAGCCTCGCGTCCCAGACCGCGCGGGCGACCGACGACATCACCGCCAAGATCACCGCCATCACCGCCGCCACCCGCCAGACGGTGGAGGCCAACGGCTCCATCCAGTCGACGGTGGAGGAGGTGCAGGTCTCCGCCGACCGCATCCGCCAGGCGATGGAGCTGCAGGCGCAGACGGTGACCATGATCACCGCCGCGGTGGACGAGACCGCACTGGCAGCCGATTCGATGAGTTCCACCATCGCCGCCATCCGCTCCGACACCGAGAACGTCGCGCGCGACATCGACGGGGTCGAGCAAGGCTTTGCCCGCTTCTCCGACCAGATGAAGGAGTTCCGCGGCGCCACCAACGAGTTCGTGAGCAGGTTCGCGGCCTGAAGCTCCTCCCCCTTGGGGGAGGTGGCGGCGCGTAGCGCTGACGGAGGGGTATACCGAGGCGGAGCCTGCCCCCTCAGTCGTCTGCTACGCAGCCGACAGCTCCCCCGCGGTGGCTTTCGCCACTCTGGGGGAGCAGCTAGAGCACCCCCCATGAACATCCTCCTCACCGGCGCCAGCCGCGGCATCGGCGCCGCCGCCCGCCAGTCGCTCGAAGCCGCCGGCCACCGCGTCGCCGGCCACTCCACCCGCGGCGGCTCCGGCCTGATCGACGCCGACCTCGCCGACCCCGCCGCGCCGCGCCGCCTGTGGGAGCAGGCCGTCCATGCGCTCGGCGGACGGATCGACGTGCTGGTCAACAATGCCGGCGTCTACGAAGCGATCGCCGACGACGCGGCCGACGCGGACTGGCACGCCGCCTGGGCCCGCACCATGACGATCAACCTGCAGGCCTCATCCGACCTCAGCCGCCTCGCCATTCAGCACTTCCGCGCGAACGGCGATGGCGGACCCCGTGGCGGCCGCATCGTCAACGTCGCCAGCCGCGCCGGCTACCGCGGCGACTCGCCCCAGCACTGGCACTATGCCGCGTCCAAGGCGGCGATGATCGGGGTCACCAAGACGATCGCCCGCGGCTACGCGGCCGAGAACATCCTCGCCTTCGCCGTCTGCCCCGGCTTCACCGTCACCGAGATGACCGAGGAATATCTTGCCAGCCGCGGCGGCGAGAAGATCCTGGCCGAAATCCCGTTAGGCCGCGTCGCGAGTGCGGCCGAAATCGGCGAGATCATCCGCTGGCTCGCCACCGAAGCGCCCGCCTCGGCCACCGGCACGATCGTCGACGCGAACGGCGCCAGCTTTGTCCGCTAGCCTGTTCGCGCTCGCCCTCGCCGCGCAGCAGATCGTGGTGCCCCTCGGTCGGCCGCCGCAGGTCGAGCGGCCCAAGGCCCCGATCGAACAGGCCGGTCCGCAATGGGCCGCAGCCTGCGGCGACTCGACCGATTGGGACCAGCCCGCCCCGCCCGTCCGCATCCACGCCAACACCTATCTGGTCGGCACCTGCGGCATCTCCGCCATCCTCGTCACCGGCAGCGACGGCCACCTGCTGATCGACGGCGGCACCGAGCAAGGTGCGGAGCTGATCGCCGCCAACGTCCGGGCGCTCGGCTTCCGCCTCCGGGACATCCGCTACCTGCTGCACAGCCACGAGCACCTTGACCATGTCGGCGGCACCGCCCGGCTGCAGCAGCTGACCGGCGCCGCCCTGGTCGCCTCCGCTCCAGCCAAGCCGGCGCTTTCCACCGGGATCGCCACCGCCGACGACCCGCAGGTCGGCATGCACAAGCCCTTCCCCGCCGCCAGAGTCGACCGCGTGATCGCGGATGGCGGCGCGATCCGGTTCGGCAACCTCCTGCTCACCGCCATCGCCACGCCGGGGCACACCCCGGGGGCGCTCAGCTGGCGCTGGGAGAGCTGCGATGGCGGCGTGTGCCGGACGATGGTGTACGCGGACAGCCTGTCGGCGATCAGCCGCGACGACTACCGCTTCTCCGACCACCCCACCTATGTCGCCGCCTTCCGGGCCGGGCTCGCCAGGCTGGCGGCCAGCCGCTGCGAAATCCTCCTCACCCCGCATCCCTCCGCCAGCGCGATGAAGGAGCGCATGACGGGCAAGCAGCCGTTGTTCGATCCGGCAGGCTGCCGCAACTACGCCGCCGCGAAGACCAGGCAGCTGGACGAGCGGCTGGCGAAGGAAGCCGCGAGGTGAGCACGTCCAGCTACTCCCCCTTGGGGGAGATGCCGTGCATCGCACGGCAGAGGGGTGGCATCTGCGCCACCGGACCCCTCCGTCAGGCACTGCGCGCCTGCCACCTCCCCCAAGGGGTAGGAGCTGCATGACCTACCGCGCCACCCTCCCCTGCACCCGCGCCCAGGCCGAGGCCCTGCCGCAAGCCGACGACCTGTTCGCCCACTCGTCCTCACCCCCCGTGCTGGTCGCCGACGAGCCCGATCCCGCCAAGCCCGACGAATGGCTGCTCCACGCCTACTTCGAGATAGAACCCGACGCCCACGAGCTGGGCCTGCTCGCCTCGCTCGCCGACGGCCCGCCGCAGGTCGAGCAGCTCGGCGACGAGGACTGGGTCACCCGCAGCCAGGCCGGCCTCGAGCCGATCCGCGCCGGCCGCTTCTTCGTCCACACGCCCAGCCACGTGGCCCAGGATGGCGCGATCAACTTTCAGATCGACGCCGGCCTCGCCTTCGGCACCGGCCAGCACGCCACCACTAAGGGCTGCCTCGAAGCGCTCGACCGGCTGCAGCGCTTGGGCCAGCGCTTCCGCAACATCGCCGACATCGGCACCGGCACCGGCCTCCTCGCCTTCGCCGCGCTGAAGCTCTGGCCCGAGGCCCGCGCAGTCGCCACCGACATCGACCCGGTCGCCGTGGAAGTCGCCCGCGACAACGCCGCGATCAACGGCGTCGCGCTTGGCGATGCCGCCGGAGAGTTGCTGCTCGAGGTCGCCGACGGCATGGCCTCACCCCAGCTCACCGCCCGAGCTCCCTTCGATCTCCTCATCGCCAACATCCTCGCCGGCCCCCTGATCGACCTCGCCCCCGCGTTCGCGAGCGCCCTCGCACCTGGCGGAACGGTCGTGCTGGCCGGCCTGCTCGACACCCAGGCGGAGGCGGTCGCAGCCGCCTACGCCGCGCAGGGCCTCGGACTGGAGGACGCAGGCTCGGGCGAGTGGCCGGTCCTGGTACTGGGCGCGGCCTGAACGAACGTCCGCTTCCGACCCATTGCGGACATTCAGGGCAAGTGAGATCGTGCGGCGATGAGAAGGTTCAGCATCATCGTCGCGGCGGCAGCCTTAGCGGCATGCGGCAATAGTCAGACCGACGCTCAGGTGATTGCGGGCCTTCAAGCTAAGTCTGCTGCCGGTCCCACTTCCGAGTGGAGGCTTGATCCTGCGCTTGTGCTATCTGTGGTGCAGAGCATGCGGGATCGTGCCTACCGCTTTTGCTTGAGCAAGAAGTCATCGGATAAGGAGTGCATCGGCGAGCAGGATCAGTCCTTGTTCACTTACGCTAACTCATTTCGCCTCGTTCGCGGCTTCCGCTCGGAAGTCGAACCAACCTTTCCATACGCGAGAGCGCACAAGGACGACCCAAGTGCTTTCGAACGCGCCCTCAACTACTGCCGCTCCGTTTATGAGGACCAAGGGTCAGAGGACGCTCGCGGCTTAGGGCCGTGCATGTCCGGTGCGGTAGGTGCGGATTACTTCGGCGTCATACCCGTTTCGTGATGTCCGCTTTCCACCCATTGCGGACATGCGGTTAGCTATGCACAATCAGGGCTCCTTCGGTCGCGGGAGATGGCTAGTGCTTAGTCGGCGGGGTGTATTTGGCTTGGTTGCTGCTGTCACCGTGACTGCAATGGCTCAGCCAGCTGCCGCTTGCGAGACGGACGAGCCAATCAAAGACCCGTGGGGTGCGCGGTTGGCGCGGTATTTTGAAACAGGTGACGCTTCCGTTTTAGCAGGTCATCTTAGCGACGATGTGACGCTGATTGCCTTTCACGCTCATTATACGGATTCCGGCAAGCTGGCCTACGAGGGTCCGGCCGATGTCACCGCTGCTTTGGTGGCCATCCGCGGATTTCTGGTAGACAAAGCTTGGGATGCGCCCCGGGTATTCAAGGCGGCAAAGTTGTCTGGACAGCTTGAGGCCGGCACAACAAACGAGCTTACTGTGAGATTTGAGACCGAGGGCGAGATCAGGACGAGCTGCGGTCCTACAACCTCGCCGCGCCTTATAAGTCTCCTTTACGAATCCGACTACGAACCCGCAGAGGGTAGCTTACTGCCAGCGCTGAAACGGTTCGCCGTGCTGCCACCCACTGCGCCGGTGAACTGGTTCCAAGGTGGATCGAGGGGATCGAAAAAGCACAGCACCCAACGCCTTGAGAGATAGAAGCGGCTTCAAACGGAGATCAGCCTTGGTTCTGCAATGTCCGCTTTCCACCCATTGCGGACATTCACGAGGCGCTTGAATGCAAGACTCGCGCCCTCGAGTCCCAACTCGGTCCGAGAACCAAACACACCATCACCTCACGGCGTCCCTCCCCGATTAAAAGCTGTCCTACAGCCCCACTTTGCGCATAGTTCTTCCGGGCCATGGAGTCGCCCGAACCGTTTCACTTCACCCCCGCCCCATGCCGCCGCCGCGATGGCTGGACGGCCGAGCGGCAGGAGCGGTTCATCCTTTTGGTCGCCGAAGGCTACTCCGCCGGTGACGCGGCGGCAGAGGTCGGCCTGTCGCGCCAGACCGCCTACGCCCTTCGCTCCCGCCCCGACGCCGCCGACTTCGCCTGCGCCTGGGACCATGCTGCCGCCCACGCCCGCAGCACCGCGCCAGCGCGCAAGGCGCGGTTCCGCACGGAACGCACGGCCGGGGACCGCCTCCGCATCCCGCGCACCTACCGCGGCCGGCTGATCGGCACGATCGAGCGCGACGACCTGCGCGGCGCCATGGCCCGGCTGCGTTCGCTCGACCGCATGCTTGACCGCCCGCGAAAGCTGACAAAATGAAGGCCGAAACGAGTCAAGCGACCGGCATTAGAAAGCGCTCAAGCCTCCGCCACGATCCGCGCCCACTCCTCCTCGCCGACCACCCGGACGCCCAGTTCCTCGGCCTTCTTGAGTTTGGACCCGGCGCCCGGTCCCGCCACCACCAGATCGGTCTTGGCACTGACCGAGCCCGCCGCCCGCGCTCCGAGCCGCTCGGCCTGGGCCTTGGCCTCGTCCCGGCTCATGGTCTGGAGCGAGCCGGTGAACACGACCGTCTTGCCGCTCCACTCGGTCTGCCGCGCCTGGCTGACGAACGCGGCGGGCCGGGCGAGCGCCAGCAGGTCGGCCAGCTGCTCGCGGTTGTGCGGCTCGTGGAAGAAGTCGTGCAGCGCCTCGGCGACCACCGGGCCGACGCCCTCGACCGAGGACAGCTCGGCGATCCCGTTCTCGCCCGCCGCCGCCTCGGCCAGCGCTTCGATGGTCCCGAACGCCTTCAGCAGGTCGCGGGCGGTGACGATGCCGATGTGGCGGATGCCGAGCCCGAACAGCAACCGCGCCGGGTCGAACCCCTGCTTGGCCTGGATCGCCGCCAGCAGGTTGTCGACACTCTTCTCCTTCCAGCCCTCCCGGCCGAGCAGCTCGGCGCGGTGGTCGCGGAGCCGGAAGATGTCTGCCGGCCCGTGCAGCCAGCCCGATGCGGCGAACTCCTCGATGGTCTTCTCGCCCAGCCCCTCGATGTCCATCGCCCCGCGGCTGACGAAGTGCTTCAACCGCTCGATCCGCTGCGCCGGGCAGATGAGGCCGCCGGTGCAGCGCACGTCGACCTCGCCCTCCTCAGCCACCGCTTCCGAGCCGCACTGCGGGCAACGGTCCGGGAAGACGAACGTCGGCCGCTCCTCGTCGCGGGTGAGGTTCTCGACCACCTGCGGGATCACGTCGCCAGCCCGCTGGATGCGGACCCGGTCGCCTTCCCTCAGGCCGAGCCGGGCGATCTCGTCGCGGTTGTGCAGCGTGACGTTGGCGACCATCACTCCACCGACCCCGACCGGCGTCAAGCGCCCGACCGGGGTCAGCTTGCCGGTGCGCCCGACCTGCACCTCGATCCGCTCCAGCGTGGTCTCCGCCTTCTCCGCCGGAAACTTGTGCGCCAGCGCCCAACGCGGCGCCCGGCCGACGCTCCCCAGCCGCTCCTGCCAGTCGAGCCGGTCGACCTTGTACACCACCCCGTCGATGTCGAACGGCAGCTCGGCTCGGGCATGCTCGATGGCGGCGTAATGAGCGAGCGCTTCCTCGATCGTCTCGCAGCGTCGAAAGAGGTCGCTCACCGGAAAGCCCAGCGCGCGCAGCCGCTCCACGGCCTCGGTCTGGGCGGCGCCGAGCGGCTCCGACAGTTCACCCCAGCCATGCATCAGGAAGCGCAGCGGCCGCGCGGCGGTAATGCCCGGGTCCTTCTGACGCAGCGAGCCGGCCGCGGCGTTGCGCGGATTGGCGAACACCTTGCCCCCGGCCTCCGCCTGGCGAGCGTTGAGCGCGGCGAAGTCCTCCTTGGACATGAACACCTCGCCGCGCACCTCCAGCACCCCGGCGAACGCCGGGGTCCAGCCCTCCACAGCACTCGAGCCTCCAGCGGCTGGGCCCCGGCTTTCGCCGGGGTACAGGGTTTGCGGAACGTCGCTAATCGTCAGCGCATTGGGCGTCACATCCTCGCCGACCGCCCCGTCGCCGCGGGTCGCCGCCAGCATCAGCCGCCCACCCTCGTAGCGCAGCGAGCAGCTCAGCCCATCGATCTTGGGCTCGGCGGTCAGCGCCACCGGCTCGTCCTCCGGCAAGCTGAGGAACCGCCGCACCCGCCGCACGAACTCGCGCACCTCCTCGTCCGAGAAGGCGTTGTCCAGGCTGAGCATCGGCCGGGCATGCGCCACCTTGGCGAGCGCAGTGGACGGCGCCGCCCCCACCTGCCGCGAAGGGGAGTCCGGCCGGATCAGGTGCGGGTACTGCGCCTCCAGCGCGGCATTCTCGCGGACCAGCGCGTCGAACTCGGCATCGCTGATCTCCGGCTCGTCCCGGTCGTGGTAGAGGCGATTGTGCCGCGCGATCTCCTTCGCCAGTTCCGCCAGCCGCGCGGCAGCGTCCGTCTCGGTCAGCTCCTTCGTCGCCACCTCAGCCGAACAGTTCGTCCAAGAATTGGTTCAGCGCAGCCCAGCTCCGCCGCGCGGCGGCCTCCTGGTAGGCGACGCCCTCGATGCCGATGCTGCCGGCGTTCGGGTTGGTGAAGCCGTGGCGGGTGTGGCCGTAAGCGTGGATCTGCCAGTCCGCGCCCGCCTCCGTCAGCTCGCGGCCGAGCGCGACCACCGCTTCGGGCGGCACCATCGGGTCGTCCCAGCCATGATAGGCGACGACCTTGGCCCCGATCGGCTGCGGCGGCAGACCAGGCGGGTCGAACAGCCCGTGGAAGCTGGCAACCCCCGCCACCTCCGCTCCGGCACGGGCGAGGTCGAGCACGCACATGCCGCCGAAGCAGAAGCCGATCGCCGCAATGCGGCCCCGGTCCACGCCGGCCTGCCCGCGCGCGACCTCCAGCACCTCCATCATCCGGTCGCGCAGCGCGGCCCGGTCGCCCTTGAGCCGGCCCATCTCGCCGAACATGGTGTCACGCGGGGCGCGGCGGAGGTGCTTACCGAACAGGTCGGCGATGAGGGCGTGGCAGCCGGCCTCATTCAGCCGCCGCCCGAACCCGCGCTCCAGATCGGTCACGCCCATCACGCTGGGAACGACGATGACCGTCCCGCGCGCAGTGCCGTCCGCGGGCATCCAGACATGCTCCAGCGCCTCGCCCCGGAACTCCTGCGCAACCGCCTGTTCGTTCATGCCGCCTCCAATAGCCGCGCCGCCTGCGCCCGCGCCTCATCCGTCACCGCCGCGCCCGACAGCATCCGCGCGATCTCCTCGCGGCGTTCTTCCGCGGAGAGCTTGCGCACGGTGGTGCGGGTGCCCTCGGCGCCGTGGCTCTTTTCGATCCGGTAATGGTGCTGCGCCCGCGCCGCGACCTGCGGCGAGTGGGTGACGACCAGCAGCTGCGACTGCCCCGCAAGGCGAGCCAGCCGCTCGCCGATCGCGCTCGCCACCGCGCCTCCGACTCCCCTGTCGATCTCGTCGAAAATCATGGTCGATGCGCCGCCCGCCTCGGCCAAGGCGACCTTGAGCGCCAGGATGAAGCGCGACAGCTCGCCACCCGATGCGATCCTGGTCAGCGGTCCGAACGGCGCTCCGGGGTTGGTCGAGACGGTGAACTCCACCCGGTCGATGCCCGAAGGACCGGGCTCCGCATCCGACAGCGCGGTCCGAAAGCCCGCGGCTTCAAGCTTCAACGGCGCGAGTTCCACCGCCACCGCCGCGTCCAGCCGCTCGGCCGCCGCTTGCCGCCTCTGCCGGAGCTCAGCCGCAGCTGCGTCATAGGTCCGCCGCGCCTCGGCCAGCTGCCGCTCGATCTGGGCGATCCGCTCGCCACCCGCTTCGATCAGCGCCAGCTTACCCTGCATCTCCTCGCCCAGCGCGGCCAGCGCGTCCGCCTCGACCCGATGCTTGCGGGCGAGCGCGCGGATGTCGAAGAGCCGGCTCTCGACCAGCTCCAGCCGCTGCGGATCGAACGCCATGGCTTCCGCCGCGCGCTCGATCTTCTCCTCCGCTTCGGCGGTCTCGATCACCGCACGGTCGAGCGAGGCCAGCGCCTCGGCCAGCAGCGGGTGGTCCGCAGCACCGCGCTCGATCCGCCGCGCCGCCGCCCGCAGGCTCGCGAGCGCTCCGTCCGACCCTCCGAGCAGCTCGTCCAGGCCCTGCAGCGCCTCGCCCGCCTTGGCCCCCGCCTGCATCGTCGCGCGCTGTTCGGCCAGGCTGGTCTCCTCCCCCGGCTCGGGCGCCAGCTTGGCGATCTCCGCAGCGGCGTGGGTCAGGTAATCGCGGTCGCGTTCCGCCGTCTCGGCATCCGCGCGGGCCCGGGCGAGTTCGTCGGCAAGGCGCGCGACGCTGCCCCACGCCCGGCCTACTGCGCCCGTGTCGATCTTGCCGAACGCATCCAGCAGCGCGCGGTGGCCCTTGGGGTTGAGCAGCCCGCGGTCGTCGTGCTGGCCGTGGATTTCGACCAGCGTCCCGCCGACCTCCCTCAGCACGGACGCGGGCGCGGCCGAGCCGCCGACGAAGGCGCGGCTGCCGCCATCGGCCTTGAGCTGGCGCCGAAGCAGCAACGGTTCGCCAGGCTCGGCATCGATCCCCGCCTCGTCGAGCAGGGCAGCCGCCGGATGACTTCCCGGCAATTCGAAGGCGGCGGTGACCGCGGCGGCCTGCCGGCCGCTCCGCACCAAGCCGCTGTCCGCACGCGCGCCGAGTGCTAGCCCCAGGGCATCGAGCAGGATGGACTTGCCCGCCCCGGTCTCGCCGGTCAGGACGCCCAACCCCTCGCCGAATTCGAGTTCAAGCCGGTCGATCAGCACCACGTCGCGGATGACGAGCTGCCTCAGCATCGCGCGGGTGCGTCGCTCCTCAGCTCTGCGGAGCGGCCGCCGCGACCTGCTGCGGCGGCGCGTTGCGCTGCACCAGCTGATAGGCGCGCTGGTACCATTCGGTCCCGGGATAGTTGCGGCCGAGCACCGCGGCCGACTTCTGCGCCTCCGCCGGCACGCCGAGCGCGAGGTAGCTCTCGGTCAGCCGCATCAGCGCTTCGGGCGTGTGGCTGGTCGTCTGATACTTGTCCACCACCGAGCGGAACCGGGTCACCGAGGCCAGCCAATTGCCCTGCCGCTGGTAGAAACGGCCGACCTCCATCTCCTTGCCGGCGAGATGGTCGTTGATGAGGTCGAGCTTCAGCCGGGCGTCCGCGGCGTAGCGGCTTTCCGGGTAGCGACGGATGAGCTCGTTGAACGAGTCCGAGGCCTGCTGGGTGGTGCGCTGGTCGCGGCTGACGTCCGCGATCTGATTATAGTAGCTCATCGCGATCAGATAATTGGCGTAGGGCGCATCCTTGTTACCCGGATGGATCGTCAGGAAGCGCTGGGCGGAGCTGATCGCCTCCGGATATTTCTTGGCCGTGTAGTAGCTGAAGGAGCTCATCAGCTGCGCGCGGCGCGCCCACACCGAATAGGGATGCTGGCGCTCGACCTCGTCGAACAGCTTGGCCGCTTCCTCGTAGCGGCCGTCGTCCAGATACTGCTTGGCCACGCCGTAAAGCGTGTTCACGTCGGTCGCGATGTAGCTGGTGTCGGTGCTGGCGCGGTTGCGCGCGCAGCCGGCCGCCGGAAGGATAATGGCGCACAGCAGGAGCGCCGTCGCGGGTCGGGAAAGATTCAGCATGGAGTGGCCTTCTAGCGCTGCCCTGTCCGGGAGGAAAGCGGCGGAATGACGCCGCGCAACTGAACGGCCGCTGGCCGGGCTCAGACGACCGCCCCGTCCGACTGGCGGGCGGGAGCGGCCTCCGTTTCTTCCGTGCGCAGGAAGCTATCGGGCTTCACCCCCAGCCAGACCAGGATCGGGGCCGAAATGTAGATCGACGAATAGGTGCCGATAAAGGTGCCGAGCAGGATCGCCAGCGTCAGCCCGAAGATCACGTCCGGCCCGAAGAACAGCAGCATGGCCAGCGCCAGCATGATCGAGCCCGAGGTGACGATGGTCCGCGACAACGTCTCGTTGAGCGACAGGTTCAGGAGCGGCACGATCGCCATCTTGCGGTACTTGCGCAGGTTCTCGCGGATGCGGTCGTAGATGACCACCGTGTCGTTCAGCGAATAGCCGATCACCGCCAGGAAGGCCGCGACGATGTTGAGGTCGACCTGCAGCTGGGTCAGCGCGAAGAAGCCCAGGATCACCGACACGTCGTGGAACAGCGTCACCAGCGCGCCCACCCCGAACTGCCATTCGAAGCGGAACCAGATGTAGAGCGCGATGCCGAGCATTGCGAGAACGATGGCCAGGCCGCCGTCGCGGGCGAGCTCCTCCGACACCTTGCCCGATACGGTGTCGACCGAGTCGACCCGGCTGCCCGGGTATTGCTGCCCAAGCATCTGGCGCACGCGGGAGGCGGCGGCGTTGGCGGCGTTCTCGCCACCTTCAGGCTTGGGCAAGCGGATCTGGTAGCTGGTCGGCCCGCCGAACTCTTGGATGCTCGCTTCGCCCAGGCCGAGGCCGCCGACGCGGCTGCGCAGCTGCTCCACGTCGACCGGCTGGGCGAAGGTGGTGCGGATCATCTGCCCGCCGACGAAATCGACGCCGAGGTTCAGCCCGCGAACGCCGACCAGCACCAGGGAGGCGATCGTCACCAACACCGACAGCACCAGCGCGATGTTGCGCACACGCATGAAGTCGATGTTGGTAGTGTCGGGGACGAGCTTCAGCAGCTTCATGGATCAGCCTTCAGATGGTCAGCGCGCGCGGGCGCCGGCGCTTGACCCACAGCGCCACCAGCATCCGGGTGAAGTTCACGGCGGTGAACACGGAGGTGACGATGCCGATGAACAGCACCACCGCGAAGCCCCGGATCGGGCCGGAGCCGAAGTAGAACATCAGCGCCGCGGCGATGGTGTTGGTGATGTTGGCGTCGAAGATGGCGGTGGACGCTTCCTTGTAGCCGGTCTCCAGCGCGTCCAGCACCTTGCGCCCGCGCCGCAGCTCCTCGCGGATGCGCTCGTTTATCAGCACGTTGGCGTCGACCGCGGCGCCGATCGTCAGCACGAAGCCGGCGATACCGGGCAGGGTCAGGGTCGCGTTGAAGACCGCCATGATGCCGAGGATCATCAGCGCGTTCACGATCAGCGCGATGTTCGCATAGACGCCGAACCGGCCGTAAGTAATCAGCATGAAGCCCATCACCGCCAGGATGGCGATGGCGGATGCGACCGCGCCGGCGCGGATCGAATCCTTGCCGAGATCGGGCCCGACCGAGCGCTCTTCGATGAAGTTGAGCTTCACGGGCAGCTTGCCCGAGGCCAGGCTAATCGCCAGCGCGTTGGCGCTTTCCACAGTGAAGTTGCCGCTGATCTGCGCCTGGCCGCCGAGGATCGGCTCGTTGATGTTGGGCGCGGACAGCACCTTGTCATCGAGGATGATCGCGAAGGGCTTGCCGACATTCTCCTGCGTGACCCGGCCGAACCGGCGCGCGCCCGCGGAGTTGAAGGTGATGGACACGACCGGTGCCCCCGACTGCTGATCAAAGGTCTGCTTGGCGTCCACCAGCTGCTCGCCCGACACCATGATCCGCCGTTGCACGGCAATGGCGCCGGTGCCGTCGGCCATCGGCAGCACCTGGCTGCCCGGCGGCGCGCGGCCTTGAGCGACCTGCTGCTGGTCGGCGCTGAGGTCCACCAGCTTGAACTCCAGCCGCGCGGTCTGGCCGATCAGTCGCTTCAGCGCTTCAGGGTCCTCGACGCCCGGCACCTGCACCAGGATTCGGCGCTCACCCTGGTTGATGACGGTGATCTCCTTGGTGCCGCCCGGATCGATCCGGCGGCGGACCACGTCGCGGGCCACGGTCATCGCGTCGCGCAGGGCTGCCTGCGCGCCCGCCTCCGTTGAAGTCAGAACGATGCGGTTGCCGTCCTGGACGGCGACGTTCCAGGTGCGGGTGCCGGTAAGGCCGACCGGCTGGGTCAGCGTGCGCAGCCGCTCCACCGCGTCGTCCAGCTGAGCGGGATCGCGCACCAGAAATGAGATACGCCCGCCGGCCGTGGACAGGTCGCCCACCTGGATCCGCGGCTCGCGCCGCAGCTCCGTCTGGACATTGTCCTCCATCGACTGCAGCCGCTGCTTCTCCGCATCGACAAGGTCGGCCTCCAGCAGCAGGTGGCTACCGCCAGCGAGGTCGAGCCCCAGGTTGATGCGGCTCTGCGGCAGCCAGGACGGGAGCCGCTCGGCGGGAACCATGCTCGGGATCGAGAACAGGATGCCGAGAAGGATCGTCAGGCTGATTGCCCACACCTTCCAGCGGGGAAAGTCGAGCATCAGTCGTTCGCTGGCTTCGCTTGCGGCGTCAGCACCTGGCTGATCGTGCTCTTGACCACGCGGACGCGGGTGCCCTGCGCGATCTCGACCTCGGCTTCACCATCGTCGACGACGCGGGTGACGCGCCCGCGGATGCCGCCGCCGGTAACGACCTCGTCGCCCTTCTTGATTGCGGCGATTGCCGCCTGGTGCTGCTTGACCCGCTTCTGCTGCGGCCGGATCATCAGCAGGTAGAAGATCAAAAAGATGAGGACCCAGGGCAGGATGCCGACCAGAAAGGCGGCGGCGCCCGGCTGGGCTCCGCCCGCGGCAGCAGCGGTGGTCAGAAGAAGCGCGCTCGACATGGCGTGGTACTCGGGCCTCAAGCAAAAATGGTCGGGGCGACTGGATTCGAACCAGCGACCCCCACACCCCCAGTGTGATGCGCTACCAGGCTGCGCTACGCCCCGACCGAAGTGCGGCATCTAGTTGCGCGGCCGGCACAAGGCAAGGCATGGGGCCGCCGGGGAGGATCGCGAGTGGCACGTCGGCGCAAACGCAAGGGTATCGGTCGAGCGGCGCTGATGTTGCTGGCGATACCGGCACTTTATCTCGTCGCGGCGCTGGCGGGCTCGCTGATCCCCGTCAACGGGAGCTGGCAGGAGCCCGCTCGCGGGACCACCATCTACCTTCGCTCCAACGGCATCCACGTCGACATCGTCATGCCGGCGGTCGCCCAAGGGCTCGACTGGCGCCCGCTGTTCCCGGCCAGCCACTTCCGCGACGCGCCCGCCAGCCCGCGTTGGTTCAGCTTCGGGGCGGGCGAACGGCGGGTTTATCTGGAAACGCCGACCTGGTGGGACATCAGCCCGCGCACGGTCTGGGCCGCGCTGGCAGGTGGCGAGCGGGTGATGCACGTCGACCGGCTCGAGCGGCCCGGGCCGAACCTGCGCGCGATCCGCCTTCGCCCCGAGGAGTATCGCCGGCTATGGGCCGCGGTTCGCGCGCAGTTCCACCTCAGCGAGCGCGGCCGACCACAGCGGATCGACCACCCCGGCTACGGCCCCGACGACGCCTTCTATCACGGCCGCGGCAAGGCCCGCGCGGTGAGCACCTGCAACAGCTGGGTGGCGGAGCAGTTGCGGCTCGCCGGAGTGAAAACCAGCCTGTGGTCGCCGTTCGCGGAGGGGCTGACGTGGCGGTATCGCTCGGTCGGCGATCAGCCAGGATAGCGCTCGAACCGCGGCAGCTCGCCAACCTTGTCCATCCAGCCGATCCGTTCCGCCACCTGGATCTCCGCCTGCAGCGGAAAGGCGTCGGGGTTGTCCAGCGTTGCCGACTGGATGTCGATCTTACCGGGGAAGATCGCTTCGTTGGTGTAGAACAAGCCCGTACCGCAGCTTACGCAGAAGTGGCGCTCGGCATGTTCGGAGCTGCGATAGCTCGCCGGCTCGCCCCCGATCTCTATGTCGTCTTTGGCAAACAATGCCCAGCCCACCGCCGGAGCGCCGCTCGCCTTCCGGCAATCGGTGCAATGGCAGAGCGCATGGTGAACGGGCGCGGCCCCGTCCTTCAATCGATACCGAACCGCGCTGCAATGGCAGCCGCCTTGCTCGCCCATGTTCATGCTCCCCGTTTGCCCGAGCGACTCACCGCATCGTCTGCAACGGACTAACCCACATCAGAGAACATTACAAGAACATGATCAAAGCACATACCTGCTGAGGTCCGTATCCCGCGCGATGCTGCTGAGCTGCGCGTCCACGAACCCCGCATCCACCGTCAGCGTCTCCCCACCGCGGTCCTCCGCCTCGAAGCTGACCGTCTCGAGCAGCTTCTCCATCACCGTCTGCAGCCGCCGCGCGCCGATGTTCTCGACCGCCTCGTTGACCTCCGCGGCGGTCCGCGCGAGCGCCCGGATACCGTCCTCGGCGAAGTCCACGGTAACACCCTCCGTGCCGAGCAGCGCCTGATACTGCTCGGTCAGGCTCGCCCGCGTCGCGGACAGGATGCGCACGAAGTCGTCCTCGCTGAGCGCCTTCAGTTCCACCCGGATCGGCAGCCGTCCCTGCAGCTCCGGCAGCAGGTCCGCGGGCTTGGCCACGTGAAACGCGCCCGAGGCGATGAACAGGATGTGGTCGGTCTTGATCGGCCCGTATTTGGTGGCGACCGTGGTGCCCTCGATCAGCGGCAGGAGGTCGCGCTGCACGCCTTCGCGGCTGACCGAGCCGCCGCGCACGTCGGACACCGCGATCTTGTCGATCTCGTCGAGGAACACGATCCCGTTCGCCTCCGCGTCGGCCAGCGCCGCCCGGTTCACATCGTCCTGGTCGAGCCGCTTGTCAGCCTCCTCCTCGACCAGCTTGGCGAATGCGGCCGGCACCTTGAGCTTGCGCCGCTTCTTGGGCGCGCCGCCCATCGCCTTGCTCATGATCTCGCCCAGGTTGATCATGCCGACCCCGCCGCCGCCCGGCATGTCGAACGGCATGGCCGGAGCCTCCGCCACCTCGATCTCGACCTCGGCCCCGTCCAGGCTTCCGTCGCGGAAGCGCTGGCGGAAGGAAGCGCGGGTCGCCTCGCTCGAGCCCTTGCCGGTGAGTGCATCGAGCAGCCGCTCCATCGCCGCTTCCTCGGCCGCCTCGCGGACCCGCTCGCGCCGCCGTTCCTTTTCCAGTCGCACCGCTTCCTCGACTAGGTCGCGGGCGATCTGCTCCACATCGCGGCCGACGTAGCCGACCTCCGTGAACTTGGTCGCCTCGACCTTGACGAACGGCGCGTCGGCGAGCTTGGCCAGCCGCCGGCTGATCTCCGTCTTGCCGCAGCCGGTGGGCCCGATCATCAGGATGTTCTTGGGCGTCACCTCGTCGCGCAGCTCGGGCCCGAGCTGCTGGCGCCGCCAGCGGTTGCGCAGCGCCACCGCCACCGCCCGCTTGGCCTCGGCCTGGCCGATGATGTGTTCGTCCAAGGCCTTGACGATGGCCTTGGGGGTGAGTTGGTCGTTCATTCTGTCTCCGTCATCCCGGCGCAGGCCGGGATCTCAGGCCACGGTCGTGACCTTCTTTTCTCAATCTGCCGGGATCCCGGCCTCCGCCGGGACGACGCCGATGCTTTCAACCGTCAGCCGGTCGTTGGTGAAGACGCAGACCTCGGCCGCGATCGCCATGGCGCGGCGGGCGAGCCTCTCGGGATCGGGCTCATACTCCGCCAGCGCCCGCGCCGCCGCGAGTGCGTAGTTGCCGCCCGACCCGATCGCCGCGATCCCCGCCTCGGGCTCCAGCACGTCACCGTTGCCCGTCAGGATCAGCATGATGTCGGCGTCCGCGACGATCATCAGCGCTTCCAGGTTGCGGAGGTACTTGTCGGTCCGCCAATCCTTGGCCAGCTCCACCGCCGCCCGCATCAGCTGGCCGTGGTGCTGCTCCAGCTTCTTCTCCAGCCGCTCGAACAGGGTGAAAGCATCCGCGGTCGCGCCGGCGAACCCGCCGATCACCTTCCCGTCCTTGCCGATACGCCGGACCTTGCGGGCGTTGGGCTTCATCACCGTATTGCCCATCGACACCTGGCCGTCGCCCGCGATGACCGTGAGCCCGTCCTTCTTCACGCCCAGGATCGTGGTCCCGTGCCAGCTTTCCAATTGGTTGCTCCCGCTACTCGCTTCGGCCTGAGGTGGGTGGGGAAGAGGCTGAACGCAAGAAAGCCGCGCTCTCGGCCAGCGCCGGGGTCTTGCCCCGGAACGGCCGGGCGAGCGACACGACCAGGTCGGTGTGGTTGGCACCGGGGTACAGCCGCAAGCTGACCGGCGCTCCCAGCGATTGCAGGCGCGCGGCGAGACGCTGGCTGTTGCGCGGGTAGACCACCCGGTCGGCGGTGCCATGCGCCAGGAAGAGGGGCGGCGCATCCGCGCGGGCGAAACTGATCGGCTGGGTGTCCGCCACTGCCGTCCACTGCCCGAAAGCGTTGCGGCTGCGGTGGTCGGTGAAAGGCGCGAAGTCGAGCGGTGCGGCCAGCAGCGCGGCTGCCTTGATCGTGCGGTGGTCGACGCCGGCACCTGCCAGCCAGTGGCGGTCGAGCGCCAGCATGCCGGCGATGTAGCCGCCCGCGCTATGGCCCGCGAGCGTGATTCGCTCGGGATCGCCGCCGTAGCGCGCGGCATGATCGCGCGCCCACCTCACCGCCAGTGCACCGTCCTCCAGGAACGCCGGGAACCGCACGGTCGGGACCAGGCGGTAGTCGGGCACCACTGCGACGAACCCCTGCCCGGCATAGGCCGCTCCGGCGAAGCCATAGTCCCCGCGCGAACCCGAATCCCAGCCGCCGCCGTAGAAGAACAGCACGACGGGCAGTTTTTCACCCTTGTAACGCCGTGCTGTCGGCGCCCACACGTCCAGCCGTTGCCGTTCATCCGCACCATAAGCGGCACCGCGCACCACCCGCGCCGCGCCGTCGCCCCCGGGCGTGAGCCGGTCGAGGCCATTGAGCAAGCCGGCCGGCGTGCAGCCGGTCAGCGCAACCAGCGACGCGGCCCAGGCCGGCGCGCGCCAACGCCGGGCGCGCACGTGCGATGTGCGTGAGGTCATGCCCTGGCGGTCGCCCGGCGGAAGCTCCTGCGGCGGCGGCGGCGAAACGGGTCGAACAGGCTGCGGCGGGTCATCTCCTCGAACATGGCGTCGGGGCTCTTGGGATCAAGCAGCTCGGTATCCGCGATGAACTTGGCGGTCTCGCCCGGTTCCTCCACGGGCAGCGGTGCCAGCGTCCTGCCGGGCCGCTGCAACCGCTCGATCGTGCGCAGCAGCGATCCCGTCTCGGCGAAGACCTCTGCGACCTCCTCTTGCCGCGCGCCCAGATGCTCGGCCAGCAGCCGCGTCCGCAAGGCCGCGATCGTCCGTACCTGTTCCTCGTCCACGGCCTCGAGAGCGAGGTCGCATTCGCTGTCGAGTCCCAGCGAGCGGTTGTTCATGTTGGACGAGCCGACCCGCACGATGCGGTCGTCCACGATCATGATCTTGGCGTGGACGTAGATGTCCTCGCCGCCCGCCGTCTTGGCGGTGAAGATGCGGAAGCGGTCCCCCTTGTCGAAGCGGCCGATCAGCTGCGCCAGCCGCACCCGGGTGGCGTCCATCGCCACCTGCTCGAGCCAGCCCTCGCCCTTGATCGGCCCGACCAGCACGATCTCGGGCGGGTCGGGCTCCTCCATCCGCTTGATGATCGCGGCGGCCAGCCTGGGTGAGGTGAAATACTGGTTCTCGGCGTAGATGAAGCGCTTGGCGGTGCCGATCATATCCAAGAAGAGCGCCTCCACCTCCTTGACCGGTGCCCAATTGCGGTGGCCGGCACTGGTCCGGGCGACCGCCAGCTTCGCGCCCTCAAAGGTGGGCTGCAGGCCGGCCGGCCAGACGCACTCGGTCTCGGTGATCGGCTGGAGCCGCTCGCCCGTCGCCCGGTACCAGCGGTCGCGCGCCAACTCGGCAACGGCGGAGGCGAGCGGGCCGTCGACTGCCATGGTGGCATCGTGCCACGGCCCGTACGGCTTGCCGCTCGGCCGGATGCGGTCGGGGTCGCCGTCCGCATGCGCGGGCCGGTCCCAGCGATCCCCCGTCATGTCGATGCCGCCGCAGATGGCGAAGCAATCGTCGATGACCACGATCTTCTGGTGGTGGCTGCAGCCGATGGGGTGGGCGCTGTCCAGCCTGAACTTGATCGACTTCTGCCAGGCGAGCCGAACGAGCCACCCCAGCGCCCCGCCGCGGAACAGCAGCTTCAGCGCACCGACGTTCCACTTGAGGATCAACACCGGCACATCCGGCTTGCGCTCCGCCAGGTCGAACAGGAAGGAGCCGAGCGTCTCGTCCCGGTTCTCCTCCTCGGTCCGGTCGAGCCGGATGCGCGGGTCGAAGTCCCAGCCGATGATCAGGATGCGGTGCCTGGCCTGGAGCATCGCCTGGCGGATCACCCGGTAATAGTCGCACGCGTCGATGATGACAGCAGCTCGGTCAGCCCGCTCGATTCGCCAGCAGTTCCGTCCGGGGTCGAACAGGCTCACTCCACCTCCGCTCACGTGAGTAGAGGCGCCAAGGTGGCCTGTTCGCTCTAGCTGCGCAATGGGGCGGAAGCGGGTTAGCGCTCCGCGCCCTTCACCTTGCCCCAGGTCCGCGCGGCCGTGTAGCCGAGGTAGCCGGTGCCGAACAGCGCGTAGAGCTCCTCGGGGATGCCGCGGAGGTAGGCCGTCATGCCTTCCGCGATGCCCTTGGCCATGCCCGGGTTCACCGCGGAGATCAAACCCATCGGGATCGCCCACAGGATCAACGCATACATCATGTAAAGGAAGCTCGGCCGGGCCCGGCTGGTCCAGGGATCGTTGGAGGCGGCTTCGGCGACGATCGCCTGCATCTGCTGCGCGATCGCCGCGGCCTCCTGGTCACCCTGGAGCTTCAGCAGCTCGAGCTTGGCCCGGTCCCGCGCCTGCGGATCGGGAATGATCTTGTCGATGAGCTTGGCCAACGGTCCGACGACCGCCTCAAGGATTGCCATGGTCCGTGTCCCCTAGCTTGCGAATGGTCCCAAAGGTCGTGTTCGTGCGGATCAGCTGAACTCACCAACACGGTTCGCGAGCCAACCATAAAGAAACGCCTCGTTGGCTGGCCGCTTCTCCGCCAGCCGCAAATAGCGTTCACCCTGGAGCGCCTCCAGCGCTCGCAACAGCACCGTCTCGCCGGCGCTTGCGCCCCGCACATCCAGAAAGGCGTCGAGCGCGCCAAGGGTGACCGGACCCACCCGGCCGTCGGGTACCAGATCCGGATAGTCCTTGCCGTTCCGGTTCAAGGCCGTGAGCGCGCGCTGCAGAAATGTCGCCGCCACGCCGGGTCCCATGTTGGCGCCCGTGTCGAACAGCTCGGCGGCGATCCGCGGCGCCCGCCTGGCGACCTGGTGAAAGCGCGGCCGCACCCAATAGAGCCGGCGGTAGATCGTCTCCGCCTCCTCCCGGGGCAAGGCCGCCATTGCCCCTCCATAGCCGTGGGCGCGGGCAACCGCCTGCGTGATCCCCCACCGTGTCGGCCCACCGCGGTCGGCCGGGTGATTCACATAGCCGCCTTCACGCGCGATCAGCGCCTCGATCAACTCCTCTACGCCAGGTACGTTCATTGTTGCCTCGCCTGCATCGAACTTCCGAGTCGCAGGTGAGCTAACCCGTTTGGTTAGCTGTAGGACAGCGGTTTTTGCTGGCTAGACGAGGCCGTGTGCTCCGGCGAAGGCGCGGGTGCGCGCCTCGATGCGGTCGATGACCGGCGTTCCCACCCCCACCCTGCGCCCGATCTCGGCAACCGCGCCGACCAGTGCGTCGAGTTCGATCCGCCGCCCGGCCTCGACATCCTGCAGCATGGACGTCTTGAACGCGCCCAGCCGCGCCGTGACCGCCACCCGTTCCTCGGCGCTCTCCTCGATCGGGCAGCCGATGGCCGCGCCCACCGTCCGCGCTTCTTCCATCGCTGCGACGATCTCCGCGCGATGCGCCGGGTCGGCGAGGATGCGGTCGGCCGTCAGCCCGGTGGTCGCAGAGATGGGATTGATCGTCATGTTGCCCCACAGCTTGTACCAGATCGCCCGGCGCACGTTGTCGCTGGCCTCGGCCGGTACCCCGGCGTTGGCAACGGCTTGGGCAAGCGCCTCCACCCCCGGGCTCCTCCCGCCGCCGGGCTCGCCAAGGATAAGCCGGTCGGCATGGACCACCTCCACGGCCGCCGCGGCAACCCGGCGGCAGGCGGCGTGCACCACCCCGCCGATCACCTGCCCGAGCGGCAGCGCGGCCGCGATCCGGCCGTCCGGGTCCACGCTGCGCAGCGGCTCGCCTCCCGCCAGCCACCAGGGCACCCCGTTCTGGAGCGGCAGGATCAGCGTGTCCGACCCGATCAACGGCGCGGCCCGCCCGGCGGCATCGGCGAGGTCGGTCGTTTTGGTGGCAAGCAGGACCAGCTGCTGAACGCCCTCCTTGCCAGGGTCTTCGATCACCCGGACGGAGGCGAACTGCTCGTGGCCGCCATCGATCAGCCTCAGCCCGCCTCCGAGGGCCTGGGTCCCGCCAGACCTCCTTACCACCCCGACCTCATGCCCCCCAAGCGCCAGCCGCGCGGCCAGCCAACCGCCGATCGCCCCCACGCCGATAACCGCGACCTTCATTGTCCCGAACCACCCTTGTTTGCCCGCCGCCCCGCTGGTACTGGCGCCACTCGCCTGCCCGAACGGCATGCCGCTTTAGCTCAGCTGGTAGAGCACATCATTCGTAATGATGGGGTCACAGGTTCGAGTCCTGTAAGCGGCACCACCCCTTCCACAAGCACCAGCGGGCTCTCCCTTGCGGAAGGCACGTAAACCTTGGTGCCCTGAGTGCGTAGGGTTTGGGGCTCAATCGGACGCCGACATCATGCTCAACCATCAGCTCCGTAAGCCGCTGGCCATCAATCAAGATCACTCGCTGGGGCAAATGCTTCGTGTACTCGACAGCGTTTCCGCTGAAGCTGGAGGTCGTGACAAAGACCCCCTTGCTCGCGCCAAAGCCTACGAGGCTGCCCACAAAGCCTTGGATTTCGGGCCTGCCGACGCTCACATGAGCAGCATACCGCTTGGCTTGAATGTAGATGCGGTCGAGGCCCAATCGGTCTTCATCAACGACGCCATCGACGCCGCC
>NZ_CADCWA010000202.1 GCF_902806285.1 uncultured Sphingomonas sp. | reverse complement strand
TCACTCAGGCGAACTACGATGCGCTGACGGTCACCCGGCCAGGGATCATTGAGGGCCGGATCGAATTGGCGACCGGTGTTGCCGACATCGTTGCGACCGAGTTCAAGAACGTCTCGATCGCCTACGGCGTTACCATCGAGAACGCCACCGGCGGCTCGGCGCGCGACCTGCTGTGGGGCAACCAGGTCGCTAACACGCTCAAGGGCATGGCTGGCGACGACGTGCTTAACGGCTACGAAGGTGCCGACAAGTTGTTCGGTGGTGCTGGCAATGACACCTTCCAGTTCTCGAACCTTGAGAAGGGCGACCGGATCGAGGACTGGAACGCCGGCGACAAGATCGACCTGACCAAGCTCGACGCGAACGCGGGTGTCGCGGGCGACCAGGCCTTTGCTTACATCGGCAACGCCGGCTTCACCAAGACGGCCGGCCAGCTGCGTTATGCCAACGGCTTGCTGCAGGGCGACACCAACGGTGACGGCATCGCCGATTTCGCGGTCGTCGTGACCGGCGCACCGGGTCTCACCGCGGCCGACATCCTGCTCTAGTTTGAACTCACCTTCGGGTGAACGAAAGCCCCGCCGGTTCGCACCGGCGGGGTTTTCTATTGCGCTTTTGCCGCCACGCTTTCGGGCAGGTCGGTCCCGAACACCCGCTGGTACATCTCGGCGATGAGCGGCCGCTCGGCCTCGTCGCACTTGTTGAGGAAGGACACGCGGAAGGCAAAGCCGACATCGCCGAAGATCAGCGCGTTCTGCGCCCAGCTGATCACCGTCCGGGGGCTCATCACGGTGGAGATGTCGCCGTTGATGAACGCCTGCCGGCTGAGTTCCGCCACCTTGACCATCTTGTCCACCGTCTTGCGCCCGTCGGGCTTGTCATACTCGCCCGACTTGGCGAGCACGATCTGGGCCTCGGTCGCCGCGGGCAGGTAGTTCAGGGTGGTGACGATGTTCCACCGGTCCATCTGCCCCTGGTTGATCGCCTGGGTGCCATGATAGAGCCCGGTCGTGTCGCCCAGCCCGACCGTATTGGTGGTGGCGAACAGCCGGAAATAGGGGTTGGGCCGGATCACCCGGTTCTGGTCGAGCAGCGTCAGCTTGCCCTCCACCTCCAGCACCCGCTGGATCACGAACATGACGTCCGGCCGGCCCGCATCATATTCGTCGAACACCAGCGCGACGGGATGCTGCAGCGCCCACGGCAGCAGGCCTTCGCGGAACTCGGTCACCTGCTGCCCGCCCTGCAGCACGATCGCGTCGCGCCCGACCAGGTCGATGCGGCTGATGTGCGCGTCCAGGTTGATGCGGATGCACGGCCACTTCAGCCGCGCCGCGACCTGCTCGATATGGGTCGACTTGCCGGTGCCGTGATAGCCCTGGACCATCACCCGGCGATTGCGGGCGAAGCCGGCGCAGATCGCCAGGGTCGTGTCGGGATCGAACACGTAAGCCGGATCCAGGTCGGGCACCCGCTCGTCGGCCTCGCTGAAGGCGGGCACTTCCATCTCGTTGTCGATGCCGAAAGCCTCGCGCACCTTCACGATCTTGTCGGGCGCGGCCATCAGCGTTTCGCCGCTGGCCTGCGGCTGGGCGTTGGCAATGTCGTTCATGGGGAGTCGCCTTAGGGCAGCTGTTTGCGCGCCTCAACAACGCCGCTCGCCGGAGCTTTCTCCGGCAGGATGAACAGCGACGGAAAGCGCCGGGCAAGGGCGACGTCACCCTCGACCAGCACCCTCTCGATCGGCGCGCCGCCGTAGATCGCCGCGGCGATGGTCGAGGCGTCCGGAGCGGCGAACACCAAGTCCGCCTGCTCGGCCCCCCCGCGGCCGACCCGCACCTCCTCCCCCACCTTGATCCAGTGGTACGTCTCGTCGCCGATGCGCAGGGCGATGCTGGCCTCGAACCCCTTCGCCGCCTCCGCGTCCAGCATGGTGCGCAGCGACAGCATCAGCGATACCGGGCTGAACGGCCGGGTCGGGTCGTGCTGCGGGGAGCGGACCGCCCAGCGCCCGAGCGCGGCGAAGATCGGCGCCGCCTGATAGCCCCAGGGGGTCAACTCATAGACCTGCACGGACGCAGGCGGCGGGAGCTTGCGGCGGGTCAGCACGCCCGCGGCCTCCAGTCCCTCGAGCCGCTGAGTCAGCACATTGGCGCTGATCCCGTTCAAGCTTGCCTTGAGATCGGAAAAGCGCCGCGGCCCGAACAGCAGCTCGCGGATCAACGGCATCGACCAGCGCTCGCCGATCAGGTCCATGCCGTGGGCCGCGGCGCAGGCATCGTCGTACCGCCGCTTGTCCTCGGTCTGCCGCGCCTTGGTTATTTTCTCTAACTCCACGGTTGCTATTTATAACTTGGGCGTGCATTCTTCAAGGCACATCGAGTCGGGAAGGAGCCAGAACATGTCGCGAATGATCTTCATCAACCTGCCGGTCAGCGATCTCGAGCGGTCGGTCCGCTTCTACGAGGGCATCGGCGGGCGCAAGGAACCGAAGTTCTCGAACGAGGCGGCGGCGATGATCGTGCTGTCCGACGCCATCCACGTGATGCTGCTGACCCACCCCTTCTATTCGTCGTTCACCGGCAAGCCGATCGCCGACGCGCACGCGACCAGCCAGGTTATCCTCTGCCTGTCGGCGGACAGCCCGGCCGCGGTGGACGCGGTGGCCGAGGCGGCAGCGGAGGCGGGCGGCAAGGTCGACGTCGGCCTCAAGCAGGAACCGGTGCCGCTGATGTACGGCCGCGACTTCGAGGACCCGGACGGACACAGCTGGGAAGTGATGTGGATGGACCCCGCCGCCGCCGAGCAGGGTGCGTCCGCCTTCGACCAAGCGGCGGCCTGACCATGCCTCACTATCCGCAAGCTGCCGTGCAGGTCACGGCGTTCGACTGGGTGCCCGACTTCGCGCGAGGCTTCGTCCGCGATCTTCGGGTCCGCTGGGCGCTAGAGGAAGCCGGCGTGAGCTATAGCGTCCGCAAGATCACGGCAGTCGGCGAGAGGCCCGCCGATTACTTTTCCGAACAACCATGGGGCCAGGTGCCCAGCTACCGTGACGGCGAGACGCAGCTGTTCGAATCGGGCGCCATCGTTCTGCACATCGGACGCAAGTTCGGCGCCGTGCTGCCGGAGGACGAAGGCGGACGGTCGCGCGCAACCGCCTGGGTGATCGCCGCCCTCAACAGCGTCGAGCCATTCGTGATGCAACTGCCCATCATCGACCTCTTCCACCAGGGCGAAGCCTGGACGGTTGAGCGACGCCCGCAGGTTGTGGAGATGATCGGCAAGCGGCTCGACCGCCTGGCGGACTGGCTGGGCGAGAAGACGTGGCTTGAGGACGAGTTCACGGCCGGTGACCTGCTGATGGTCGACGTGCTCCGCAACCTACAGAGTTCGGACCTGCTGGAGCAGCGGCCCAACCTGCTGGCCTATGTCGAGCGCGCCAAGGACCGCCCGGCGTTTGCGCGGGCGTTGAAGGCGCAGCTGGTCGACTTCGAACCGCGAGCGGCAACCGCTCCCGCCCAGAACCAGCAAGGAGTTGCAGCATGACATATATCGAAGGCTTCATCGTCGCCGTTCCGCAGGAGAACCGCGAAGCCTACCGCCAGCATGCGGCCCAAGGCGTGCCCTTGTTCCACGAGTTCGGTGTGCGGCGGCACGTCGAGGCGTGGGACGACGACGTTAGGCAAGGCCAGCACACCGACTTCCGCCGGGCCGTGCAGGCCAAGGAGGGCGAGAAGGTCGTCTTCTCATGGTTCGAATATCCGGACCGCGCGGCCCGCGATGCGGCCAACCAGAAGATCATGAGCGATCCCCGCATGGAGGAGGTCGGCAAGTCGATGCCGTTTGACGGCAAGCGCATGGTGTTCGGCGGCTTCGCGCCCTTCGTCGACGTGGGCAGTTCAGGCGGAACCTACGTCGACGGGTTCGTGCTGCCCGTGCCCGAGGCCAAGCTGGAGGCTTATCGCGCCATGGCGAACCAGGCCTGGGAGAACTTCAGCAGGCACGGCGCCCTTCGCCTGGTTGAAGCCCGGGGCGACGACGTGCCGGATGGCAAGGTCACCGACTTTCGCCGCTCCGTGGCGGCCGAGCCCGGCGAAGCTGTCGTCTTCTCCTGGATCGAATGGCCCTCCAAGCAGGCGCGCGACGAGGCCTGGCCCAAGATCATGGAGGAGCCTGCGATGCAGCCCGACGGCGAGATGCCGTTCGACGGCAAGCGCATGTTCTGGGGCGGGTTCGAGACCATCCTCGACGAGCGGAAAGGCTGAGCAATGGCGAACCAACAGGGAAGCTTCATCTGGTACGAGCTGATGACCCCCGATCCGGACGGGGCCAAGGGCTTCTACGACGCCGTGGTCGGCTGGGACATCGAGCCGCAGGCGGCCGGCGAGATGGACTACCGCATGATCGGGCGCAGCGACGGCAAGCATGCGGGCGGGGTCATGCGACTCTCGGATCAGATGCGCGAAGGCGGCGCCCGGCCGGGCTGGCTGACCTACATCGCGGTCGATGATGTGGATGCCGCCGTCTCTGCGATCGAGGGCGACGGCGGCCGCACCCTGATGCCGGCGCACGACCTGCCCGGGGTGGGCCGCTTCGCGCTGGTCGCCGACCCACAGGGCGCGCCCTTCTACGTTATGCGGCCCGAGCCGCCGCGGGATCAGCCCGATGCGGTCAGCGACGTCTTCTCCGTTGACCGGCCGCAGCACGTCCGTTGGAACGAGCTGTCCACGACCGACCCCGCTGGCGCGATCGACTTCTACGGTCGCCACTTCGGCTGGCGGCAGGACGGGGACATGGACATGGGCGAATTGGGCAAATACCAGTTCCTCTACCGGGGCGGCACGATGATCGGCGCGGTCATGCCCAGGATGCCGCAGATGCCCGCGTCGGCCTGGACCTTCTACATCGGCGTCGACGACATCGACGGAGCCACAGAGGCGGTGCGCTCGGGCGGCGGGCAGGTGCTGCAGGAACCGATCGAGATCCCCGGCGGCGAATATTCCATCAACGCGCTCGACCCGCAGGGCGCCGCCTTTGGGCTGGTCGGCCCGCGCAACCGTTGAACAAGAGGAGACAATCATGGGCAACGACAAGCTGGTGACCTGTGTCTGGTTCGATCGCGGCCAGGCGCGCGAGGCTGCGGAGTTCTATGCCCGCACCTTTCCCGACAGCCATGTGGGCACGGCCATGGCCGCCGCCTCCGACTACCCCGACGGTAAGCAGGGTGATGAGCTCACGGTCGACTTCACCGTTCTCGGTCGCCCCTTCCTGGGGCTGAACGGCGGTCCCCACTTCAAGCCGAACGAAGCGGTGAGCTTCGTCGTGCTGACCGACGATCAGGAGGAAACGGATCGCTACTGGAGCGCGATCACCCGGGATGGCGGCCAGGAAAGCGATTGCGGCTGGTGCAAGGACCGCTGGGGCTTCTCCTGGCAGATCACCCCGCGCGCGCTGATGCGGGCGCTGCAGAACCCCGACCCGGCTGCGGCCAAGCGCGCGATGGAAGCCATGATGACCATGCGCAAGATCGACATCACCCGGATCGAAGCGGCGGTCGCGGGAGAAACGGTCGATGCGTAAGATTCGCGGAAGCGTGTTCGTCTCGCTCGACGGCGTCATGCAGGCGCCGGGCGGGCCGAGCGAGGACCCGACCGGCGGCTTCGCCCACGGCGGCTGGTTGCCGCAGTTCTTCGACGAGGACGTGGGCGGCGCGGTCGACGCCTTCTTCGGCCGCGACTACGACCTGCTGCTGGGGCGGCGCACCTACGACATCTTCGCCGCCTACTGGCCTTATGTCGGCGGCGAAGCGACCGGGATCGGCGAGGTGTTCGACCGCACCGGCAAGGACGATGGCGAGGCCGCGGCGATCGCGATGGGCGAGGCATTCACGCGCGCCAACAAATATGTGCTGACCCGCGGCAATCCCGACCTCGGCTGGTCCAACAGCCACCGGGTCGGCAGCATGGAGGAACTGCGCGCCGTCAAGGAGGGCGAGGGCCCTGACCTGCTGATCCAGGGCAGCAGCACCATCTACCCCGCGCTGCTCGCGGCCGGGCTGCTCGACCGGTTGACGCTGATGACCTTTCCGGTGGTGCTTGGGTCCGGCAAGCGGCTGTTCGGCGAGGGCACGCCTGCCAAGGGCTTGCGGCTGGTCGACCACCAGGTCACCCGCTCGGGCGCGGTCATCGCGACCTACGAACCCGGCGGCGAGATCGAACAGGGCTGGGCCGGGCCGCAGTCGAACAGCGGGCGCGAGCAAGCCCGGCAGCGCGCGATCGCGGAGGGGCGCTGGTGACCCTGCAACTCTTCGGTCATCCGTTCAGCAGCTATACCTGGAAGGTGCTGATCCCGCTGTGGGCCAACGCCACGCCGTTCGAGTTCCGCATGGTCGATCCCGCCCACCCGGACAATGGCGCGGAGCTGAAGCGCCGGTGGCGGTTCGGGCAGTTTCCGCTCCTGGTCGACGAGGGGCGGACCGTTGCCGAATCGACCTGCATCATCGAGCACCTCGACGCGCATCACCCCGGACCTCACCGCTGGATCCCGGACGGCGAACTCGGGCGGCGAGTCCGCTTGCTCGACCGCATCTTCGATCAGCGCGTCATGACCAACATGAACGCGGTGGTCTGGGATGCGCTGCGCCCGCAGGAAGAGCGCAACCCGGCCGATCGCCGGGTCGCGCGGGAGCGGCTCAACACTGCCTATGACTGGCTCGACGAGGATCTGGACGAAGGCCCTTGGGCTGTGGGCGAGCAATTCACCCTGGCCGATTGCGCCGCCGCGCCTTCGCTGTTCTATGCCGACTGGGTGGAGGAGATCGGCCCCGCCCGGCCCAGGCTCGCAGCCTATCGCGCCCGCTTGCTGGCGCACCCGGCCGTCGCTCGGGCGGTCGACGAAGCGCGGCCGTACCGCCCCTATTTTCCGCTTGGGGCACCTGACCGCGACTGATTGACCTCGGCATGTAACACTATAACAATGGCTCGTTCTGTGAAGGAGCCAGTTCATGCGTAACCTTGCCCTTGCCTGCGCCCTCCTGCCCCTGCTCGCCGCTTGCCAGACCCGCGAACCCGATCCGCGCGGCGTCGAGCCGGGCGAAACGCTGCTGACCATCTCGGCCACGGGCCGGGCCGACAGCCGTCCGGACGAAGCGCGGCTGCGGCTGGGCGTCACCAGCCAGGGGCCGAGCGCGGGCGGCGCCAGCCAGCTCAACCGGGAGAAGATGGCGCGGGTGACGGAGGCGCTTACGCGGCTGGGGGTCAAGCCGGACGATCTCCAGACGCAGAACCTGTCCTTGCAGCGGATCGACCATGGCAAGGAACGCGGGCAGTTCCGCGCCGCCAACATCGTCGAGGTACGGCTGACCGACATGGCCCGCGTGGGCGAGGCCGTGACAGCCGTCACCGAAGCGGGTGCCAACGTGCTCGGCGGTCCAAGCCTGCGCGTGTCGGATCGCGAAACCGCCAACCGGTCAGCCTACGCCGCAGCCTACAAGGCCGCCCGGGCGAGAGCGGAGGCTTACGGCGAAGCGGCGGGCCTGAAGATCGTGCGCGTGGTCAACATCGTCGACGGCGGCGAATATGGCGTGCCGCCTTCCCCGATGATGCGCATGGAGATGGACGCCGCCGCGGTCCAAACCTCCGCGGTCGCGCCGCCGCCCCCGCCGGAATCCGGCACCCCGTTCAACCCCGGCGTGAACCGGACGGAGGTGCGGGTCCGCGTCGACTTCGCGCTGGAACCCGCCTGATCAGCCGAACGCCGGGGCGGCCTTGAGCACCTGCCAGGCGTCGATCACCGAGCGCAGCTTCGACTCCTGGCTGCGGTCGCCGCCGTTGCGGTCGGGGTGGTAGCGGCGGACCAGCTCCGAATAGCGCTTGCGCACCGCGTGCAGGTCGGTGTCCGGCCCCAGCCCGAGGGCTTCGAGCGCCCGCCTCTCTCCCGCCGAGAAGCGGCTCTGCGGCCCCGCGGCGGCGTTGAACCGCGCCCCGAAGCGTCCGGCGATCGCGTCCAGCGGGTCGCGGAAGTCGCTCCAGGGCGGAGCGGGGTCGGCACCGCCATGCGCAAAGGCGCGGGTCGCCCGGTCCCAGGCGGCGACCGGCGACTGCGCCGCCTCGATCTCCTCCGTGCTCATGCCTTCGAAGAAGTTGTACCTCGCGTTGTGCTCGCGGACATGGTCGAGGCATAGCCACTGCCACTCGCCCGGCCCGTCGAAGCTGCTGGCGCTCAGCGGCGCCTTGAACTCGCCGGCCTGGGCGCAGCCGGGCATGGCGCAATGGTCGGCCGCACCTTCAACCCGCCCGTGAAACTTCTGACTTCTTGACGCCACTCTCGTCCTCTTGTGCCAAGCCGCCTAATATAGACGCCATGAACCAAGCTTCCACCGGCCCGGTCGCCCGCGAGATCACCGCTCGTCTCCAGGAGGCGCTCGCCCCGACGCAGCTTCAGCTGAACGACGACAGCGAGCAGCACCGCGGACACGGCGGCTACAATCCCGCCGGCGAAAGCCACTTCAGCCTCCTGATCGAGAGCCCGGCCTTCACCGGCAAGAATCGCGTCGAGCGGCAGCGGATGATCTATCGGGCGCTGGGCGAGTTGATGCAGGAACGCGTGCACGCGCTCGCCATCACCGCAGCAAAGGCGCCCGGCGAATGAACAACGACAGCCCGATCCTGATGAGCCTGGCGCCGGTCAGCCACGACCTGGGTGGCTTCAAGGTCCACCGTACCCTGCCGCACACGCTGCGGACCATGGTCGGGCCGTTCATCTTCTTCGACCAGATGGGGCCGGCGCGGCTGGGCGTGGACGAGGGCATCGACGTCCGCCCGCACCCGCACATCAACCTGGCGACCGTTACCTACCTGTTCAAAGGCGCGATCGACCATCGCGACAGCCTGGGCACCGTGCAGCGGATCGAGCCGGGGGCGGTCAACCTGATGACCGCCGGGCGCGGCATCAGCCACTCGGAGCGCTCGCCGGGCGACGAGCGCGCGGCGGGGCCGGTGCTGGACGGCATCCAGACCTGGATCGCGCTGCCTCAAGCCACCGAGGAGCAGGACCCGGCGTTCGAGCATGTGGAGGCTGATCGTCTACCGGTGATCGAAGGTGACGGCATCCGGCTCAACCTCATCATGGGTGAGGCATATGGCGCGCGCTCGCCAGTCACCCAGCATTCGCCCACGCTCTACGCCGCGATCGATCTCGCGCCCGGCGCCAGCCTGGAGCTGGAGGGGGAGGCGGATGAGCGCGCCGTCTACCTGCTGGAAGGCGCGGCCACGATCGACGGCCTGCCCCTGGAACGGCAGCACCTCGTCCTGCTCGCGCCCGGTCACCGCCCGCTCCTGCGCTCCACTTACGGGGCGCGGCTGATGCTGTGCGGCGGGGCGCCGATGGATGGCGAGCGCCATGTTTGGTGGAACTTCGTCTCCTCCAGCCGCGAGCGCATCAACGAGGCCAAGCGCGCGTGGAAGGCTGGCGAGTTCGCCCTCCCGCCCGACGACCGCGACGAGTGGATCCCCATTCCCGAGGTGCCCAAGACGGTCAGCTATCCGTGACCGAGTTCCGCCGCCTGCCACTATCGACCGGCGTTACCCTCAACGTTGCCCTCGCCGGACCCGAGGACGCGGCCCCGGTTATCCTGCTTCACGGTTTCCCCGAATCCCACCGCACTTGGCGCGGCATCACGCCCTTGCTGCAGGACCGGTTCCGCCTGGTAATGCCCGACCAGCGCGGGTTCGCGGGCTCCAACCGGCCGCAGGAGGTTGACGAGTACCGCACCGACAAGATCGTCGCCGACCTGTTCGCTCTGGCCGATGCCCTCGGGATCGAGCGGTTCGCCCTGGTCGGCCACGATTGGGGCGGCGCAGTCGCCTGGGCGGCGGCGCTCAAGGGCGACCCACGGGTCGAGCGCTTGGGCATCGTCAACGCGCCCCACCCCGTCGTCTTCCAGAAGAGCCTGATCGAGAGCGCCGAACAGCGCGCGGCCAGCCAGTACATCACCGCCTTCCGCACCCCCGGCTTCGAGCAGGCGGTGGAAGCGATGGGCATGGACGCCTTCTTCGAGAAGAGCTTCTCCCCCCATGTCGACCTCCACATCATCCCTCCGCAAGAACGCGCCCAGTACATCGCCGAATGGAGCCGGCCGGGCGCGCTGACCGCGATGCTGAACTGGTACCGCGCCAGCCACATCCACGTCCCGCCACCGTTCCTTACCGTACCCGTGCCCGACTGGGTGCTCGGCGCCTTTCCCACCGTCCGCAACCCGGCGCTGGTGGTCTGGGGCATGCGGGACGAGGCGCTGCTGCCGCTGCAGCTCGATGGCCTCGACCGCCTGGTCGAGGACCTCCGGATCGTCCGCATCCCCGATGCCGGTCACTTCGTCCCATGGGAGAAGCCGGAAGCCGTCGCCGCGGCGCTTGGCCCTTTTCTCGCCGGGGAAGAGGGCGCATAGGCCCGCACCCCATGACCCACACCCGCTCGCGTTCGCGTTCCGCCGCCCGCCTCGCCGCCGTTCAGGCCCTCTACCAGCAGGAGATGGAGGGCACCGCCCTGCCGAAGCTGCTGCACGAATTCCACCAGCACCGCATCGGCGAGACCATCGACGGCGCCGAGCTGGCCGACGCCGAGATCGACTTCTTCGACGATTTGGTGAGCGGAGCCCATGCCCGCCGCGAGGAGATCGACCGGCTGATCGTCGAGCGGCTGGCCGAAGGCTGGAAGCTCGAGCGGCTCGATCGTCCGATGCGCGCCATCCTGCGCGCCGGCACCTACGAGCTGCTCGCCCGGCGCGACGTTCCGGTTGGCACGGTGATCAGTGAATATCTCGACGTCGCCCACGCCTTTTACGACCGCAAGGAAGTGGCGTTCGTCAACGGGCTGCTCGACAGCATCGCCAAGGGGGCGCGGGGATGAATCAGCCTCTCCCCCTTGGGGGAGAAGTCACGCGACAGCGTGACGGAGGGGTAAGGTCGCCACCACCCCTCCGCCAGCCTGCGGCTGCCGTCTCCCTCGGGGGGGAGGAGCTATGACCGCCGAATCCGACCTCCTCGACCAGCTCCGCGGCATCGCCACGGACCCCGCGGCGCGCGGGCTGCTCGACGACGCCGCGGTGCTCGGCGACCTCGTCCTCACCCACGACAGCATCGCGGAAGGCGTTCACTTCCTTTCCGACGACCCGCCCGCGTCCGTGGGCTGGAAGCTGGTGGCGGTGAACCTGTCCGACCTCGCCGCCAAGGGGGCGGAGCCGATGGCGGCGCTGCTGTCCCTGACCATGACCGGAGCTGACGGCTGGGAGGAGAGCTTTCTGACGGGGGTGGCCGCGGCCTGCGAGAGCTACGGCCTGCCGCTGGTCGGCGGGGACACAATCAGCCTGCCCTCCACAACGCCGCGCGTGCTCGGCCTGACCGCCATCGGCCGGGCGGTTGCACCCGTCCCGTCCCGCGCCGGCGCCCGTGCCGGCGACCGGCTGTGGCTCGCCGGAACCCTCGGCGACAGCGCGGCAGGGCTGGCCCTGCTGCAGATGGATGCCGCCGCTGCCGGCGCCCTGGTCGACGTTTACCGCCGGCCCGTGCCCTTGCTGGCCGCCGGCCGAGCGCTCGCCCCGCTCGCCAACGCCATGATGGATGTGTCGGACGGCCTGCTGCTGGACATCTCGCGGATGTGCCGGGCAAGCGGGTGCGGGGCGGAGATCGACCTCGGCGCACTTCCGCTGTCCCGCGCCTTCATCGCCGAACGCGGACAAACGCGCTCCGCCCGGTTGTTCGCAGCCACCGCCGGCGACGACTATGCCCTGCTGGCCGCACTTCCCGCCGGCGTGAATCCGACGGCAACACTTTCTTCACCCGATGCGCCGACAATGGCCTGCATCGGGACGGTCACCGCGGACGCTAAGCTCACGCTGGTTGATGCGGACGGAGCCGTGCCGTGGCCGGAGCGCGCAGGTTATGAACATCGCTCTTTCTAGCTGGCGCCGGTGGGCGGTCGCCTGTGCCGGTCTGGCATCGGGCGCGCTGACCGCGCTGTGGCTAGCCTAGACAGCCCCTTTCCGCCCCCTTAACACCCCGTCAGGTTTCTTGTGGCGGCGCTCTGCCGTGGCCGAACTGAACAGGGGAATGTTCACCTCATGACAATCGTTCTGATCGCGATCGCCTGCGGGGTGATCGCCGTCCTTTACGGAGTGCTGACCAGCGGCCAGGTGCTGAGGGCGCCCGCCGGGAACCAGCGGATGGTGGACATCGCCGGCGCGATCCAGGAAGGCGCCCAAGCCTATCTCGGCCGCCAGTATACCACCATCGCCATCGTTGGCGTGGTCGTGGCGGTGCTGGTGGGCTTGTTCCTCGGGCTCACCCCCGCGATCGGCTTCGTGACGGGCGCCATCCTGTCGGGTGTCGCCGGTTATATCGGCATGAATATCTCGGTCCGGGCCAACGTCCGCACGGCCGAAGCCGCGCGCACCAGCCTCCAGGGCGGGCTCACCACTGCGTTCCGGTCGGGCGCGATTACCGGCATGCTGGTCGCTGGCCTGGCGCTGCTCGCCATCTCCGTGCTGTTCTATGTGCTGGTCGCTCTCCAGGGACACGAGCCTAACAGCCGTGTGGTGGTCGACGCGCTCGTCGCACTGGCGTTCGGCGCCTCGCTCATCTCCATCTTCGCGCGTCTCGGCGGCGGCATCTTCACCAAGGCCGCGGACGTCGGCGCGGACCTCGTCGGCAAGGTCGAGGCCGGGATCCCCGAGGACGATCCCCGCAACCCCGCGGTGATCGCGGACAATGTCGGCGACAACGTCGGCGACTGCGCGGGCATGGCCGCCGACCTGTTCGAGACCTACGTCGTGACCGTGGGCGCGACCATGGTGCTGACCGCCCTGCTGATCGGCACCGCGGCGGCCGACATCACCGCGCTGATGTCCCTGCCGCTGATCGTCGGCGGCGTGTGCATCATCACCTCCATCATCGGCACCTACATGGTCCGCCTCGGCCGCGGCCAGTCGATCATGGGCGCGCTCTACAAGGGCTTCTGGACCACGGCGCTGCTGTCGGTCCCTGCCCTGCTGCTCGTCACCTGGATGACCCTGGGCGACCTCAGCGCCGTGATCGGCGGGCAGGAAGCGGCCGGCACCGACCTGGAGCTCGGCTCGGCCGTCGCTCAGCAGACCGGCGGCTTCACGGGCTGGGACCTGTTCTGGTGCATGATGATCGGCCTGGCCGTTACCGGCCTGCTGGTGTGGATCACCGAATATTACACCGGGACCAACTACCGGCCGGTCAAGTCGATCGCCAAGGCGTCGGAGACCGGCCACGGCACCAACGTCATCCAGGGCCTGGCGATCAGCCTCGAATCGACCGCCCTGCCGACCCTCGTGATCTGCGTCGCGATCATCGCCTCCTACCTGCTCGCCGGCCTCATCGGCATCGCCTTCGCCGCGACCGCGATGCTGGCGCTGGCCGGGATGGTGGTGGCGCTCGACGCCTACGGCCCGGTCACCGACAACGCCGGCGGCATCGCCGAGATGGCCGGCCTGGAGGACGAGGTCCGCGCCCGCACGGACGCGCTGGACGCGGTCGGCAACACCACCAAGGCGGTGACCAAGGGCTACGCGATCGGCTCCGCCGCGCTGGCGGCGCTGGTGCTGTTCGGGGCCTACACTACCGACCTGCAGGAGTTCTCGGGCGAGCTCGGCATTGCGCCCAACTCGGTCGATTTCTCCCTGTCCAACCCGTACGTGGTAGTCGGCCTGCTGCTGGGCGCGCTGCTGCCTTATCTGTTCGGGGCGATGGGCATGACCGCCGTCGGCCGCGCCGCGGGCGACGTGGTGATCGACGTCCGCGACCAGTTCCGCAGCAACCCCGGCATCATGGACGGCACCAGCCGCCCCAACTATGCGCGCACCGTGGACCTGGTGACCAAGGCGGCGATCAAGGAGATGATCGTCCCCTCCTTGCTGCCGGTGCTGGCGCCCATCGCGGTCTACTTCATCATCGCCGCCGTCGCCGGCCGCGAGCAGGGCTTCGCGGCGCTGGGCGCGCTGCTGCTCGGCGTGATCGTGTCCGGCCTGTTCGTGGCGATCTCCATGACCAGCGGCGGCGGCGCGTGGGACAATGCCAAGAAGTACATCGAGGACGGCAATTACGGCGGCAAGGGCTCCGAAGCGCACAAGGCCGCGGTGACCGGCGACACGGTCGGCGACCCCTACAAGGACACCGCCGGCCCGGCCGTCAACCCGATGATCAAGATCACGAACATCGTCGCCCTACTGCTGCTCGCGGCACTTGCGGGGCACGGCGCGGGGTAGAGACGGCTAGCCCCCGCCAGCCCGGGCTGTTGTGGCGGGGTTTCGTTTACAGCTTTGATTTCTGACGGGAAAGGTTCATCACTGCCAGTCGGGTAGAAGTTGTCGAGTCCGGAGGTCGCGTTGAAGAAGGGTAGAAGACTCACCGCGACGGTCGCGATCCTGGCTCTGCTGTCCGCCTGTGGTGGAGGCGGTGGCGGCGGCGACGACCGGTCCGGTGTCACGCCGCCGCCGGGCAGCAATCCACCGCCTACCACCGGCGCGGGCTGCTCGCTGCGCGAACGCCAGAACTTTGCGCTGGCGCAGCTGCGCGAATTCTACCTCTACCCCGAGCTGCTCGACACGAGCGTCGATCCTGCGAACTTCTCGACGGTACAGGCTTATATCGACGCGCTGGTGGCTCCAGCGCGGGCCCAGAACCGCGACCGCTTCTTCACCTTCACCACCTCCATCGCCGAGGAGAACGCCTTTTTCTCCTCCGGCGCCACCGCCGGCTTCGGTTTTCGCGTTACCAGCGAGCTGGGCGAGGGCCGGGTCATCGTCGCGGAAACCTTCGAGGGCACGCCAGCCTTCGCCGCGGGGATCGACCGTGGAGCCGAGATTCTCGCAATTGGCGGCGGTCCGACCGACCTCGTCACGGTCAAGGACATTCTCGCGGCTGAAGGTCCAGCTGGGGTCTCGAGAGCGCTCGGTCCCGGCGACGCCGGCGTGACCCGTGTCCTGCGGGTGCGCGAAAAGGATGGCACCGTCCGCGACGTGACGCTGACAAAGGCCCAGTTCGAGATCGACCCTGTCTCGGACCGTTACGGCGCTGGCATCATCAACGATAACGGCAAGAAGGTCGGATACATCAACCTGCGCACCTTCATCGGGGAGCCGGCGGAACGGGACCTCCGCGCCGCCTTCGCCCAGTTCAAGGCGCAAGGGATCACCGAGGTGATCGTTGACCTTCGCTACAACGGGGGCGGCCTCGTTCGTGTTGCCGAACTGCTCACCAACCTCCTGCTGGGCAATCGTTCAACCTCCGACGTGCTGTCCTATACTGTCTTCCGGCCGGAAAAGGCCTCCAACAACCAGACCGTCTTCTTCATGCCTCAGCCGGAATCGATCGCGGCGACAAAGGTCGCCTTCATCGGAACCGGCAGTTCGGCCTCGGCTAGCGAGTTGGTCATGAACTCCGTCCTGCCTTACCTCGGCGCCAACGCCGCGCTGATCGGTTCGAACACGTTCGGCAAGCCGGTTGGCCAGATCGCCATTGATCGTCCCCAGTGCGACGACCGGCTCCGCATCCTGGCCTTCGCCACCCAGAACGCAAACCGGCAAGGCGATTACTTCAACGGTCTTGCGAGCAACTTCCAGTCGACCTGCCGCGCGCCCGACGACTTGTCCAATCAGCTCGGGAACGCGCAGGAAGCCTCGATCAGGACAGCCCTCGACTTTCTGGCAGGCCGCGCCTGCACTCCGATCGGCGGTGCCGCAGGTGCACAGAGTGCAGGCACGCCGGGCACGAGCAAGGGCCGAGGCGGGACGGAACTGATCACGCCGGCGCAGCCGAGGGGCACGATCGAGCGCGATCTGCCGGGCGCCTACTGACCGCGCTCCCGCTCGCCCTTTCGGAGGAATGCGGGAGCGCCGTTCGGGCCTCTTTCTGGAACCCCGCTGGTGCATTTCGGATGTTCGGGCCGTGGAGGTTGCGACCGGTCGACCGATCGGCTGGGAATCGCAGGTGGGGCTGTTAGAATACAGTGGTGTTACGGCCTCTCCTCTTTCTTGCTCTCGGGCTGACTCCGGGCGCATGTTCCGAGCGTGGCTCTGCAGACTACCCCTTCGCGGCTGCAGCGAAATCACAGCGGGAAGACATGCCTCAACCCGAAAGGAAGTCGTTCGATGGCTGGGGGCCGTTCACCTTCGGCATGGACTTCGACGACGCCCTGACCGCCTACCCCGGTATCACGTGGACGGCGGAGTCGCTGCGTAGGTGCCGGGTCGAAATGTCGCTCAAAGGTTGCGCGCTGAGCCCAAGGCAAGACTCGCACGTTCCCCCGACGGCTGGTGTCGCGCTGCTTCCGGAGGTCATCTTCAATCAGCAGAGGAACCTTTCCGCTATTCGTCTGCGCAAGTTCTTAAGAGGCGACGTCTCACCTGCCCATTGCAGGCGCGCGCACGATCAGCTCCTGCAGTATCTGCGCGAGACTTGGGGCCCTCCCGTGCCAAACTCATCGAATAAGCAAGAAAGGAGCACTCCAAAGAACCGTGAGCTCCTTCCTGGCACCGGTGAGGGGGCGGTGATCGGCAAAGAGACTTTCCATGTCCAGCCTGACCGCCGCCAGATCGTCCTCCTGTCCGGTTACATCGGCGCAACGGCCTCGGCGCCTGCGGTATGCCACCTGAGCATCGACTATCGTGGACCTGAAAGCTTGCAACCGCCTCCGGAAGAGCGCCCTCATCCGCTGAAAAATTGGTATTAGTTGAGCTGTCCTGTCGAGCTCCGCCCTGCTTGAACGATCGGCGGCCGCTTCCTCCCGCAAGCGCCGCTGCGCCGCGTCAGGCCCCGACTTCCCGCCCGCCTTCCCTTTTCGGCGCTCCCCGGCTAAGGGGCCGCGACTTCATTCTCTCACAAGGAATTGCATGGCCAAGGAAGAATTGCTCGAGATGCGCGGCCGGGTGGTCGAACTGCTGCCCAATGCCATGTTCCGCGTCGAGCTCGAGAACGGCCATGAGATCCTGGGGCACACCGCGGGCAAGATGCGCAAGAACCGCATCCGCGTGCTCACCGGCGACGAGGTGCTGGTCGAGCTGACACCCTACGACCTGACCAAGGGGCGGATCACCTACCGCTTCATGCCTGGCCGCGCCGGGCCGCCCGGCTATACCGGTTAAGCCGCCCCGGTGCGGCTGATCCTCGCCTCGGCGAGCCCGCGCCGCCTCGACCTGCTCGCCCGGATCGGAGTTATCCCAGACGCGGTGCTCCCGGCGGACATCGACGAGAGCGTGCCGAAAGACGAGTTGCCCCGCGTCCATGCGCTGCGCCTGGCCGAGGAAAAGGCGCGAGCGGTCGCGGCGGTCGAGCCCGCGGCGCTGGTGCTCGCCGCGGACACGGTCGTGGCGGTCGGCCGCCGCATCCTGCCCAAGGTGGAGGACGAGGGGACGCTCCGCCGCTGCATGGCCCTGCTGTCCGGCCGTCGCCATCGGGTCATGACGGGCGTCGCCCTGGCCCAGCCCGGTGCGCTGCGCAGCCGCGTGGTCGAGACCACCATTGCCATGAAGCGCCTGTCGCGCGAGGAGATCGACTTCTACGCCGGCCATGGCGAGTGGCGCGGCAAGGCCGGGGGCTATGCCCTGCAAGGCTATGGCGAGGTCTACGTCCGCCACATCGCGGGCAGCTATTCCAACGTCGTCGGCCTGCCGCTCGCCGAGACCCGGCACCTGCTCAAGTCCGCGGGCCATCCGCTTGCCTGACTGGCTGCTCGAGCGCGGCATCGGTGAGACCCGGGCCGTGCTGGTCGACGGGAACCGCATCGTCGAGGCGCGGGTGCTGCTCGACGGTACGGTTCCGGCGGGTTCGGTCGTGGAAGGCCGCCTGCGCAGCGTCGGGACAGGCGGGCGCAACGCGCTCGCCGTTACGAACGATGGGGTGGAGGTGCTGTTGCCCCAGCGCCCTGGCGGCGTGAGCGAAGGCGCGGCTATCCGGGTGGAGATCACGCGCGAGGCCATCCCAGGTCCGGAACCGTGGAAACGAAGCCTCGGCCGGATGACGGAGGCACTTCCGTCTCTCTTCGCCATCCTGGGCAAGCCGCTCCCGTTCCCGCCCGGGCGCGACGACCCCTTGGCGCGGGCGGGCTGGTCCGACCTGCTGGAGGAGGCCCGAACCGGAACCGTCCGCTTCTCGGGCGGCGAGCTCAAGCTCCATCTCACGCCCGCCATGACGCTGATCGACGTCGACGGCACTCTGCCGCCACCCGAGCTGGCGGTGGCGGGAGCAGCCGCCGCGGGTGCGGCGATCCGCCGCTTGGGCATCGGCGGCTCGATCGGCATCGACCTTCCGACGGCCCCCGGCAAGGAGCCGCGGCAGCGGGCGGCGGCGGCGCTCGACGCAGCGCTGGGGGCAACACAATTCGAGCGGACGGCCGTCAACGGCTTCGGCTTCCTGCAGGTCGTTCGCCCGCGCCGCCACCCCTCACTGCTGGAGCTGGCCTCGGACCGGGCCGCGTTCGAAGCCCGGACCCTGCTGCGTCGGACCGCGATCGACGGCCATGGCCCGTGCCGGCTGGCCGTCCACCCCGCCGTCGCGGCGGTCCTGGAGGCCGAACCCGACTGGCTCCTCACCATCGCCCGGCAGCGCGGTGGGGCCGTCACCTTGCGCAGCGATGCCGCGCTTGCCATCTCCGGCGGCCATGCCGAACCCGTCTAAGCCCGCCAAAGGCTGCCCCCTGTGCGGCCGGCCGACCTCGCCCGAGCACGCGCCGTTCTGCAGCCGCGGCTGCAAGGATCGCGACCTGTTGCAATGGCTCGGCGAAGGCTACCGCATCCCCGGTCCGCCAGCCGATCCCGGGCTGGACAGGCCCGAAGACGACCGGTAGGGGAGCGCTTCCCGCCGCGATCCCAAAATCGCGAGCCATGGGCCCGGGTAGCTCAGTGGTAGAGCAGACGACTGAAAATCGTCGTGTCGGTGGTTCGACTCCGCCCCTGGGCACCATTCCCATCCTCCACATGTCGCCGCGACGATCGTAGCTGATCCCGACCCGCCCGTTCCCGCGCGCTGAGGGAGGCCGTGCTCCCGCCGCCCGAGCCATCGTCGACCAGGATCAGTCTTGCGGCTGCCGCGCAGCTGCGCCCGCCGCCGAGCCCGGCGCGAAGCCTGGCTGGTACTGGACCTGCGCCTTGGGCCGCACCTGCCGGAGCAGCCTGTCGAATGCCGCCTGGGTCCGTTGCTGCTTCAGCCGGTCGCGCGCGACCTGCAGTTGCTGGTCCGCGGGTACGGGCTGCGGGACGACGGAGACGACCTTGCCCGCGATCAGCCCGCCCGGCCGCGGCAGGACGAAGCTCTGCCCTTCGGCCAGCCCGGATAGCGTTGGACCGCGGGGGTCGAGCGGGTTGCCGCTGTCTACGGTCTCGCTCGCCCGGGCTGCGCCGAGACCGTTCGCCGAGGCAAGCTGCGCCATCCGCTCGATCGTCGGCGCCTGGGCCAACGCCCGCTGCAGCTGCGCCGGCACGCGGCCGGTGACGGCGATCTGTTCAACGGACACCAGCGCGCGCCGGCCGAACGCAGCCGGGTTGGCGGCGATGTACCTCTTCAGCTCCTCGTCCGATACCCTGCCGCCTTCGGCCGCGGCGGCCAGCATCTGCTGGGCGAGCAGGACCTCGTCCGACCTGCGCTCGGCGAGCAGATAATTGGGCTGCCGGTCGAAGCCCTGAGCCCGGGCTTCCTCCACCAGCAGCTTGCGGTCCACCAACTCCGTGACCAGCGCGGCCTTGAGCGCAGGATCGCGGCCGATGGGGATGCCGCGCGCGCGCGCCTCCTCGTTCAGCTCGGCGACGGTGATCTCCGTGCCGTTCACCAGCGCGATGACCTGGCCCTCCGGAACCTCATCGCGGTTGCAAGCCGCGCCAAGACCGGCCAGCGTGCACAGCAGCGCCAGGCGTGGGGCAAGCCACGGGCGCGGCGCATGCGGCGGGGCCGGTCGGCGGCCATCGAACGGAGTTGAGTCAGGAGCCATGGAGACAGCGTACGACTGGATAACCGTTCTGATCTTCGCCGGACTGGTAACGAAATTCCTGTCCGAGTCCGCCCGGCCGGAGGGCAGCGACGACAGCATCTGGCAGTATCTGCCGCCCTCGGTCGGCTGCGCGGGTGCCAATTGGCTCGGCAATGAGGGATGGGATCTCGCGGCGGTCGCGGTGATCGCCCTGACGCTCGGCTACATCTGCTACGTGTTCGGGCCCTTCCGCCGCTCTCCCCCCGAACATTAGGCCGGCCCGGTCAGGAGGTGCCGCATGCCGGGCGGGCTCGCCTCGACGAGCGCCGCGGCGAACCCCGCCAGCAGCGCGATCGCCGCTGGTCGGTCGGGATCGATGATCGACAGGCGCACCAGGGCACCGTCCGGAACCAGGCCCTGGAAGGTCTGGCGGAGGACCGACCAACGCTGGTCGTTGGTGCTGGTCGGGAAGTCCCGTCCGACCCGGCTCCAGTAGAGGATTTGTTCGACCCGGCGAGTCGCGACGGCGGTCATCGTGCGCGCCCCGATCGACCGGCCGCGGAGCTGCAAGGACACGTCGGGCAACTCCCGCACCCTGAATCCGGCGGCAGGATAGCAGACTTCGGGGCGATGCAGCTGGGTCGTCCCGGTTTGCGCGCTGCCGTAGGCGATCAGGAGCAGGACGCTCGGCGCCGAGTCGCTGGTGTAATAGCCGGTGACCACCTGGTCGTAGAGCTGCTCGTCCTCCTCCGCCCGGGGGATGAGGATGCCTTCGTCGGCCGAGCGGGACCAGCGCCCGACGGTATCCGGGATATGCAGTTCCCGGTCGATCGTCGGGTCGGCAAGCGCGGCATTCCGGGCCAGCAACCCGGAAGCAAGCGCGGTTGCCAGCAACCCCCCGCCGACCAGGACCTCACGCCGCGTCGCGCCCTTCCGCCCGTCCGCACCCGACGGAGCCTGGCCGAGGATGCCCGTCACCGCGCCGCGTTCCTGCCGGAGAAGCGGTCGAGCAGGCGGTCGAACAGGAACATGCCGAGCATGGAGAGGCTGAAGGTGACGATGCCCGCGGCATCGTGCGCCAGACCTTGCCCAACGGAGTCGCCGGCATGATAGGTCAAGAGGACGATCAGGATCACGCGCAGGAGATTGGCGATCATGGCGATCGGCACGATCGCGATCAGCAGCAGGACCGCATGCATCCGCCCCGGCGGCTTGGTCAGGTGGATGTAGAGCAGGCCCAGGGCGAACAGGGTCACCAGTGAAGACAGGCCGGCGCAGGCTTGCTCCACCATCAGCTCATACTGCGCGATCTGGATGAGCACGCCCGATTGTCCCACCGGGTAACCGAGCAGGTGCAGCAGGCCCACCGACAGCTCGGAGATGGCGATCTTCAGCGGCTGCGTCAGCTCGGCCACCACGCCGTAAGGCGGCTTGACGAGAAAGGCGAGGTACAGGATCGCGAACCACATCCGCCGCATCGCGGCGGGCCCCCAATAATAGAAGCCGAGCAGCAGGAGCATGCCGTAAAGCGCGGCACTCTCGGTGCCCAACAGCTGGAAGCCACGGCCGAAGGCGTAAAGGAGGAGAAGCGGAAGGAGCAGGAGCAGCCAGCCGCCCGAGATGCTGCCGGGCCGGAAGTGCAGCCCCTCCCGCTCGCGCCAGAGGAGCCACGTCCCGGAAACCAGGATCAGCGGCCCATGCGCGCCGCTGCTGATGCTCCAATGCCGGGTCGCCAGGGACAGCAGGGTTGGAATGACGAGCGAAGCGACGCCCAGGAGCAGGACCGCCGTCTTCCAGTTGATGGACGACAGGTCGGCCTTGCGAAGGGTCGCGACCCCACGCGGGCCGCCGGCAAGATCAGCTGAGTGCACCAGGTGCGGCCCGGACGCGCGACTTCATGCTGGCGGACGCGTCCCGCAGGATCACGACCTCGCTGCCGACCGGCACCTGCTGGAACAGGAGGCTCGCGAACTCCAGCGGGATCCCAAGGCAGCCATGGGTTCCGGCACCGTCGCGCACGTCGCTGCCATGGATGGCGATGCCATCGCCGGTGAGCCGGAGCGTATAGGGCATCGGGGCGTCGTACAGGCTGGAGCGATGGTCCTTCATCTTGGCGAGAACGGTGAAGCGGCCGGTGGGGGTCGGCTTTTCGTCGACCCCGTAGAGGGTTACGGCAGTTCCAATCTCGTCGCGGCCGCGGAACACCGACAGGGTCTGGGCCTTGAGGTCGACCAGTATCCAGGGCTTGCCGGGCGGAACGCCCTCGTCGTTCCAGACATGTTCGCCGTAGCGCATGGCCTCCGGCACGTTCAGCACGCTCCCGATCGCACGCTCCTGGCCAGGCGCGAGGCTGATCACGGGAAGCTGGGCCGGCTGGAAGCGGACGCGGGGACCGTCGGTGGCGAACGCGGGATCGTGCAGCCCTTCGGCCTGGACGATCTCGTCCGAACCGAACATCTCCTCGGTCAGCGGCATGTCCGTATAGTCGCGGCAGGCCCCCGACAGTAGCGCCAGGCCGGCCAACAGCGCCAGGCGGGTCACCGAGCTACGGGTGACTTGGGAAGCGGCTCTCACCATGGAAGGGTCACCGCTACCCGAGCTGCCGCCCAACGCACGGCAGCCTGAACTCAGCGCGCGTTGGCGAGGGCCTGCGTACGGCCGGGCGTTGCGCCCAGACGCGCGCGGCGGCGACGCAGCGTTGCCCCAAGGAAGCCGATGCCGGTGATCATCATCAGCCAGGTGGCAGGCTCCGGAATGGGCGGCGCGGGTGCGGGAGCGATGGTCACCCCGCCACCGCCGCCGCCGCCGATCGCGGCAAGTCCGGCAACGGGAAGCAGCACCCCGGCAGCCCCGAGCCCCGGACCGGCCGCTCCCAGCACGGCGGGCGCGGCGAGCACGGCGGCCGGCACGGCTGCCGCCGCGGCCGGGGGAATCACGGCCACGGGAGCCGCCGCAATGGGCGCCACAACCGCCGGAACAACGGCGGGAGCAGCCGCGACCGGAGCGGCCGCAGCCACGGGCGCGGCCGCCGCCACCGGAGCCGCCGCCGGCACAACCGCGGCAACCGGCGCGATCCGTGCCGCCTGCTTGGTCGTTTCCGCACCCGCGGGCCGCTCGCCCGGCGACCGGGCGCGCATCACCGTCAGCAGATCGGGACTTGCGCCCGCGATGGTCGCCCGCACGTCCGGCGAAATCGCCGACGCGCCCGCCACAACTCCGGCTCCGACCGCCGCTACGACCAGGAAGGTCACGCCCCTGTTCAGCTTCATGCGTCCCTCACTCTTCTGACTTGCTGAGTCATGCGACTCGGTAAAGTTTACACGTTGTAAACGACTTCGCCTCAACTTTGTTGCACATTCGAATCTATTGCGCCTCGTGTGGCTTTCCCGTCCTAGTTCGGGACAGAACCAGCCGGGCGACACGGCCTAGGCGCGACCATATTCGTCATTGAAGCGGACGATGTCGTCCTCGCCAAGGTACGGTCCGCACTGCACTTCCACCATCTCCAGCGGCACCTTGCCCGGGTTGGCAAGGCGATGGGTGGTTCCCGCCGGAATGTAGGTGGACTGGTTCTCCTGCAGCAACGATACCTTGTCGCCGACCGTCACTTCGGCGGTACCCTTGACGACGATCCAGTGCTCGGAACGATGATAGTGCATCTGCAATGACAGCTGCTCGCCCGGTTGCACGACGATGTGCTTGATCTGAAAGCGGGCGCCCTGGTCGAGGCTCTCGTAGGAGCCCCAGGGCCGGGCGACCTTTGACGGAGTGGTCGCGCTGTCGCGGCCCTCCTTTTCCATCCGCTGCACGATCTGCTTGACCTCGTCCGCCCGCGAAAGCGGGGCAACAAGGATGGCATCGCGCATGGCCACCACGGCCGTGTCCTCCAGCCCGATGGTCGTGACCGTTGCCCGCCCGTCGCTGCGGACCAGCGAATTGCGGGTGTCCAGGGTCAGCACATCGCCTTGCACCGCATTGTTGGCCCCGTCCTTGGGCGAGGCCTTCCAGACCGCCGACCAGGAGCCCAGGTCCGACCAGTCCATCTCCACCGGCACGATGAGGCCGAGCTCCGTATGCTCCATCACCCCATGGTCGATGGAGATGTTTTCGGCACGGAGGAACGCGGCGGGCTCGGGCCGGATGAACGTGCCGTCCGAACTGCTCGCCTTCATGGCCTCGGCGATCGCCGCACGGGTGTCGGGCAGCCGCCGGTCGAGTTCCTGGAGATAGCTCTGGGCGCTGAACAGGAAGATCCCGGCGTTCCACAGATACTCGCCGCTGGCGGCATATTCCTCCGCGGTCCGCCGCTCCGGCTTTTCGACGAAGCGGACGATCCGGCGCACCCGGGCCTCGCCGTCGACGGGCTCGCCCACCTGGATGTAGCCATATTGGGTGCTGGGTTCGTCCGGCCGCGCGCCAAAGGTGATGATCGCCTCCCCCGCATGCGGCGCGGCACGGCGGACCGCGTCCACAAATGCGTGGCGATCGCGGATGATGTGATCCGACGGCATCAGCAGCAGGACCTCGCCCTCCTGCCCATTGGCCATGCTCCATTCGGCCGCCAGGGCCGCGGCGGCGGCGGTGTTGCGCTGACCAGGCTCCAGCAGGATGGCTTCGGCCGCCAAGCCCGCGTCCTCCAGTTGACGCTTGATGAAGAAGCGGTGGTCCTCGCCCGCCACCACGATCGGGGCGGCGAACCCAGGCCCGGACACGCGCGCCGCGGTCTCCTGAAGCATGGAACGGTCGCCGACGATCGGCAGCAGCTGCTTGGGAAAGCTTTGCCGGGACAAGGGCCACAAGCGCGTGCCCGAGCCCCCCGACATGATCACTGGACGAACAACGACCAACCTACAGCCCCTCGAATATCTGTGTCAGGGCGGGAACGCCCATTATGTGCAACGCGTCAGCCCCGCGGTGGGAGGCAGCGGCGCCCCGGGGCAGCCGCTGCCTGCGTCAGTTCAGTACAGGAACGGGATGAACGAGCCGAGGCTCGGGAAGCGGCTGAGGTCCCTGAAGAAGCGCCGGGTCGCATTCTCGCCGACGACGATCACGTCGTTGCCGTAGATCTGCGGATCGTTCAGCCGGCCGGCACGGATCTCCTTGAGGCTGAACAGCGCCGCCATGCGCTGGTTGTTGACCGTGCGGAACACCACCACACTGTTGAGGTTGGCGAGTTCGCTGTCCGCGCCCTTGGCCGAGGCGATCGCCTGCTGCAAGGTCATGCGGCCGATGACCGGGTAGACGCCCGGCTCGCGCACCGCGCCGTCGACGCTGAAGGTCTGCGGGTTGGCCTTCTTGATGTTCACGGTGACCTGCGGGTCGCGGATGTAGCGGCCCCGCAGCTGCGCCGCGATCGCATCCCCGACTTCGCGGGGCGTGCGCCCGCCGGCCACCACCGTCCCGACCAGCGGCAGCGACAGATTGCCCGACGCGTCCACTTCGCTTTCGCGCTTCAGCTCCGGTGCCCCGAAAACCTCCACGATCAGCTCATCGCGCGGCCCGATGCGGTAATTGGCGAAGTCGGCCGCGCTGGTGGTCGTATCGGGCGCCGGCAGGCTCCTGCTCACGGCCACGGCCGAGCTGGAGGGATCGAGGCCGGGGTTGCTGGCGCAAGCGGACACCGCCATTGCTACTGCCCCGACGATAAACGCGCGCATTCCTTGGGTCATGATTCTCTACTCGCCGGTTGGTATCTGGCTTGGGGCACAACGCTTCGAGGCAAAAAGAGATGCCTCCGTAACGAAGGTCCGTCAAACCTTGCCGTTGAAGCTTACTGGTTGCTCCTTTAACGGGAGTGAACGGTCTAGCGGACTGTCAACAGGCCGTTTCAAAGCGGGACAGGCTAACAACCGGCTTGCAGCATGGAGCCTCTAGCCGCCAAACAGGCCGCCCGCAGCAACCCTTTAGCTGCTAGCGAGTAGTGGAAAAGGTCCGTGAGGCCGGCGGCGGCAAACAGAGGGGTCATGGCAAACCGAAGCGTCCTCACGATCGTTCACGTTGTTCGTCAGTTCCATCCCGGGATTGGCGGGCTGGAGAATTTCGTCGAGCAGCTGGCGGTTCACCAGCTGGCCGTGGGGCATCGTGTCGTCGTTGTCACCCTTGACCGTGTGTTCGACGACCCGGGCGAGCGGCAACTGCCCGCGTTCGAGGTCCATCGCGGGGTGGAGATCAGGCGGATCCGCTGGCACGGCTCGCGCAGGTACCCCCTTGCTCCGGCCGTTCTGACCGCGCTGCGCGGCGCCGACCTGGTGCATGTCCATGGCGTGGACTTCTTCTGCGACTACCTGGCTGCCACCGCCCCGCTGCACCGCAAGCCGATGGTGCTCACCACCCATGGCGGCTTTTTCCACACCAGCTTCGCCCGCGGCCTGAAGACGGCCTACTTCAACAGCGTCACCCGCTTGTCCCTCAGCCGTTACCGCGCGGTGATCGCCTGCAGCGAGGAAGACGCGCGCACCTTCCGCCCGGTGGCCGGCGATCGCCTGTCGCTGATCCCCAACCCGGTGGACGTGGACAAGTTCGCCGGGCTGGCGGACCCGAACGGCTCCACCCTGATCTACTTCGGGCGGCTCGCACCCAACAAGCAGGTGGGCCGTCTCATAGACTGGTTCGCCGGTCTCGCCGCGCGGGGTGCGGAGTGGCGGCTGATCATTGCCGGCAAGCCCATGGGGGTTCCGGCCCGCGCCCTGGTGGAGCAGGTGGAATCGCTCGGCTTGTCCGACCGCGTGGAGGTGCATGACACGCCCAGCGACGCGCAACTGCGACAACTCATTGGCCGCAGCTCGGCCTATGCCTGCGCTTCCGCCTACGAAGGCTTCGGACTGGCCGCGGTGGAGGGGGCAAGTGCGGGCCTGTTTCCCCTGCTCAGCGATATTCCCCCGTTTCGCGACACGCTCGGCCGGATCGGGTACGGGACGCTGGTGGACTTCACGGATCCGGCGGGCTGGGGCGACAGCTACGTCCGATTCGAGCAGTCCCTGGACGCGTTCCGCTCCTCGTTCGGCCCGCAGCGGGTCCGCGACGCAGTGGAGCCGTTCGCCTGGTCGGCGGCGATCGGCGCCTTCAACGACGTCTACGATCGCGTACTCGGCCGCAGCCGGCGGCGAATCGGTCACGTCCGGGTGGACGTGCTCGACCAGGCCGCGGCCGCGTCCCAGGTGCTCGATGCCGCGGGCACCGCGCGCCCGCTGATGGTTGCCTTCTGCAACGCGCACACCGCCAACCTTGCAGCCCGGGACGGGGCGCTCCGCCTGGCGCTGGCGGAGGCGATGGTGCTCAACGACGGCATCGGGGTGGACATCGCCAGCCGTGCGCTGTTCGGCGACAGTTTTCCCGCGAATCTCAACGGAACCGACTTCGTTCCCCACCTGCTTGCCGTTGCGACCCGGCCATTGCGGCTGTTTCTCCTGGGAGCAGCGGAAGGGGTCGCCGAAGCCGCGGCCGCCACCGTCCGCTCCCGCTACCCCCATGTGGAGGTGGTCGGCACCCAGCATGGTTACTTCGGGGAAGAGCAGGATGAAGCCGTGGTGGCGAGGATCCGCGAATCGGGAGCGAACATGGTGCTGGTGGCAATGGGGCAGCCGCGGCAGGAACTCTGGGCGGCGCGCCATTACCGGCAGATCGCCGGACCGGTGTTGTGCGTTGGCGCCTTGTTCGATTTTCTTGCCGAACGTGTCCCCCGTGCACCGAAGGCTGTACGCAAGCTGCGGATGGAATGGGCGTTCCGGCTGGTCCAGGAGCCGCGCCGGTTAAGCGGTCGATATCTGGTAGGTAACCTTGCATTCATCAGTCGGGTCGTACGTCAGCAACTGGCGGGTTCGCGCCTCTGACTGGCTGTTGCTTTTGCCCAATTTGGGACGCCGTTAACCTCGTGTTTGCGGGAACGCATCAAAGGGGATATCGTTACGCCCCTGCCACTTTCTTGCGAGCGAGTTCATGGTCACGGCTGTTCCAATATGTTCAACATCGCGCGCTGCAGCGCGACCTGGCCGCTGGGCTTTCCAGATTGCCAAGGGCGGACGCAGTTGGTTGATTGATCACCGGGCGAACGCGCGCCGGTCGCCTGGGGGGCAATGATTGCGATGACCTGGTATATGAATGTTGCGCAGTTCGCGACCGATCCGTTCGGGGGCAGACGCCCGCCCGACGGACAGGGGGAAGACGATGGCGCTTTTCTCGATGGAGAGCCGATGAACGGGGACGCTATCTATCCGGCGGATGGGGCGTCCGGGGGGCTTAGCCTGCCATCCTTCGCGCGGGACGGCCTGCACGTGGGGCGGCCCGCGTGGGCGCCGTCGGCTGCCGACCGCATCTACCAGGCTTTCGACGTGTCCCAGCCGGTTGATCAGCCCCAGGACCTGCGCGGGCGGGCCAAGCAGGTCGCGCGGCTCCTCAGCGGAGTGATCCACCGGCGCAACCATGGCATCGTGTCGGGGCCGCGCGGCTCGGGCAAGACCTCGCTGGTGCGCGTGTTCGGCCAATATGCCGACCGCGAGGGCATCGTCGTCCTCTACGCCGCATGCGACGGCGGCACGACCTTCGGCGAGCTGCTCCGCGGCTACCTGGAGCAGATCCCGCCCTCGTCGGTCGATCCGGACGAAGTGGACCTGTTCGACCAGCGGGTGCTGAGCTTCGGCCTGGAGAGCAGCCCGCATCAGGCGACCAGCATTTTCGCGCAGATCAAATATTCCCAGGTCGTGATCGTCCTGGACGAGTTCGACCGGGTGCACGACCCGGTGCTGCAGTCCAAGGTCGCTTCCCTGCTGAAGCTGATTTCCGATGCCCGCCTGCCCGTGCGCTTCGTGCTGGTCGGCGGCAACAACGCCTTTCTCGACGTGGTTCGCGAGCACCCCTCGTTGATGCGCCATGTGACGCGGGTGTCCACCGCTCCGCTCGCCCATGAGGCGGTGTTCGAGCTGCTGGGCAGCTGTGCCGACCGGTGCGGCATGCACTTCTCGGCGCCCGGCAACCAGCTGCTGGACGAAGTCGCCTGCGGATCGCCCTACCATGCCCGTCTGTTCGGCATGCACGCTGCCCTGGCGGCCTTGCGGCGCGGCGACACGGAGGTCACCGAGCAGGATGTGGCGGAGGGCCTCGCCGAGAGCTTCGAGGAATGGTCGGCGCTCAATGGTGACGACGCGGCGATGTTTCACGCGATCTGCAGCGGTGCGCGCGGCGACCCGGCCCCATATGTGGAGCTCGCTCGCCGAATCGCGATGGCCAGCGACGACGAGCAACTTGCCGGCCGATCCGCACCCGATCTCGAAGCGATCGAAGGGGCTTTCGGGCCAGCGATCGACCGCTCGGCGGACCCGGTCGCTTTCCGGGACGCGACCGCCCCGCAATATCTGATTGCTCTCCACCACCTTTCGCGGCTTTCCTCGCGCGAGCAGAAAGGCACCGTTCGTGCATAGTTTTCTTGATTGGCTTGAAGCCGTTCGCTTCCGCTGGAAACTGGTGGCGCTGTCGATGGGCGCCCTGGCGCTGCTGGCGCTGATCTACCTGGCGGTGATGCCGCGGACCTACACGGCCCAGTCCAGCCTGCTCCTGGACACGCAGCAGACCGACCCGATTGCGGAGGACGGCGGCGCCCGCGACAGCAATGCCACCCGCCAGATCATGGCAACCCAGGCGGACCTCATCCGCACCCCAACCGTCGCCGGCCAGGCTGCGGCCATGGCCGGGCTCGACAAGGATCCCCGCTACATCGCTCAATGGCAGGAAGAAACGGGGGGCCGGAGCCCCTACGCCGACTGGCTCAAGGCGCGCCTGCTGACCTCCCTGACCATCGAGCCCGGCAAGGACACCAACATCCTGGTGATCTCCGCCACCGCCGGCGACCCGGCGGAGGCCGCTCGCATGGCCAACGGCTTCGCCAAAGCCTCGGTCGCGTCGCAGTACAAGCTGCGGACGGAGCCCGCGAAGGCTTATGCTTCGTGGCTGGAGAAGCGCATGGCGGAAGCGCGGGGCCAGGTCCAGCAAAGGCAGCAGGTCTTGAGCAACTTCGTGCGCCAGACGGGACTTTCCACCGGCGAGGACCTTGGCTCCGAGGGCTCGCAGATGGCGGACATGGCCGCGCAACTCGCCACCGCGGAGGCCCGCGCCGCGGCCGCTCGGCAGTCGACCTTCTCGGGGGCGCAAAGCCGCGGCGATGTTGAACGCAGCTCGACGATCCAGAACATTCGCCAGCAAGTCGCGGAGAAGAACGGCCGCCTGGCCGAGCTCCAGGCGGTGTTCGGACCGGACTACCCCGATGTCCAGCGTACTCGGGCGGAGGTCGCTACCCTGCAGTCGCAGCTCAACAAGGAGCTATCGAACGCGAGCAGCGCCTTCTCGGCTGCCCGCGAAGCCGAAGCAGCCGCCGAGCGGCAGGCGGCGACCGCCAGTGAAGCCCGGCTGCGGAGCTTGTCAGCTCAGCAACGCGCCAGGCTGGAGTCCAAAGGCGTCAACGTCGCGCAATATTCGACCCTCAAGAATGAGTTCGACGCTGCCCAGCGCAACTACAACACCCTCAACGAGCGGCTGTCGCGCATGCGCCTGCAGAGCGCCGTTCCGCTAACGGAGGTTCAGGTGCTCGACTCGGCCTCCCGCTTTCTTGCTCACAGCTCGCCGGATCCCCGGACCACCCTCGCTCTGGCGCTCCTCCTGGGGGCGATCATCGGAGCCTTGGCGGCGATCATCCTCGAGTATCTCAACCCGCGGGTCCGCAGCTGGGGTGGGGTGGAGCGGCTGCTGGGCGTTCCCGTGGTGGGCCGCCTGTCGCTGCCGAAGCCGGCGCCCGCGGCCCTGCCGCAGCGCGGCAATCCTCCCTTGCTCGAAGCGAGGGCCGGCTGATGCGCCTCCGCGATTCATCGGCCTCGGCCGCAGGAACCATCGGCCATGGCGACACGCTGGCGGACCGCCCCGTTGGGCGCGTGTTCGAGGAACTCGGCATGCTCGAACCCGAGGAGGTCGAGCGTATCCGGGAGCGGCAGCAGGAAACCCACGCCCCGTTCACCGAAGCGGCCAAGGAACTTGGGTTGCTCGATCAGCAGATGATCGACCAGGCCTTGGGACAGCGCCAGCATCTCGCCCCCGCCGACTGGAGCAGGGACGGTCAGCTTGCGCCCTTGTCCAACGCTGCCGAACCGGCCAGCCCTTATGCGCGCGAGTTACGTCAGCTGCTGTCCAGCCTCTCCCGGGGGCAATCGGTGCAGCGCACGCCCCAGCGGCTGGTCGTGGCAGGGGTCAACACCTCCACCGAGGCATCCACCATTGCGGCGAGCCTTGCCACCACCTGCGCGGGCAGCGGCTTTCGCGCGCTGCTGGTCGACGCCAATCTCGATCAGCCGAGCGTTCACCGTTACTTCGGCGCGTCCAACGAGCTCGGGCTCAGCAACCTGCTGGGCAGTTCCGAGCCGCCGCACCGGTTCGTGCAAAGCACCGCCTTTCCGAACCTGGCGGTGGTCACGGCCGGGCCCAGGCTGCCGAACTACTCGAGCCTGTTGGCACGCGAGCGCGTGTTCCACCGGCTCCAGCCGATCGCCGGCAGCTTCGAATACATCATCGCCGATTGCGGCGCGCTGTCACCCTCGCTGGTCGGCCGGCTTAGCGCCGGCGCCGACAACGTCATCGTCGCGGTCAAGGAGCATGTTTCGTCCATGCGCGAACTTTCCTCCATGATCCATACCCTGCAAGCGGAATCGGTCGCGAGCCCGTCGGTGCTGATGATCGAATGAACGGGAACGTTCGCCTGGCGCGGCAGCCGGCCGCCGGGCCGGCTCCGACCCAGTTGACCCGCGATCAGATGCGCTTCCACAAGCGGGCCGGAATTGGCGCAAACGGCAGCCGGTTCAACTGGCCCATCATCCTGATCACTCTCGCGGGGATCAGCTACAACGCGGTGCTCGCCTTTCTGAACGCCCATGGCTCCGCCGTCACCCTGTCGCTGGTGATCACCACCGAAGTGCTGATCCTGGCCGCCGCGGCGCTGATCGTGCTGGCGGCCGGCATGCAGCCCAAAGATGGGCCGCCAGCCCTGCTGTTCACCTGCTTCCTGATCGTCGCGCTGCTGATCTCCGTTTTCGGCGGCACCTGGTTCATCGGCATGGCGCGCAACATCGCGATCATCGCGCTGTTCGCCATGTTGGGCGCCCGGATGGGGCCCATTGGGCTGAAACGCTGCTTCTTCCTCGCCGGGCTGGCCGTGGGCGCGGTGTTGCTGATCGAGGTGGTCTCGGTTGATCAATATGCGTCGCTGTTCCAGCCGGGCCCCTACTTTCAGCAGACCCGCGGGATCGGCATGGCCGAATATGACGATTCGGGCCTGTTCGCTCCCGCGCTCGGTTTTGAGGGCCGCTTCTCCATTTTTGCCATCACGGGTCACCGCACCTCATCCTTGTTCTTGGAACAGGTCTCCCTCGGCAACTTTGCGGCGGTGATGTCGATCTTTCTCGTGACCAAGTGGCAGGAGATCGCGCGGTGGCAGCGGGTCTTTTCGGTCGCATTGATCACGCTCATTCTGCTCACGACCAATTCGCGTGCGGGGTTGGCGATCACCCTTGCCGCGCCGGTTGTCTACCACATTGCGCCCAAGCTCCATCGCTATACGACCCTGCTCATCATGCCGGTTGTGCTTCTTGCCGCCTTGGCTATCGCCCACGCCATCCCCAGCACGGCAGACGACTTGCCCGGCCGGATGGCAGTCACGATCGAAAATCTCAGCACGCTCGACCTGCAGTCACTGGCGGGGCTCGAAGCGCTCAGCGCCGACCTGTTCGCGGACAGCGGCTATACCTATGTGATCTATGCCAGTTCCATCTTCGGGCTGCTCGGTCTGTGGTTCTTTGTTTGCACGGTCGTCGCGGGTCCCGGCAAGGAGCGGCTTCGCTGCAGCCTGCTCACCAGCATCTACATCTTCAGCAATCTCAGCGTCAGCGGAACGTCCATCTTTTCCATCAAGACGGCGGCGCTGCTGTGGCTGCTGGTCGGACACATGTGGCGCGAGGATGCGGTTACGTCCGGTTCGGATCGAGGGGAGACGAACCCAAGACTGCGCTCGGAGCCATTTGCCGGAACTCGGCAGCGGCTGGTCTAAGCCGGCGTCGCCAGAGCTAGCGGGAAGCTGCGGCGCGGTAGCTGACGATGTGGCGCTTCAGCACTTCGCTCTGGGGCTTCGTGCGTCCCTCGTGAGGCTGGATGCTGAACGGATCGTCGCCCCACCAGTCGCCGCCCGCCCAGTAGGTCCAACCGAGCCACACATCGCCATTCTCCCGCAGGAAGGCCAGCATGTCGTCGAGATCCGCCAGGCACTTGGGGGTGGGCGGCGTGCCGAACTCGCCCAGGAACGCCTTCGCCTTCTCCTCCCTCAGCCAGCGCGTGACGCCCTCCAGCCGTTGGCGCCCGGCACGGCCAACGCACTCCTTCTTGGTTCCGGATGAATCGTCGTCTAGATATTGGTGGATCTCGTAAATGAAGTTGCGGCCCGGGTCGACAAAGCCGCTCATGGTCGCGGCGTTCGACTTCGGTCCGCCATGGTTCCAGCTGTGCCCTCCCGTCCAGCGGGTGCCGGGAACCAGCACGAGATTGCGCGCGCCGGTCCGGCGAATGGCGTCCACCGTCTGGTCGGCGATTTTGCGCCACTCCGCCGCGTCCATGTGATCGGGCTCGTTCATTATCCCAAATGCGACCCGTCCGTTGCTCTTGTAGCGCTCGGCAAGCCTGGTCCATAGATCGGCCAGCATGGCTCCGGACCGTCCGGGCTGATCCAGGGCCACGCCGTGGTACTTGGCATAATTGTGCACGTCGATGATCACCAACTTGAAGCTGCCCAGCTCCGCGATCGCCTTGTCCAGCCGGCCGATCTCCTCCGGATCGAGCCGCCCCATCGGTTGGTGCTGAAGACGTTCCCATAGGACCGGCAGGCGGATGGTGTTCATCCCCATCGCCTTGAACGGCTCGGCAATCGCGCCCGTTGGATAAAGGTAATCCCTGCCGTGAAGCCCCGGCAGATGCTTGGGACCGAAGCTTCCCGAGGCCAGGTTCACGCCGTAGTAGACCGGCGGCGGCGGATTGGCCGGAACCCGGGCCGACGCCAACGGCTTCATGGAGACACCCAGGGTGAGGGCGCAGGCGAGCCCCGCCAAGCCGAGATATGCCGCCGGCCGCCTGGCCGATCGAGCGGCCTTCTTCCGCGATGAGGAATGTTCGGTCGTCATGTCAGCGCAGGCTCTCCATCCGAGCGGCCCTTTCTATACGACCGCGCTGGTCCCCAACATGAACACCGGCGGGCGTTCATGCATCCGTTTAATAGGCTTGAGGGTGGACCAGGACGCGGACCGTGCGCGCAACGATCGAGATGTCGCGCCACAGCGACCAGCCCGAAATATATTGCAGGTCGGCCTGCAGCCTGGAGGTAAGGTCTTCCCGCGTGTGGGTCGCCCCGCGTAGCCCCTTCACCTGCGCCAGGCCGGTGATGCCGGGCTTCAGCACATGGCGATGCCAGTACCGCTCGTCGATGTGCCAGAACAGCTGCTCGCCGGCGAGCGAACCCAGGGCGTGCGGCCGCGGTCCGACGATGCTCATGGAACCCAGGAGAACGTTGAACAGCTGCGGGAGCTCGTCGATGCTGGTGCGGCGGAGAAAGCCTCCCACCCGCGTAATCCGCGGATCGTTACGCCGGGTCGAGACATTGCCATAGGCATCCGTCTGTGCGGCCGCCATCGTGCGGAACTTGTAAATCTCGAACAGGGCGTTGCCGTATCCGACCCGCCGCTGCTTGAACAGGATGGGACCGCGGCTGTCCAACTTGATCGCTGCCGCCACCAACGCCAGCACCGGTGCGAGCAGAAGAAGCACCGGCACGGTCAGCGCCAGATCGAACGCACGCTTGGCGGCGCGCTGGCGAACGTTGAGCGGCCCGGCCGACACGACCAAGGTCGTATGGTCGCCCACATGCGCGATCCCGATCGGACCGAGGTGATCGTAATCCTTGGTCAGGATCTCGCCTTGCACGCTGGCGCCCTTGAGCATCTGCGCCCAGCGGCTGGCAGCATTGCGCGGGCAGGAAATCACCACCCGATCAACGCCTTGGAACAGCTCGGCGACCTTGAGCAGCATGGATGCGTCGCGGGCGTCGG
>NZ_CADCWA010000201.1 GCF_902806285.1 uncultured Sphingomonas sp. | reverse complement strand
CCCGACGCCGACTTACAAACTGCGCCGGTCCCAGAGAAGGTTGTGCCCCGGTTCCCACCGCTGCTCCAATCGGTCCTTCTCCGACCATTCTCCGTGCCGGTGCCGACCGCGCTGAGGCGCAGCTTCCGGAGGATTTTGTGCGCGGACCTTGATACTGCCCAAGCGGAACGAGGGCAGAAATTGCTCTCCCGGGGGCGGATTCTCTCCGGAGCTTGGGACTCGGCCGATCCAGTCTACAAGGTCCATCCCATTGTTTTTGCAGCAGGCCGCTCGGCCGTTCATCAACGCTGTTTCGCAGCTCGACCGCTTGCCGGTGGGCACCATGGGCGCGAAGCCGGTCACTCACTCCCGAGCTAGCGCGGTGCGCGGCAGAAAGAGGTCCGGACACCCTTCGGTCCGGATTGCCTCCGCGAGCCCGGCCCCGGCCTCTGACGGGACCTGCCACCCCGAAGCGGCGCGTGGTCCTCACCCCTGTAGCGGCTCCAATCGGTGCTTCTCGAATCGTTTTCAATGTGAGTGCCGGCCGCGCTCAGGCGCAGGTTTGGCCGCAGTTGGCGCCTTCGCCTCCGGACCTCCGGGACCGGCTCGGGGCCGGAGCCCTCTCTCCGGACGGCCTCTGCTCGCCAGAGCTTGGGACTTGGCTAATCGCCCCCCAGACCTCGAAAGCGCCGAGGCTTGCGCCCCGCCTTGCCGTGTCACTACCGTTCCGCATCGGGAGATGGGAGGCACCTCATGGCGATCGGGCGACGCACCCTCGGGAAGGGCTTGGCAGCCACGAGCGTTGCCTTGCCTGCCATCGCGCCGCGATGGGCCGGAGCGCAACGCAACGCAGACATGCTGCGTGTCGTGTTCCGCGATGCGGTACCCAACGTCGATCCCTACTTTAACAGCCAGCGCACAGGCCTCATTCTCGGCCACCAAGCCTGGGACGGGCTGGTGCACCGTGACCCGGAAAGCTTCCGGATCGTTCCCGCGCTCGCCACCGCTTGGAGTTGGGTGAATACGACAACGCTCGACTTTGAACTGCGCCGAGGCGTGAAGTTCCATGACGGCAGCGATTTCGGCGCCGACGATGTGGTCTACACCCTGAACACGGTGGCGAACCCCGACAGCCGCGTCGCAACCCCCAGCAACTACGCTTGGATGGACCGCGCGGAAAAAACGGGCGACCTCACGGTGCGCCTGCACCTGAAGCGACCCACGCCTGCGGCGCTGGAGTACCTCGCTCTGGTCACGGGGATCTGGCCCAAGAGCTACCGCGAGCGCGTGGGACCGGATGGCTACGCGCGCGCGCCCGTCGGCACCGGGCCCTACCGGATCACGCGCGTGGACTCCGCGTCCCTCGTCGAGTACGAGCGGTTCGACGGCTACTACGCCGGCGGCCCGAAGGGCCGGCCCGCCATCCGCCGCCTTTCAGCGCGCTTCGTGCCCGACGCGGCGACGGAGCTGACCGAACTGCTGTCGGGTCGCGTGGACTGGATCTGGAACATGAATCCGGACCAGCTCGACAACGTGAACCGATTGCCGAACCTGCAATCGGTGCGGCAGGAGTCGATGCGCATCGGCTTCCTCCAACTGGACGCGTCGGGGCGCAGCGGCGCCGGCAATCCCATGACCAACCTGAAGGTGCGCCAAGCGGTCTGGCACGCCATCGACCGGGAAGCGATCGCGGCGAAGCTCATCACCGGCGGGTCGCGCGTGCCGCCGGCACCCTGCTACCCCTCGCAGTTCGGCTGCGACGCGGCGGCCGCGGTGCTTTACGATTACAACCCGGTCAAAGCCCGGCAGCTCCTGGCCGAGGCTGGCTTCCCCAACGGCTTCGACGTCGAGCTGACCAGCTATGTCCAACCGCGCCAATGGTCGGAGGCGGTGCAGAACTACCTGCAAGCGGTGGGCATCCGCGCCCGCCTCAATCTGCTGCAGGTAGCCGCAGCCATCCAGCGCGCTTGGCGCGGTGAGCTGCCCATGTACATGGGCAGTTGGGGCAGCTACTCCGTCAACGACGTCTCGGCGTTCCTCCCCAACTGGTTCGGCGGCGGCAACGACGACTATGCGCGCGACCCCGAGTTGCAGCGGCTGATCGAGGAAGGCGGATCCACGAATGACGAGGAGGTGCGCGCCCGCGCCTACTCGGCCGCGATCCGCCGCGTCACCGAGCAGGCTTACTGGATGCCGCTGCACACCTACGTCAACACCTACGCCTTCTCGAAGCAGCTGAACTTCACGCCGTTCCGGGACGAGTTGCCCCGCTTCTACCTGGCGAGCTGGCGCTGAGACGCCGCGGCGCCGGCCACCGCGGCGGGCGCCGGCTTCTCCAGCAGGTGGCATTCGGCGAAACCGCCTGTCGTGGCCCAGGCAGGCGGCGCTTCCCGCGGGCACCGCTCGAAGCTCTGCGGGCAGCGCGGATGGAAGCGGCAGCCGGGCGGGATGTTCGCGGGATCGGGCATCACGTCGCCCAGGCCGACGTCGGGAACGCCGAGGCCGGGTTCCGGCGTCAGCACGCTGGCGAGCAGGGTTCGGGTGTAGGGATGGCCGGGCGCGCGGAACAGCGCCTCGGACTCGCTCCGTTCCACGATCCGCCCGAGGTACATGACGGCGACTTCGCTCGCGACATGCTCGACGACCGCGAGGTTGTGGCTGATGAACAGGTAGGTCAGCCCAAGCTCCCGGCGCAGCGCCGCGAGCAGGTTCAGGATCTGTGCCTGCACGGAGACGTCAAGCGCGCTGGTCGGTTCATCGCAGACCACGATTTGCGGGCGGAGCACCAGGGCGCGCGCGATGGCCACGCGCTGGCGCTGCCCGCCGGAGAGCTGGGCGGGATAACGCTCCCCCTGCTCGGGGGACAGGCCGACGCGGGCCAGCATCTCCGCGACGCGACGGGCCATCTCGGCGGCCGCAACATCGCCCTGTGCGGCCAGCGGCATGCCGACGATGTCTTTCACCCGCCGCCGCGGGTTCAGCGACGCGAAGGGATCCTGGAACACCGGCTGGATAAGCCGGGCCCGTGCGCGCCGGTCGAGGTCGGCTAGGCGCTTGCCGTCCACCAGCACGTCGCCGGCCGAGGGCGGCAGCAGGCCCAGGATGAGGCGCGCGAGGGTGGATTTGCCGCAGCCGCTCTCTCCCACCACGCCGAGCACGCTGCCCGTTGGCACGCCAAAGGTGACGTCATCCACCGCCACTACTTGCCGGGGTTCGGCGAACAGCCCCTGGCGCACGCGGAAAACGCGGCGGAGATTCCGCACTTCGATGGCCGGCACCGCCGTCATGCCGCCGCTTCCTGCCGAACCCAATCGGCCGGGAGGGTGCAGAGGAATTCGTGATCCGGCCCCGCGGGACGGCGCGGCACCGCGGCGGCGCAGCTCGCCGCGGCGTGGGCGCAGCGATCGCGGAAAGCGCAGCCCTGGAAGCCAGGCGGGATCCGGGGCACGACGCCTGGGATGCTGCCCAGGGGATCCTCGCGCCGCGTCTTGCCGGGAGCGGGAACGCAGCTCAGCAGGCCGCGCGTGTAGGGGTGGCGCGGTGCGGCGAAGAGTTCGGCGGTCGGCGCGCTTTCCACGACCTCCCCCGCATACATGACGGAGACCCGGTCCGCGACGCGCGCGACGATGCCGAGGTCATGCGTGATGAGCAGGATGCCGAGGCCGAGATCGCGCTGCAACATCGCCAGCAGCCGCAGGATCTGGGCCTGCACCGTGACGTCCAGCGCGGTGGTCGGTTCGTCCGCCACCAGCAGCTCGGGGTCGCACATCAAGGCCATGGCGATCATCACGCGCTGGCGCAATCCGCCGGAAAGCTGGTGCGGATATTGGCCGAGCCGCATGCCCGGCGCGGTGATGCCGACGCGGCCCAGCAGTTCGGCCGCCCGGTCCACCGCCTGGACGCGCGGCGTGCCGCGGTGGCGGCGCAGCACCTCCGTCATCTGCGACCCTACGGTATAAGCGGGGTTCAGGCTGGTCATCGGCTCCTGGAAGATCATCGCCATCCGGTCGCCGCGCAACCGGGACATCCGGCTATCCGAGAGGCGCAGCAGATCCTGGCCGGCGAAGGACAGGACCTCAGCCTGCCGCCTCGCGCCGCGCGCCAGCAGGTTCATTACGGCGAGGGCGGTCACGGACTTGCCGCAGCCGGACTCGCCCACTAGGCAATGGGTTTCGCCCTTGCTGACGCTCAGCGAGGCGCCACGGACCGCCGCGGTGCGGCCGCCGAACTCGACTCTCAATCGCCGGACATCAAGCAGCGGCTCTCCGCCCCGCGGCCCAGACCGTGCGCTCATCGTGCGTCCTGCGTCCCGAGCATGTCGCGCAGCCCGTCGCCCAGCAGGTTGATGCCGAAGACGAGCACAAACAGCGCGACACCAGGGATCATTATCACCCACGGGCTGAAGAACATGTAGTCCTTCGCTTCGGCGATCATCAGCCCCCAGGAGGGCAGCGGCGGCGGCACGCCGAGGCCCAGGAAGCTCAGTGCCGCCTCCAGCAGGATCGCAAGCGCCATTTCCAGCGTCGCGACCACTGCCAGGTGGGTGGCGATGTTCGGCAGCACCTCCCGCAGCAGCATGGAGGCTCGGGAGCAGCCGGCGCACCATGCGGCGCTGACGTAGTCCAGGTTGCGCACCTGCATGGTGGTGGAACGCGCCACGACGGCGAAGCGGTCCCAGAGCAGCAACCCGAGCACCAGGATGACCAGGGTGAAGCTGTTGCCCATGAGTCCGACCACCGCCAGCGCAACCAGCACCACCGGGATGGACAGGCGGCACGTGATGGCGAAGAGGACCACGTCGTCCATCCGGCCTCCGAAGAACCCGCCGAGCACTCCGAGCGTGGTCCCGATCAGCCCACTGGCGATGACGGTCAGCACGCCGATCACCATGGAGATCCGTGCCCCGTAGACCAGGCGGGCCAGGTAGTCCCGCCCGAGCTGATCAGTGCCCAGCGGATGCTCCCAGCCGCCCCCTGCCATCCAGAAGGGCACGACCAGCCGTTTGCCGAGATCCTGCGCGAAGGGGTCGTTCGGCGTGAGCGACGGGCCCAGGACCGCGGCCAGCGCGACCACGCCCACGATGAGAGTCCCGAGCATGAGGGCCAGCCTGCGCCCGACGCCGCTGCCTCTCGGGACGGACAGCGCCTCGCTCATTCGGTGCGCAGCCTGGGGTCGAGGACCGCGTTCAACAGGTCGGCCAGCAGGGTCAGGGCGATGTAGATCAGCGCCAGCACCAGCACCACGGCCTGCACCACCGGGAAGTCGTTCTTGCTGATGCTTTCCCAAGCCAGGAAGCCCACGCCGTGGAGCGCGAACACCGTCTCGATCACGATCGAGCCGCCGAGCATGAAACCAAGCTGCACCGCCGCGATGGAGACGACGGGGATGGCTGCGTTGCGCAACGCGTGCTTGGCCAGGATGGACAAGCGCGTCAGCCCCTTGGCTCGTGCGGTGCGGATGTAGTCGGAGGACAGCGCCTCGACCATCCCGCTCCGTGTCAACCGCATCAGCGCCGGGATGGCCGAGAAGGCCAGCACGATTCCGGGCATCACGTAATGCTCCCAGGATCCCGTCCCGGAGATCGGCAGCAACTGCAACTGCAGCCCGAGCACGATCATCAGCAACAGCCCGAGCCAGAAGGACGGCATGGCCTGTCCCACCAGCGCGACCAGCATCACCGTCCGGTCCACCCAGGTGCCCTCCTGCACCGCGGCGGCGATCCCGAGGGGGATGGCGACCGCCAGCGCTATTGCGAGGCCAACGAGGCCCAGGGTTATCGTGATGGGCAGGCGTTGCCCGATCAGGTCTGCCACCCGCTCCCGGAAGAAATAGGAGGTACCGAAGTCGCCCAACACGGCGCGGCCGATCCAATCGAAATACTGCAGGATCAGCGGTCGATCGAGGCCGTAGGCGCGACGGATGAGCTCGACATCCTCCTGCGACGCATTGGGTCCCGCAATGGAGATGGCCAGGTCGCCCGACAGCCGCGTGAGCATGAAGCTGAGCGTCAGCACGGTAATCGCGACAAGCAGCGCGACCGCGAGGCGGCGAAGGAGGAACAGGGTCATGCGCCAGGGAGCCTAGGGGGCCCTGCGCCTGACCGGCAAGAAGCACCTTACCCCCGTCCAGGCAGCCGCGGGCACGCCCGCCCCTGTGGTGGTGCGCATCGTCCGCGAGGTCGCGGCCGCCCTGCGCGTGGGACCGACGCGCGAGCGGCTGGAGCAGCTCGGCTACGAGCCGGTCGGGAGCACGCCCGGGGAGTTCGCCGCCTTCTTCGCCGCCGAGCTGCCCAGGGTCGCCGAGCTGGTGCGCGTCTGTCCCAGCCGCGTCGCCCTTCAGCACGCTTTGGGCCACGCGGTCGCGGCAGAGACGGCCGTTCTTCCGGCACTACCAAAGTGACCCGCGCTTCGCTTGCCTCTTACCGTCGCCAACTTCCGACGCCGCCAGCCGGCGCGGACGGGCGCCGGCTCGCCGCGGCTCGAAGCACGGCAGGCGTCAGCCACCGGAGTGTGGCGACCGGACATTCCACCGGGACAATGGCTGGCTGGAGCCCAACCCGACCGATCGTCGCTGAGCGGACCGCGGCTCGCCCGGTCTTGCCGGCCCATTCGCGCGCCCCTGGCGCAAGCGCCCTTCTGTCGGGAGGGCGGCTCAGTCCACCGGCCGCGCGAGGAGCGCGCTGGTGCGGTTGTAGGCGTCCGGACGGTAGAGTACGCGGTCGCGCCGCCCGGCCCAGGTGTTCCTCAGGAAGATGATCGGCACCACGCCCTTGTCCTCCAGCAGCGCCCGCGCCGCCCGGTGCACCAGCGCTTCGCGCTGCTCAGCGTCCATCGTCGCCAGCGCCTCCTTCGCCGGCTCGTCGACGGCCGGGTTGGAGTAGCGCTGCCGGTTGAACGGCCCGTGGCCGAGCTGCGGGTCGCGCGTCATCACCACCTGGCGCATCCCGTTGATGGCGAAGGCGCTGCTGAAGTAGGTCATGAACAGCGAGAACTCGCGGTTCGTCGCGCGGGTGAACAGCGTGGCCGGCGGCAGCGCCTCCACCTGCGTCTCGATCCCGACGCGGGTGAAGGCCTGGGCCAGCGCTTGCAGCAGGTTGTCGTCGGAGGGGAAGAAGCCGTTCGGCCCGTGGATCGTCAGCCGGAAGCCGTCCTTGTAGCCGGCCTCGGCCAGCAGCGCGCGGGCTCGGGCGGGGTCGTGGGGCAGCGGCGGCAGGCCGGGGAGCCGGTGC
>NZ_CADCWA010000200.1 GCF_902806285.1 uncultured Sphingomonas sp. | reverse complement strand
GGTGGCGGTGCTCAAGGGCACGGACGTCGATCAGCCGCGCAATCTCGCCAAGAGCGTCACGGTAGAGTGACCTGCCGGTATGAACCGAACGGTGCGAAGCTTCGTTTGCTCTCCCGACTTGTGCTGCCAGGAGCCACTTCGATGATCCGACACCTCCTTCTCACTACCGCCGCTGCGGCGACGCTCGCCGCCTGCCAGGCGCAACAGGAAGAGGATGCGCGCGACGTTCTCAACATGCAGAACGATGCGCAGGCCGTGCCGGTCAACGGCGCCGCCGAAACGCTGGGGACGAGCACCACCGGTACCGGGATGATGCAGTCGGCGCAGCTCCGGACCGCCGACGGGCGGCAGGTCGGTACCGTCTCGACCCGCGACGAAGGCGGGGTGACCGTGCTGACGGTCGCCCTGCAGGGCATGCCCCAGGGCACCTACGGCATGCACGTGCATTCGGTGGGCAAGTGCGAGGGTCCCAAGTTCGAGAGTGCCGGCGCGCACTGGAACCCCGAAAACCGTCAGCATGGCGCGCAGAACCCGCGCGGCCCGCATGCCGGCGACCTCGAGAACATCACGGTCGGTCAGGCCGGTTCGGGCGGCGTCACCGCGAACCTCAGGGACGTCGCCCTGCGCGGGGGAATGACCCCGATGTTCGACGAGGACGGCGCGGCCTTGCTGATCCATGCCAAGGCCGACGATTACCGGACCGACCCGAGCGGCAACAGCGGCGACCGGATCGCCTGCGCGATTCTCGGCGGCGGGGAGACGGCGGCAGGCGGCTGATCGTTTCGGCGCGGGTGCTGCGGGCAGCGCTTTTGCCCCGCGCGAGGCGCCTGACCCGTGGGATCAGCGCTTGCCCAAGTCCGACTGCCCGTAGCTTAGCGGCAAGGTCTGGCCCGTCTGCTTGTCCAGCCCGCGGGCGGTCCATAGGTCGAGCGCGGTAACGCCCCCGACGAAGGCCAGCGCACCCGCCACCGCCCCCTTCTTGCGGGAAGAGCCGAGCGCCAGGAGCAGCGAGCCTGCATCGAGCGTGTCGCCGAACACCCGTTTCCACACATTGAACGACACCGCCGGACCGCGCAGCAGCATCGCTCCCGCGGCCAGTTCGCGCACCTCAAAGGCCAGGATCGTCTTCTTCGCCGGGCCGCGCTCGTCGAGCCCGACGGCCCGCGCGATCCGCCCCGGCGCCGCGACCTCCAGCGCGCCGAGCGCGATGCTGAACACGCCGAGGCCGAGGCCGAGCTTCTTGTAATCCATGAGGTTTCTCCGTCCGCTTCACCCGCCCCAGCGGTGCGGAGGTCGGCCCCGTTCCGACCCCCGCCCGCCTAGCCTCGGCAGCGTTCGAAGCGCAGCACCCCGTCCTCCACCCTGCCGAATTTCAAGGCGGCCATGTCCAGCAGATAATTCTGGTGTAGCCGCCACGGCGCGCGTGCGCCCTGCTTGGGCAGGAGCGCGCGGGCGCGTTCGACGTAGCCGGAGGTGAAGTCCACGAACGGCGCCTCCTCCGTCGCAGTATCGCGTGCCGCCACCGCGACGGCGCAACCCTTCCGCGCCATCCGGTTGAGGATGCGGCAAAGGTAGGCGGCGATGAGGTCGGCCTTCAGGGTCCAGGACGCGTTGGTGTAGCCGAAGGTGATCGACAGGTTGGGCACGTCGCTGAACATCATGCCCTTGTACAGCAGCGCCCGGCTGAGGTCCTGGGGCCGTCCGTCCACGGCGAGCTCCGCGCCGCCGAGCAGCTGGATCCTGAGGCCCGTCGCGGCCACCACGATGTCGGCCGGTATCTCTCGGCCGTCCGCCAGCAGGATGCCGCTTTCCGTCAACCGCTCGATCGCGCCGGTGACCACCGCCGCCTGCCCCGACCGGACGGCCGCGAACAGGTCGCTGTCGGGAACCAGGCACAGCCGCTGGTCCCAGGGATCGTAGCGGGGCGTGAAGTGCGTTGCCACGTCGTACTCAGCCCCAAGCTCCTTGCGCACCCCCTGCACGACCTTGCGCTTGACATAGGCCGGCCACCGGCGCGCGGCGTTGAACATCAGCATCTGCAGAAGCACGTTCTTCCACCGCACCAGCCCGTGCGCGCGGCGCGCGCCGAACAGCCGCCGCAGGCCGGAGGCGACGCGGTCGCGGGCCGGCAGGCTCACGATGTAGCTCGGCGAGCGTTGCAGCATGGTGACGTGCGCGGCCTCCGCCGCCAGCGCCGGCACCAGCGTCACCGCCGTCGCACCGCTGCCGATCACCACCACCCGCTTGCCGGCATGGTCGAGCTCGTCCGGCCACGATTGCGGATGGACCAACTGCCCCGCGAACCGCTCCCGGCCTGGAAAGTCGGGCAGGTAGCCGCCCGCATAGTCATAGTAGCCCGCCGCCATGTGCAGCCAGTTGCAGGTGAAGCGCACCGCCCCTCCCCCGTCGGTCCGTTCCGCCTCCACCGTCCAGCGAGCGTCCTCAGACGACCACTCCGCCCGCGTCACCCGATGGCCGAAGCGGATGTGCCGGTCGATCCCATGCCGGGCGGCGACGTCCCGGATATAGCGGAGGATGGAGGGGCCGTCGGCCAGCGCCTGTTCCCCGGTCCACGGCGCGAACCGGTAGCCCAGCGTGTACATGTCGCTGTCCGACCGCACGCCTGGATAGCGGAACAGGTCCCAGGTGCCGCCGATCGCCCCCCGGCCCTCAAGGATCAGGTAGCTGCGCTCCGGGCACAGGGTTTGCAGGTGATAGGCCGCGCCGATGCCGGACAGGCCCGCGCCGACGACCAGCACGTCGGCATGTTCGGGCGCAGCCTGCAGCACCGGCTACGCCGCGGGCGCCGGTTCCGGCTGGTCCTCGCCCGGGATCGGCGTGGGCGTGTCCAGCGCTTCGCGCACGTAGAGCCGCTTGATCAGCACATAGACCACCACCGTCAGCGGGGCCGCGAACACGATCCCCAGCGGGCCGAACAGCCCGCCGCAGGCCAGCAGCGCGAACAGCAGCACCGCCCCGGGCACTTCCACCGCCCACGACTGGATGAGCGGCTGCACGGCATAACCCTCGATGTTCTGGATCAGCACGTAAAGCAGCACGGTCCACAGCCCGAGCTGCGGGTCGATGGCGAAGGCGATCAGCACCGCGGGGATCGCCGCGATGATCGGACCGACGTAGGGCACGAACTCCAGCAATCCCGCGAGCAGCGCCAGCGCCAGCGCGCTAGGCACGCCCAGCATCCACAAGCCGAGACCGGTCAGCGTTCCGATCAGCACCATGGCGACCAGCTGCGCCTTCAGCCACAGGCGCAGCGCCTTGCCGCTGTCGGCCAGCGCCTCGGTCATCAGCCCCCGCTTCGTGTCCGGCACGAGCTTGACCGCCCCGGTCGCGTAGAAGCGCGGGCTCGCGGCGATGAAGATGCCGCCCACGATGATCAGCAGGACGTTGGCGAGCCCGCTGCCGAGCGACATCACGAACTGGCCCGCGCTCGCCGCAAGGCCGCTGCCGGCGCCCCCCAGCTTCAGCTGGGCAAGGTCGATGGGGACACCCCAGCTTTCCAGTCGGACCTGCAGCGCCTCCCACGCTTTAGGAACCGCTTCGCTGAGGCTCGTAGTCTGCGCGGTCAGCTGCGCTCCGAACAAGGCCATCGCACCCCCGACAATGGTGAAGATGGTCAACACCGACAGCGCCAGCGCCAAGCCCGGCGGAACGCGCAGGCGCTGAAACTGGGCGGCGAGCGACAGAAACAAGGTCGACACCACCACCGCGCCGAACACCATCAGCAACACGTCACGCAACGCCCACAGCAGCAGGGTCAGCGCCACCAGCGCGATGACGATCAGGACCCGGCGGATGAACTGGGCTTCGCTGAGCCCGCGGCGTTGTTCCATGGCGGGGCGAACCTGCGGGCACTCGGCGTGTTCCGTCAAGCGAACCTTGCGGTTTGCCGGTGCCGGGCTATCCCTCGCCCATGCTCCGGCTCGACGACCGCCGCTTCAACCGTCTCGCCCTGCTGGCCCTGGCCGCGGGCTTCGCCCTGGTCCTGATCGCCTTTGGGCTGATCGTCGCATCGTCCATCGGCAACCAGCGCGCGACGGAGCGGGTCCAGCATACCTACGAAGTGGTGGACGAACTTGCCCAATTGAAGCTGGCCGTCGAGCGGACGGAAACGGCCACCCGCGGCTACCTGCTGGCGCCGGACCCCAGGCGCATGCTGACCTTCCGGCAAAACGCGTCCCGAATACTGCCTCACCTCGCCAAGGTTACCCAGCTCACCAGCGACAACCGGCAGCAGCAACGGACCATTGCCCTGCTCCGGCCCAAGATCGAAAGCCAGCTCGCGATCGACCGCGACCTGATGGCGAGGTCCGAGCGCGGACAACTCGGCGCGGCCCGGCAATTGTTCATCGAGCGGGTCAAGGTGCGCCAGATCGAGCAGATCCGCATACTTGCGCGTCGGATGCATGACGCGGAGCTGCGACTACTCGCCGAGCGGCAGGGCACGGAAGCCAAGCGCCGATCGCAGCTGCAATGGGCTCTCGCGGCGGCCGGGCTGCTGCTGCTGCTGCTCGGCGCGGCGGTCTACGGGCTGGTGCGCCGTTACACCAGCCGCCTCACCCGGGCCCGCGACGAGCTTCATCTGCTCAACACGGACCTCGAAGGCCAGGTCCGCCTCCGCACCGCGGACCTCACTCGCGCCAACGAGGAGATCCAGCGCTTCGCCTACATCGTCAGCCACGACCTGCGCTCGCCGCTGGTCAACGTGCTCGGCTTCACGGCCGAGCTGGAGACCGCCGACCGGGCGATCGGGGGACTGGTGGAGCGGGCGGAGCGGGAGGCGCCGCAACTGGTCACCGCGGAGATCCGCCATGCCCGCGAGGACCTGCCGGAGGCGATCGGCTTCATCCGCTCTTCCACCCAGAAGATGGACCGGCTGATCAACGCCATCCTGACCCTGTCCCGCCAGGGCCGGCGAACCTTGAATCCCGAACCCTTGGCCATGCGGCCGCTGCTCGAGGACCTCGCAGGCACGCTTGAACATCGGCTCAAGGATGCGGAGGCGACGCTCAGCATCGACGCCGACGTTCCCGACCTCCACAGCGATCGGCTCGCGATCGAGCAGATCTTCTCCAACCTCCTGGAAAATGCAGTCAAGTATCTGCAGCCCGGTCGGCCCGGCCTGATCCGGGTTGGTGGCCGCAGCGGCGGCGACCGGGTCGTTTACGAGATCGAGGACAACGGCCGCGGCATCGATCCGGCGGACCATGTCCGGGTGTTCGACCTGTTCCGCCGGGCCGGCAAGCAGGACCAGCCGGGCGAAGGCATCGGCCTCGCCCATGTTCGCGCCCTGGTCTATCGCCTTGGCGGAACTATCGAATTGCAGTCGGCACTTGGCGAAGGCACGCTGTTCCGCCTACACCTGCCGCAGCGCTTCAGCGACCTGGGAGGGGCGGATTGAACAACCAACGACCGGTCAACATCGTCATGATCGAGGACGATGAAGGCCATGCGCGGCTGATCGAGAAGAACATCCGCCGCGCCGGCATCTCCAACGACCTTTGCCACTTCCTGAATGGCGGAGAAGCGATCGATTACCTGTTCAACCATCCGGAGGGACCGGCCCGCAACGGCCCGGCGCTGGTGCTGCTCGACCTCAATCTGCCGGACATGAGCGGCACGGACATCCTGGTCCGGATCAAGGGCGACGAGCATCTGAAGCGCACGCCGGTGGTGGTGCTGACCACCACCGACGACCGCACCGAGATCCAGCGCTGCTACGACCTGGGTGCCAACGTCTACATCACCAAGCCCGTCAACTACGAGAGCTTCGCCGACGCGATCCGCCAGCTCGGCCTGTTCCTGGCGGTGATGCAGGTGCCCGACGTCGAGGCCTGATGCACGAGCCGCGGCACATCCTGTACATCGACGACGACGCCGGCCTGCGAAGGCTGGTGGAGAAACTGCTGGTGCGCCGCGGACATACCGTTGTCACCGCGGCAGGCGGTCCGGACGGGGTCGCAGCCGCGCGTGACGGCCGGTTCGATCTGATCGCAGTCGACCACTACATGCCCGAGATGGACGGACTCGCCACCCTGGCCGAGCTCCGCAAGCTGCCCCACTGCCCCCCCATCGTCTACGTCACCGGCTCGGAAGAAAGCCGCATAGCGGTCGCGGCGCTCAAGGCGGGCGCGTTCGAATATGTCGTGAAATCGACCGGCGACGATTTCGTCGACCTGCTTGAGCGCGCCTTCGTCCATGCCCTCGCCACCGTTCGCCTGCAGCAGGCCAAGGCGGAGGCGGAGGACGCCCTCAAGGCCTCGAACGAGCGGCTGCAGACCTTGCTGCACGAGGTCAACCACCGGGTCGCCAACTCGCTGCAGATCGTGTCCAACATGGTCGGCATGCAGGCGCGGCTGGTACCGGCGGGTCCGGCGCGCGAAGCGCTGGCGGACACGGAACGCCGGGTGCTCGCCATCGCTCAGGTCCATCGCCGGCTGTACGCGTCGGACGACGTGCAGAGCGTCGCCATGGACGAATATCTCACGGCGCTGATCGCCGAGCTGGAGGAGACCTGGTCGAGCGAGCAGGCGCCGCGCGACATCCGCCTCACGGCCGAACCCATCAAGCTCCATGCCGAAAAAGCGATGAGCCTGGGTGTCATCGTCAGCGAGCTCGTCAGCAACGCCTGCAAATATGCCTATGGCGAGGACCAGGGCGGCGAGATCCGGGTCGATTTCCGCCGCGCGGGCGACGCCGGCTTCCGCCTGTCGGTCGAGGACGACGGCTGCGGGTTCGACCAGTCCGCCGAACCGCAGGGCACCGGGCTCGGCTCCCGCCTGATCAACGCGATGGCCAAGGCGCTCGCGACCAAGGTCGACTACAAGCCAGCGCCGCGCGGCGTCCGGGCGACGCTCGAAGCCGCGATCTAGGCGCTAGGACCCGCTGCCCGGCTCCGCCTGCTGGCGGTGCATGGCCGCGGTCGCGGATTCCGGCAGGATGCCCGATGCCCACACCTGCGCCTTGTTCTTGAGGCCGTAGACGACGCTTTCCTTGCCGTCCTTCATCGCTTCCCAGCCGGTCCTGGCGACGTCCGCGGGGTCGTCCTTCTTGGCCTGGCCGACCTTGGTGTCCTCCATGCCGGCGCGCTCGAAGAACTCGGTCTCGGTCGCGCCGGGCTTGAGGCAGGTGACGGTGACACCCGTATCCTTCAGCTCGTTGCCCAGCGCCGCGGCGAAGCTGTCGATGAACGCCTTGGTGCCGTTGTACACCGCCTGGAACGAGCCCGCGAGGTGGCCGGCGATGGATCCGACGATCAGCACC
>NZ_CADCWA010000199.1 GCF_902806285.1 uncultured Sphingomonas sp. | reverse complement strand
GCTTGTTTTAGCTCTGGTTGGCAATCTGCACGCGCGACTAACGCCTTCCGCTTCATACCAGACATACACGCCCATGGCTGGCTACCTTCCTCCCGACAAGGTGGCTTCGATCGACGTTCGTTCTGATGGCGGATCGATGTGGGCGTGTATGGACAATGGATGCCGAGTGCAGAACCTCGGACCTACTTCCGGCGATCGCACCCGGGCGTTAGTTTTGGATAACGGCATCGCGGATGGCTATTCTGGAGTGCTATATCTTGGAGTGCCGGCGACCGCTTCGCTTCCGCAAAAGGCTGAGTAGGTCTTCGCAGCGGTAACGCCCGCGTCCGTTGTCAGCACCCCTGCACAATAGGATTGCACCTGCTCCACTTGCCCTGCGGCAGCCCGCACGGCTCTTTCCCATCACCGATCCTGCACCCGGCGGAACCACGCCACGACCGCGACCATCGGGACCATCTGCGTGGGAAGGCGGCCGTCAGCTCCCGCCGATCACCGGTCGGCCGACATCGCCTTGGCCGACCGTTCGCCCGGCCATTCCCAGCATGCGCTCGAGGGGCACGCGGGCGCGGTCCATGATCTCCGGCGAGAGCTCGATGCGGGGCTCGAGGTCGCGCAGGGCGACGTAGAGCTTCTCCAGCGTGTTAAGCGCCATGTAGGGACACATGTTGCAGTTGCAGTTGCCGTCGCCGCCGGGCACGCCGATGAAGGTCTTGTCCGGCGCCGCCTTTTCCATCTGGTGGATGATGTGCGGCTCGGTCGCGACCAGGATGGTGTCGCTGGGGCTGCGGATCGCGAAGTCGAGGATCGCCTTGGTCGAGCCGACGAGCTCGGCATGGTCGACGATGTGCGGCGGGCACTCGGGATGGGCCGCGACCGGCGCATCGGGGTACTGGGCCTTGAGCTTCAGCAGCTCGGTTTCGCTGAACGCCTGGTGGACGATGCACACGCCCGGCCACAGCAGCATGTCGCGGCCGGTCTTACGGGCGAGATAGCCGCCGAGATGCCGGTCGGGGCCGAAGATGATCGGCTGATCCTTCGGGATCTGCTGGAGGATGATGTCCGCGCTGCTGCTGGTGACGATCACGTCGCTGAGCGCCTTCACCGCCGCCGAGCAGTTGATGTAGGTCAGTGCGATATGGTCCGGGTGCGCGGCGCGGAAGGCGGCGAACTGGTCGGGCGGGCAGCTGTCCTCCAGGCTGCAGCCGGCGTCCATGTCGGGCAGGATCACCGTTTTCTCGGGCGACAGGATCTTCGCGGTCTCGGCCATGAAGCGGACGCCGCAGAAGGCGATCACGTCCGCGTCCGTCGCCGCAGCCTTGCGCGACAGGTCGAGGCTGTCGCCAACGAAATCGGCGAGGTCCTGAATCTCGGGCTTCTGATAGTAGTGCGCCAGGATCACGGCGTTGCGCTCGCGCTTCAGCCGGTCGATCTCGGCCAGCAGGTCAGCGCCCTTGAGGCTGTGAACGGGTGCGGTCATGCCCGCTTATATGTGCGTTGCGCTGCTCGAACGGAAGAGTCAGCGGGTCGCCGCGCGCTCCTCCAACACCTCGGCGATCGAACGGCTGACATCCCAGCGTTCGCTACCGCCGGCGCGGCCGTCGGTTGGGGCGCGAACCACAACGGTGACGTTGCCCAGGCCCGCGGCCTGAAGCGGGCCCTGGATGTTGCGCGCAATCGCTTCCCGCGCAGAACGGGTAGCGGCGGCGAGGTTCTCCGGCTTGGCAGCCTCCCCCGCCGCTTGCTGCCGCGCGCCGATGGCCACCCCCTGTCGCAGCCTCGACTGCATGTCGCGGGTGATCAGCGGTCCGTCATACGCGACCACCTGCCGGCTTTCGTCGATGTTGGGCGCCTCGGGCGAGGCGGCCGGCGCCCGGACGAGCAGGGTCCGGGTCCGTTCGTCCCACACATAATCGTCCAGGCCGAGGTCGCCCATGTTGACGAAGTAGGCCACCGACCAGGGCTGCCGCACCGTCATCTCGCCCTGAAGGATATCGCCGATACCGCCGCGGGTCTCGCGCTTGGTCGTCACGGTGCCGGAAAGCCGGTAAACCTCCAGCCGGTTGCGGTTCTCGCGCAGGGCCACCACCAAGCGATCGAGGTCGCTCGCCTCGACTTCCTCCTGCACCTGCCGGTCCTGGTGGCGGGCGAGGTAATAGCCGAGGCCGATCAGCGCGGCGATGGCCAGCACTCCCCAGAGCAGGCGGCGGACCGGGAAGCCGGAGCGGCGAGGGCGGTTTATGCGAGAAGTGTCCATTGCTCGTCGTCCTGCTGAACGAGTCGGCGTTCCTGAAGGTCCAACAGGTGCGCGAGCACGGACGCGCCCGCCGCGGGGACCAGGCGCGGGTCCAATGCCGGGTAGGCCGATGTTACGATCTGCTCCACCGTGCGGTCCCCCTCGGCCAGGCGGCGGCGGACCTGCGCCTCACGCTGCAAGCGATGGCTGAGCATTCCGCGGACCAGCCGCTGCGGGTCGGCGACCGGATCGCCGTGCGCGGGGTAGTAGATGCGGTCGGATCGGCCGCGCAGCTTCTCCAGGCTGCGCAGGTAGTCGCCCATGTTCCCGTCGGGCGGGATGACGACGCTGGTCGACCAGCCCATGACATGGTCGCCGCTGAACAGGACGCCGCTGCCCTCGTCGGCGAAGCAGAGGTGGTTGGAGGTATGGCCGGGTGTGGCGATGGCGGTGAGGGTGCGGCCGTCCACCGGCACGCTCTCGCCATCGCCGAGGACCCGGTCGGGCCGGTAGGCGCGATCGAACGACTCTGCGCCTGGCCCGAGCCCGTCCAGCGCCAGCGGAGCGCAGCCGATCACGGGGGCGCCGGTCCGCTCGCGCAAGGCCGCCGCCGCGGGCGAGTGGTCGCGGTGGGTGTGGGTGACGAGGATGGCGGCGACCGGGCGGCCGGCAATGGCGGCAAGCAGCGCTTCCTCATGTTCGGCATCGTCCGGACCGGGATCGACGATGGTCAGCTCGCGCGTCCCAACCAGATGCACCTGGGTCCCGGTCGAGGTGTAAGGCGACGGGTTGGGCGCGAGCAGCCGGGCGATGCCGGGCTCGGCCTCGATCAGGCGTCCGTAGGGCGCGGCCATGGGTGGAGCTTGCTTCAGGCCGCCGCGGCGAGCGGCGCCGGGCCGGTGCTGTTGAGGGCGGCCGCCCGGCGCGCGAACGCGGCCGGAAGCACCTCGCCGAACAGCACGTCCATGCTGTGGCGCCAGCTGAACTCCCCGGCGACATGCGCCCGCCCGCGCGCGCCGGTACCGCGGGGATCGTCCCGCCACACTTCCAGGATGTTCGCCGCCATGGAATCAGGGTCGGCTACCGCGCCGAGCTTGCCCATGCCGGGCAGCACCCGTTCCAGCATTGCGCCAGCGGCGACTCCAACCACCGGCAGGCCGGACGCCTGCGCCTCGATCACCGACACGCCGAACGTCTCGTTGGGCATGGCCGAGACGTAGATGTCGCTGGACGCGAGCCAGCGGGCGAGGCTGGGGCGGTCGGTTACGAACCCCGGAGTGATGATCCGCGGATCGCCGAGCGCCTCGAACTGCTCGCGTTGCGGGCCCTGGCCCAGGATCACCAGCTTGGCGCCGAGTTCGGGGGGCAAGCGGCGGAAGGCCTCCACCACGATGTCCGGCCGCTTCTCCATGTCGAGCCGGCCGACGTAGATCAGCAGCGGCTGGTGGTCGGTGAGGCCGAGTTCGCGGCGCAGCGCGGGATCGCGCTTGTCGGGGCCGAACGCTTCCAGTTCGACACCAAGCGGTAGAATGTGCACCGGGTCGACGCCGAGCGAGCGGAGCCTGTTGCCGCCGCCGTGATTGGACAAGGCATAGACGGCATCGAACTGGCGATAGAGGCGACCGCAATAATTATAGCAGAGCCGCGCGGCTCCGCGGCCGACCGCCGTGCCGAACGCCTTGGAGAAGGGCCGGTCCGCGTACACCGTCGGGAAGTCGGTCATGTAGCCCGCAACCAGGGCGACGTGCGGGTGCCGCTTGCGGTGGGCAAGCGCCGCCCATGGCAAGTTGTAGGCGTCCTGGCACTCGATGGCGTCGGGGCGGAACCGCTCCAGGGCCTCGCGCACGGCCGGGTTGCGGAGGAGCAGGCGGTAATTGGGGCTGAACGGAACCTGGGGCGACTTGATCCAAACGGTGATCGCGCCGCCATCCTCCTCTACCAGGTCCCGCTCGCCCGGCAGGATCAGCAGGTGGCGATGCGGCGTGTTCTCAAGAATGTGCGCGCGCTTGGCCCGCAGGTAGGTGCCGACGCCGCCGCCCACCGCCGACCAGCTCTGGGTCAGGTCGCAGTAGAGGCGCGCACCGCCTCGGGGTTCAGGCATGGGGCCGTGCATGGGGCCACTGTCTAGCGGAACCGCGCGCCTGACGGCAAACTGTCGATGCAGTTTACAGGATATTCGCGGGCCAATAGTTTTTCAGGAGGTACAATGGCAGAAAATTCCGGTTCTGCCAGAGTTGGCATGGAGGGTGCTTCGTAAGAGCGTCCACATTGGTTCCACGCCAAGCTGAGAAGGGACGGCGCTGCGGATCTGGTCCCCGCGCGCCGTCCCTTTTCTTCCATTCAGGCTTCGGCCGTGACCAGCTGCTGCAGCTCGCCGTTCTCGAACATCTCCATCATGATGTCAGAGCCGCCGACGAACTCGCCGCGGACGTAGAGCTGGGGAATGGTGGGCCAATCCGAATAGGCCTTGATGCCCTGACGGACCTCCTGGTCCTGGAGCACGTCCACCGTCTCGAACGGCACGCCCAGGTGGTCGAGGATCGCCACGGCGCGGCTGGAGAAGCCGCACTGCGGGAACAGGGCGGTGCCCTTCATGAAGAGCACGACGTCGTTGCTCTTAACGAGCTGGTCGATGCGGCTGGTTGCGTCGGTCATTGCTTGTTCTCCGTCAGAGCACCGCGGTTTCGAGCTGCAGTGCGTGAAGTTCGTCGCCCATGCGCCCGCCCAGCGCGGCGTAGACCCGCTGGTGCTGGCGCACGCGCGGCAGTCCGGCGAAGCTCGCCGACACCACGCGCGCGGCATAATGGTCGCCGTCGCCGGCGAGATCGCGGATGGTGACCTCCGCGTCGGGGATGGCGGCGCGGATCAAGTCTTCGATTTCTTTAGCGGCCATCGGCATGGCTATTGCGCATCCACCAGCTGGCGCTTGGCTTCGGCCGTCTTGAAGCCGAGCTGCTCGCGAATCTGCGCGTCGTCCACATCGACGCCCGCGCCCGTGAGATCGCCGAGCAGCTTGCGGATCACGTCCTCGTCGCCCGCTTCCTCGAAGTCGGCGCGCACCACATCCATGGCGTAGGAGTCGGCCTCTGCCGGAGACAGGCTCATCAGTTTCGCCGCCCACAGCCCGAGCAGCTTGTTGCGCCGGGCGAGCAGGCGAAAGCGCATCTCCTCGTCATGCGCGAACTTGGTCTCGAAGGCGCGTTCGCGATCGTCAAAGGTGGTCATGGGCTCACCATCCGGCTGTTCTCGCCACTGCAGATAGGGGGAGCGGGGGCGGCAGGCAACGGATCAGCCGATCAGGGCCTTCGCACAGGTATGTCGAAGTGCAGCACTTCCTCGCGCGTGCCGAGCTTGTCGTACAGGGCGACGGCGGGAAGGTCGGGCGGATCGGCCTGGACGTAGACGACCCAGGCGCCGACGGCCGCCGCATGGTCCTGGAGCCAGGCGATCAGCGCGCTGGCGACGCCCTGCCGCCGGTGCGGCTCGGCGACGGCCAGGTCGTAGATGTAGAGTTCGCTGCGTTCCTGCTCGAACTTCTTGAGTTCGTAGGCGGCGAGCGCTCCGGCGGGCTCTCCTCCCATCGTGGCGAGCAGGGCGACGAATTCCGGGTTCGCCAGACGCGCCTCGACATAGGCGTCGCCGGGCGGCGCCGAGGCGTAGCTGTCGGGGTCCTCGAACGCTTCCCCAAACAGCCGGTTCATGGTGCGGAACGCCGCGACGTCGCCCGGCCCGAGGCGGCGAACCGCGAGGCTCATGCGATCTCCACCACCAGCTTGCCGATCACCTGGCGGGCGGCCATGGCGGCGATCGCCTCGCCGGCGCGGTCGAGCGGAAAGGTGGCGCTGACCCTGGGGCTGATCTTGCCTCCGTCCCATAGCTGGAAGAGCTCGGCGACGTGGGCGGCGTTTGCGCGAGGATCGCGCATCGCGAAGGCGCCCCAGAACACGCCGCATACGTCGCAGCTCTTCAGCAGGGTGAGGTTGAGCGGAAGCTTGGGGATGCCGGCGGGGAAGCCGACCACCAGGTAGCGGCCTTCCCAGGCGATGGCGCGTAGCGCGGGCTCGGCATAGTCGCCACCGACCGGATCGTAGATGACGTCCGCGCCGGCGGGCCCGACCGCGGCCTTGAACTGGTCGGCGAGCGCCTTCTGGCCGTCGCGGTCGAACGGGCCGCGCGGGTAGACGATGGCGTCGTCGGAGCCGGCCTCGCGCGCGGCCTGGGCCTTGTCCTCGGAGGAGACGGCGGCGATCACCCGGACGCCGCGGGCTTTGCCGAGCTCGACTGCGGCGAGGCCGACCCCGCCGGCCGCCCCGAGGACCAGGAGCGTCTGGCCGGCTTGCAAGCGGCCGCGGTCCCACAGGGCGTGGATGGAGGTGGCGTAGGTGAGGAGGAGCGCGGCGCCTTCGATGAAGCTGCGCTCCGGCGGCAGGCGGAAGGCGCTGGCGGCGGGGATGGTGATGAGCTCGGACAGGCCGCCGAAGCCGGGAACGGCAAGGAGGCGGTCACCTTGCTGCCAGCCCTCGACGCCTTCGCCGAGGCCGATGACCTCGCCCGCAATCTCGCCGCCGGGCGCGAACGGGCGGGGAGGTTTCAACTGATACTTGTCCTCGATGATGAGGACGTCGGGGTAGTTGATGGCCGCCGCGCGGACGCGGACCAGGAGCTGGCCTGGTCCGGGCTGGGGGTCGGGGAGGTCGGTCACTCGGAGGGTGTCGGGGCCGCCGGGCTGGTGGGAGAGGAGGGCTTTCATGCCCTCTTGTACCCCGACGCAAGTCGGGGTCCAGCCGTCAGCGCTGGACCCCGGCGTTCGCCGGGGTACTACCGCTGCCGCGCGCGGTAGTCGGCCACTACCTGCTCCGCCGTCATGCCGTCGAACGTCGTCCGGGCGAGCGCGGCCTTGTCCTTGTCGCCGAAGCGGCGGGTGCCGACGCTGGCGAGCGCGCGGTCGTAGTCGAGGCGGTCGGCCACGGGCAGGTCGCCCCGCGCCGCCTGTGTGGTCTGCGCGAAGCGTTCGGGCGAGGAACCGTCGATCGCCGTCGCCTGCTCGCCACCGCCGCAAGCCGCCAGCAGCAGCGCGAGGGCGGCGGACCACCTCA
>NZ_CADCWA010000198.1:7054-7364 GCF_902806285.1 uncultured Sphingomonas sp. | reverse complement strand
CGAGGTCGGCGGCGCGGTCCAGCGTGTCCGTGTCGTTCGGGACGACGCCCATGACATGGGCCATCATCACTCCAACCGCGCCCGCGACCTGGTAGCAATAGGACAGCAGCTCGTCCTCCGTCTCCGGCCGCCACCCCGCCGCGTCGCGCTCGAAGCCGGCGAGATGGTCGTAGGCGACTTGTGAGGGGATGGAGCACTCGCGGGCCACGGTGCGCAGCGCTTCAAACGCGACGACGCCCGTCGGTTCGTTGCTCAAGGCCTGAGCGGTCCGGTCCTTCAGAATGGCGATGCGCTCGCCGGGGTTGTCGGG
>NZ_CADCWA010000198.1:0-6960 GCF_902806285.1 uncultured Sphingomonas sp. | reverse complement strand
TCTTGGAGCCGACCGAGATGCTCGCCAGCGCGGCCTCGACCAGCCGTGCCCGCTCGTCCGCAGAACTCACGCGAGCATCAATCCCGCGGTGGCCTCCGCGCTGCCGACCACGCCCGGGATGCCGGCGCCGGGGTGGGTGCCGGCCCCGACGAAGTAGAGGTTGCGGATCTTGTCGTCGCGATTGTGGGTGCGGAACCAGGCGCTCTGCCACAGCACCGGTTCCAGGCTGAAGGCCGAGCCCAAGTGGGCGCCGAGGTCGCGGCCGAAGTCGGCCGGAGCATAGTGAAAACGGGTGCGGATGCGCTGGCGGATGTCGGGGATCAGCCGCTCTTCCAGCACGTCGAGGATGACCTCGGCATAGCGCTCGCCGTCCTGGTCCCAGTCGATCGCGCACTGGCCCATGTTCGGCACCGGGGCGAGCGCATAGAAGGTGGAGCAGCCTTCCGGCGCCATGCCCGGATCGGTGACGGTCGGATGGTGCAGGTAGAGCGCCGGGTCGGCCGCCAGCTGCCCACGCTTGTAGATGTCGCCGAGCAGCCCCTGGTAGCGCGGACCGAACAGGATGGTGTGGTGCGGGATTCCGGGGAAGGTCCCCTCCAGGCCGAAGTGCAGGACGAACAGGCTGGGCGAGTAGCGCTTGCGCTTCAGGCTGCGGACCTGGGCGGGGCCGCGGCGGCTGCCTTCGATCAGGCCGTAGCTGTGGAGGATGTCGCCGTTGGAGGCGACCGCGTCGGCCGTCCCGCGCCAGCCCGAGCGGGTGCGGACGGCGCGGGCGCGCTCGCCCTCGGTCTCGATCGCGACCACCGGATCGGCCAGCCGCAGCTCGCCGCCCAGCCGCTCGAACAGCCGCACCATGCCGGCGATCAGCTTGTTCGTGCCACCCTTGGCGAACCACACGCCGCCGTCGCGCTCCAGCTTGTGGATGAGCGCGTAGATCGACGAACAGGTCAGCGGATTGCCGCCGACCAGCAGCGTGTGGAAGCTCAGCGCCTGGCGGAGGTGCTCGTCCTCCACATAGCCGGCGACGATCGAGTAGACCGAGCGCCACGCTTGGTAGCGGGCCAAGGCCGGCGCCGCCTTGAGCATGTCGAGGGGGCTCTCGAACGCCTTGGTCCCGAGCTTGCGATAGCCTTCCTCGAACACGCCTGCTGAGTAGGCGAGGAAGCGCTTGTACCCCTCCCAGTCGCGCGGGTTCAGCTTCTCTATGGAGGCGCGCAGCTGCTCGTCGTCGTTGGTGTAGTCGAACACCGTCCCGTCGGGCCAGTCGAGCCGGTAGAAGGGCGTGACGGGCACCAGCTCGACGTCGTCCGCGATGTTCTGCCCGGACAGCTGCCACAGCCGGGCGAGGCAGTCGGGATCGGTGATGACCGTCGGCCCGGCGTCGAAGACATGGCCGTCGCGCTCCCACACATAGGCCCGGCCGCCCGGCTTGTCGCGCGCTTCCACGATCGTGGTCTGCACTCCGGCGGACTGGAGGCGGATCGCGAGGGCGAGACCGCCGAAGCCGGCACCGATGACGATCGCGCTCTTCAATGCTCTTCCTTCAGGACCCGCAGCGCCCGCGAGATGGGGACGGGGGGCTTGCCGGCCAAGATGCGTATGCGGTCTGCAACCGAACTTCGTCCAGCATAGAAGCGGGCGATCAGCGGCTCGGGCAGGCGATAGAAGCGCTGGAGCACGCGATGGCGTTGCGGCGGATCGGCGGCGTGGAACAGCATCCGGGCGAGCAGCCGGTTGTACCAGCCGCGCCGCCAGTGCTGCAGCGCGCGGGCGCGGGTGGCCGCGGCGAGATCGTCCAGCGGCAGCTCGTCAGCCAGCCAGGAGGCGAAGCGCACCGCGTCCGGAAGCGAGTAGCTGGTGAGCGGATGAAAGAACCCGCCGCGGGCGCCGGCTCGGGCGACCGGATCGTCCGCGGGCCAGAAGCGGTCGAAGTCGCCGCCGGTGACTACGGGCAACTGCCCGGTCTCTTCGCGGCTGCGGCCGGCGATCTGCCAGCCCCGGGCCGCGGCATAGTCGGCGATCCGCTCTGCCAGGAGTTCGCGGTCGAGCTCCGGGCCGTCGGTGTAGTAGGTGTCCTCGACGAACAGCTCGGTCGCGCTGAAGGGCAGGCAATAGACGAAGCGGTAGCCTTCCGCCTGGTCGACGGTCGCGTCCATGACCACCGGCTCGGCGACGCCGTGGCCCTGGGGCACGTGCAGCAGCTGGCCCAGGAACTTCTGCCAGCCGAGCCGCAGCCCCTCAGCCTTGCCGCCGCGGGCGTCGAGCACGGCGCGGGCGGTCAGCACTTCGCCGCTATCGAGGGTCGCGGAAGTGGACGTGACCTCCACAGCGGCGGCGCGGATGATGCGCTCGGGCGGCAGAACGGCCCTGACGACCTGGTCGAGCCGCTCGCTCTCGATCGAGCGGTAAGCCTGTGTGAGCCGGCGCCCGTGCTCGGGGAAGTCGACCCGGTAGCCCGGCCAGCGATGCACGACGAGCGGTTCGACGATCCCGCGGTCGCGCGGCGCCACGTCGCTTTCGAAGAAGGACCAAAGGTGGTTGCCACCCAGCCGCTCGCCCGGTTCGACGATCCCGACGGTCAGCTCCGGCCGCCGCTGCGCCAATGCCAGTGCGCACAACCCTCCTGCCAGCCCGCCGCCGAGGATCAACAGGTCGAAACGCTCGGGCGGCATGGAAGGGCTGCTAGCGGGAAGCGCCCCGCGAAGCGAGGCTTAAGCCCGGCCGTGCCGGCACGCGGGCGGATGGGCGTCAAGCTACTGGCAATCTTCTCCAGTTAAGCACATCAACTTGGGACCAAGGGGAGCGGGGAATGGAACGGATGGAGCGGGGGAGGCTCGGGCGCGGGCTGATGCTGGCGGGATTGATGCTGGGGATCGTCGGGACAGCGCCGCCGCCAGCCGCGGACCTGAACGTCAAGCTCGCCGGCCTGCGCAGCGGCAAAGGGTTGGTGCGGGTGTGCCTGACCCAGTCGTCGGCGCGCTTCCTGGAGTGCAAGGAGAGCGGGGCGGCGATGCTGAACGTACCCGCCGCCAAAGCCGCTCAGCTGTCCCTGGCGAAGCTTCGGCCCGGCAGCTACGCGCTGCTGGTGATCCATGACGAGAACGGCAACGGCAAGCTCGACATGACGCTGGGCATCCCGCGCGAGGGGTTCGGCTTTTCGAACAATCCGACCATCCACATGCGCCCGCCGCGGGCTGAGGAAGTGCGATTCACCCTCGCGCCCGGGGCGAGCGCGCAGACGGTGCGGATGCGCTACGTGCTCTGATCGTTGCGGGCGTCTGCTTCGTTTAGCTCGGCGTCGAGGTTGGCCGCGCGCTCCTCGATCGCGTTGGCGGTGTCGCTGTAGCGTTTGTCGAAACTCGGCTCGTCGCGGCACGCGCCGAGCAGCAGGACGAGGGGCAGGACGGCGCGCATCAGTAGGTCTTCCGGTAGCGCACGTTGACGTTGCTGGTGCCCGATCCGCCGACCTGGCTGAGCACCGACAGGGCGCGGCTGAGGGTGATCTCCAGCTGGGTGGCGGTGAAGCCGCGGGCGTCGGTGACCACCTCCAGGTAGATGTTGTCGCCGATGTACTTGCCGGCGGCCAGCGCCGCGCCGCGGCCGGCCGTGTCGTCCGGGCCGAGCACACGCAGCCGGTCGAAGCCGGTCGCTGCCCGCAGCTTGCCGAGCGGGTTCAGCCCGCCGCCGGTGCCGCGCAGGGAGTTGAGCGAAGCCGCCAGTTGCACCGCTTGAATCGCCGATAGGCTGCCGACCGAGTTTCCGAACAGGATGCGCGAGACGATCTCGTCCTGCGGCAAGCCGGGCGAGCTGGAGAAGGTGATGCGCGGGTCCAGGGCGGACCCGGTCACGTTGACGCTCACCTCCACGTCCTCGATCGTCTCCGTGGCGCTGAGGGTAATCCGGGCGTCCTCCGTTCCGCCGCCGTTGAACCTGATGCGCCCTTCCTGAAGCTCGAAGTTGCGGCCGGCGAAGCCGAGCGTGCCGCGGACCAGGTCGACGGTGCCCGCAACCCGTGGGTTCTGGCTGGTGCCGGACACGTCGAGGTCGGCGCGCCACTCGGACTCCAGACCCATGCCGGTCACGAACAGCTCGCCCGGCGCGATGATGTCGAGGTCGAGCGCGACGTCGCCGAAGCCCGCGTCGGTGGGCGGCGGTGCGTCGCCGGTCACCCGGGCGGGCCCACGCGGCGGCTTGAACCGCACCCCGGTCAGCACCGGCACCTCGGCCGAGCCCTGGCGGATGATGCGGTAGCGGGTGGCGGGCAGGCGCACGGTGCCGCTCAGCACCGGCGACTGGTTGGCGGCCTTGACCAGCCGGACCTGGCCGGTGGCGGTGGTGCGCAGGGCCTCGCTGTTGGCGAGCCGCGCGTTGTTGAGCGCGAGTTCGAAGTTCGCCGGATAGCCGCTGGCCGCGGCCAGGCTGACGTAGCCGTTGCCGGTCACCGTGCCGCCCCCCGCGCGGGCGTTCAGCTGGTCGATCTGCAGCCGCTCGCCGGTGAAGCGCCCGGCCAGCGTCATGTCGGTCAGCCGCGTGCCGTAGGTGGCGTTGCTGTAGGTGAGGCCGCGGCCGCGGATAATCCCGGCCAGCTGCGGGCGCGACACCCGGCCGCTGAAGTCGGCGGCGACGCCCAGCGGACCGGCCAGGCTCTGGTCGGCGAGACCCGCCAGCGAGAAGAGCGCGTCGGCCGGGCCGATGTAGCGGATGCCGCCGCGGATCGGGGCTCCGGACAGCCGCTCGGTCCAGCTGCCCGCACCGGGGCCCAGCGGGAGGACCGCCGCCTGGACCCGGCCGACCACCGTGCCGCGGGTGCGCATGACCACGCGGAGGTCGCCGCCCGCGGGCTGGAGCTGCCCGACGAGATTCACGTCGAGCGGACGGCTGACGGAGGCGGCGGTGGTGCGGGTGAAGCCGCGGATGGCGAGCCGCGTGTCGATGCGGGGCAGGGCTGCCCCGGCCTGGGCGAAGTCGATGCTACCGCTCGCGGTGCCGTCGAGGCCGAGGCCGGGAACGAAGGCGTTGAGCAGCTCCATGTCCAGGCTGTCGATTCGGCTCTGCAGGCGAAGCTGGCCGCTTCCGTAGGTACCCGCCAGGCGCACGTTGCCCTGGTCGAAGGTGAGGCGGGTGGGGAGGAGCTCATAGCTGCCGCCCCGCGGGACGATCCGGGCGGGCGAGGCGGTTTGGATGTCGATGCCGCTGACCCGGCCGCGCAGCGCCGCACGCCACAGGTCGGGCGTGAGCTCGCTGTTGACCGCAACGCGGAAGGGCACGCCGGACGTGCCTTCCGCGATCATCCGGGCGAAGCCGCTGCCGCCCCGATAGTTGACCTGCGCCCGCAGTGCGTTGAGGTCGGTCGTGCCGAGCCGGGCCTGCGCCAGCTGCACGTCGGCGACGACTTCGGGTCGGTCGTAGAGGACCACGCGGGCGTCGACGACGGCGCTGCCTACCGCAATGTTGGCGGGCGGGGGCAGGACCGTGTTGCTGGCGCGCAGGTTGACGACGGCCGACTGATAGCGGCCGACGCTGCCGAGGCGGACCACGCCGGCGAGGCCCTGGCCGCTCGCGGTCAGCTGGCCGAGGTAGGGACCGGCGGGCGACTGGCGGACCCGGCCGCGGAAGTTCACGCCGGCGAGCGTTGCGCGGCGGATGTCGAACGTCAGGGGGCCGCCACCAGCCAGGACCGAGACGTCCGCGGTGAAGCGACCGTACTGGCTGTTGCCGCTGGCCACCACGTCGTAGGCGTTCCCGCGGCTGCGGATCCGTGCGCTGAGGCCCGCGATGCCGAGGCCGAAGCCGGGGTTCGCGGCGGTGACGGTCGCCTGCGGGCTGGAGACGGTGCCGCCGACCTGCACCGCGACGGGGCCGTACTGGCGCGACACGCCGGTCGCGCGAAGGTCGATGCGGCCGTCGGGCGAGTAGCTGCCGCGGCCGTCGGTCACCCGCAGCTGGGGTGCGGTGAGCCGTAGGCGCGAGAAGCGGATCACGCCGTCCTGGCCGTAGTTGACGTCGCTCGAGGCGACGAGGTTGCCGCCGAGGAAGTTGCGTACGCCCTCGTTGAACAGGCGCGTGGACCGCGCTCGGACCTGCCCGACCAAGCCGAAACCGCCGTTGCCCAAGGTCTTCAGGTCGGCCTGCGTGTCGATGTTGAAGATGCCGACGCTGTTGACGCGGTAGTTGTTGATCCGGCCGTCGACCGCACCGGTGTAGAGGCCGCTAGCGACGTCGGCGAGGACGATCAGCCTCGCGTCGATCCGGTCGGAGCGGAGGCGGAGGTTGTCGGACAGGATGCGCGGCCAGTCGACCGCGAGGTCGCCGTCCAAGCGGACGCCGGTGATGGTCCCGCCCGCGGCGACGTCGAGGCCGGTGATCGCGCGGGCGCGGGCGGCCACGGGCACGGTGATGTGGTCGCGGTCGAACCTGGCAACGCCGCGGGCGTCCAGGCCCTGCACCGCCGTATCGTTGAAGGCGAGGGTGGTGGCGGTAAGGCGATAGTCCACCATCGGCCGGCGCAGTTCGCCATCGAGCGTGACCAGCGCGCGCAGGTCACGGCCGGCGAGATTGGGGGCAAGCGCGCCGGGCTTCAGCAGCGCGAAGTTGAGGCGCATGTCCTCCAGGCGGTTGCGGCCGAGATCGGCGACGCCGTTGCCGACCAGGGTGAAGGCATCGCTGCTGAGCCGGGCGTTGAGGTCGGCGCGGCGGTTCTCCCAGGTCGACTGCAGCGCGACGTTGGTGATGGGGCCGAGCAGCGCGGCCGTGGGACCTTCGACCAGCCGCGCCACGCGCGTGGGCCCGCGCACCCCGAAGGTGCCGTTGCGGGCGCTCAGCTGCAGCCGCGCGAACGCGGAGTTGTCGAGGTCGGCGAGCAGCCGCCCGTCCCACCGCTGCCAGTCGCCGCTGCCGTTCACCTGCAACCGGAGCGGGGCGGTCAGACCCGCCAGCCGCGCCACCACCCCGTCCCGCGGC
>NZ_CADCWA010000197.1 GCF_902806285.1 uncultured Sphingomonas sp. | reverse complement strand
CGTTCCGGCAGTCGAGGCTGGCCGAGGCCGCCAAGCTGGTCACCGCGGCGCAGGCCAAGCCGGCGCGGGTCGGGCCGTCGCTGTCCCTCGACCGCTATGTCGGCGACTATGCCGACCCGTGGTACGGGACCATCAAGGTGCGCCGCTCGGGCAAGGCCTTGGCGATCCAGTTCCCCCATTCGCGCGGCATGGACAGCGTGCTGGTGCACCACCAGTACGACACCTTCAGGACGCGCCCGGCGCTGCGCTGGATCGAGCCGGCGTACGTCACCTTCTCGATCGATGCCGACGGTAAGGTCGACCGCATCCGCATGAAGCCGGTATCGCCGATCGCCGATTTCAGCTTCGACTATCAGGACCTCGATTTCGCGCCGGTCGCGGCGGCAGCGGAGGTGGCGAAATGATGATCAGGTGGCTCGCGGCAGTCTCGCTCGCTGCCGTGGCGAGCGGCTGCGCGACTGCACCCTCCTCCCCGGCGCAGGTCGCGGCACTTGGGGGAGCCAGCCAGCCGGCGCCGGCCTACGACGTGCTGATCCGCGGCGGCACGATCTACGACGGCAGCGGCGGCGCGCCTTACCTCGGCGAAGTCGGCATCCGCGGCGACCGCATCGTCTATGCCGGCCCCGCGCGAGCCGCGACCGCGCGGACGGTGGTCGACGCCAACGGCCTCGCCGTCGCGCCGGGCTTCATCAACATGCTCAGCTGGTCCACCGAGTCCCTGCTGGTCGACCCGCTCGGCCAGAGCGAGCTGCGCCAGGGTGTCACGCTGGAGGTCATGGGCGAAGGCTGGTCGATGGGCCCGCTCAGCCCGACGATGAAGAAGCTGGCGGTCGAACGCCAGGGCGACATCAAATACCCGATCCAGTGGACCACCCTGGGCGATTACCTCGGCTTTCTCGAGCGCAAGGGCACCGCGCTCAACGTCGCCTCGTTCGTCGGCGCGACCACCGTACGCCAGCATGTGCTCGGCGAGGCTGACGTCGACCCCACACCCGCCCAGCTCGACCGCATGCGCGGCCTGGTGCGCCAGGCGATGGAGGAAGGCGCGCTGGGCGTCGGCAGCTCGCTGATCTACCCGCCCGCCGCCTTCGCCGAAACGGACGAGCTCGTCGCGCTGGTCAGCGAAGCCGGCAAGTGCGGCGGCATGTACATCAGCCACATGCGCTCCGAGGGCGACCGGCTGCTGGAAAGCATCGACGAGTTGATCGAGATCTCGCGCCGATCGGGCGCGCCGGCGGAAATCTACCACCTCAAGCAGGTCGGGCGCGCCAACTGGAACAAGCTCGACCAGGTCATCGCCAAGGTCGAGGCGGCGCGCGCGTCCGGGCTGCGGATCACCGCCGACATGTACACCTATACGGCCGGCGGCACCGGCGTGGCGGCATCGATGCCGCCGTGGGTGCAGGACGGCGGCACCGAAGCGATGCTCAAGCGGCTCAAGGACCCGGCGGTGGTCGCGCGGGTCAAGCGCGAGATGGGGCAGCCCGGCAAGAACTGGGAGAACCTCTACTTCCACGCCGGGCCTGGCGGCATCCTGCTCTCCAACCTGACGGAGCCATCGCTCAAGCCGCTCATCGGCAAGACGCTCGCGGACGTCGCCAAGCAGCGCGGGGTCAGCCCCGAGCAGCTGGTCATCGATCTCACGCTGGCGGACCAGGGCCGCGCCGGCGCGATCTACTTCCTGATGAGCGAGGAGAATGTCCGGCGCCAGACCGCAATCCCGTGGATGAGCTTCGGCTCGGACGCGGAAGCGGCGGCGCCCGAGGGCGTGTTCCTGAAGTCGAGCACGCACCCGCGCGCCTACGGCAACTTCGCTCGCCTCCTCGGCAGATATGTGCGCGACGGCAAGACGGCGCCCCTGCCCGAGGCCATCCGCCGGCTGACCACGCTTCCCGCCGCCAACCTCGGCCTGCGCGATCGCGGCAGCCTTGCGCCGGGCATGGCGGCGGACGTCGTGCTGTTCGACCCTGCGACCATCACCGACCACGCGACGTTCGACAAGCCGATGCAATATGCGACCGGCGTCCGCGACGTCTTCGTCAACGGCGTCCAGGTCCTGAAGGCCGGCCAGCCCACGGGCGTGACGCCGGGCCGGTTCGTCAAGGGACCGGGTTGGAAAGGCTGGCCGGACGGCGGCTGCAATCGCTCACCGGAGCCTGGATGAACGTCCGTTTGTGAGACCCGCGCGCCGGAAGGAACTTGAACCCTGCCGTTATTGATGCCGGCAAGTCCACCAACGCGGAAGCGGCGGCGGCAAAGGCTTGGGCGATCTACCAGCCAAAGGGGCAGCGGAAGGTGAGGCTGGTAACCGTGCCTGGCATGACGGCATGTTGCGGCCTGGCGAGCACCTTGATCCAGCGGTCCAGGCTGCCTTGGCAGCGGCGGGCCTCGAGAGACGCGAAAGGCCGGCCGGCCTGCGGGCGATCAGCCCGACAGGACCGACGCCGCGAATGCACGTCGCGGCGGCTCTCCCGAGACTAGCGCGAAGCCAGCTGTCGCTCCCCCATCCCATCCAACCCATAAACATCCGGCGACATAGCGATCCGCCCCCCGTCCACCCGCGCGGTCAGATAAGTCACATACACCGGCACCGGCTGCGGCAGCGCGACCGCCTGTTCCGGAGCATCGCCCTCGGCCGCCAGTTCCCGGCCTGCCAGCCACCGCCCCAGCCGCGCCGCATCCTCCAGGCGGATGCAGCCCGAACTGAAGAACCGCACCGGGCTCCCGAACAGCGACTTGTCCGGCGTATCGTGGAGGTAGATGCCCTGCGCCTTGGCGAACTCGAACTTCGCCGCGCCCATCATGTTGCCCGGCCCCGGCTTCTGCCGCACGCGCACCTCGGCGCGGCCATCGGCCACCGCCCGCCAATCCACGCCGTCCAACGCCACCGGCCGCGCGTCGGCGCTCCAGTCCGCCAGCACTTCATAGCCCCTGGCTTCGAGCCAGGACGGGCCGTTCCTCACCGCCGCGGGCGCGATGTTGCGCCGGACCAGGTCGGGCGGAACGTTCCAGTACGGGTTGAGGGTGGCGGCCTTGAGGGTGCCGGCGATCAGCGGAGTCTTCATCTCCGTCTTGCCGACCACCACCTTCATGCCGTCGGCCGCCCGCCCATCCTCCATCATCCACAACTGCTGCGACGCGAGGTCGACCAGCACGAAGCGACCGCTGCCGGGCAAGGCGCGGGCACGTTGGAGGTTGGCGCTGAGGGTCCGGCGGACCTGCCCGTCACTCTCCCGCGCAAGCGCTGCACGCAGGCTGGCGTAGATCGGGTTCACCGCGGAGACCTGCGCCACGTGGCGCTCGAGCGACGGGGCCGCGGCCAGGTCGCGCAGGATCGCCGCCGGCTCCGGGATGCGGCGGACGAGCGCCGGATCGGCGTAGATGAGCCCGTCGCCCGGCCAGTGCAGCGCCTGGACGTACATCACCCAGGCTGACGACAGCAGCCGCTCGGCCTGGAGGCGGCCGGTCGGCTCACTGCCGTCGGCGCCAGCGAGCGCAGCCTCGACCCTGGCGGCCAGCTGCGGACCCTGGGCGAAACCGTCCAGCGGCGCCTGCCGCAGCGCGGCGAGCAGCGCGCGCACGGGCGCACCATCGGTGCCGCCGCGCAACCACAAGGGCGCATCGCCGCGGTCCGCCGCGAAGCTCGCGACCGCCGCCGCGGGAGGCAGCTCGGCCCAGCCGCTCGCCCCGGCAGGCGCGGCAAGAAGCCCCGCAACGGCCAGCACCGCGCAGCTCAAGCGCTTGATCATCCCCATTTCTCGCAATCAAACGAACAGTTGCCGGTTCAACGCGCGAGGTGGTGATGGTTTCCGAAAGGTTAACCGGATCCCGACGCCGGGACCGGCATGCCGCGTACCAAGGTGGGACCGTCAGGCCGCCGACCGGCGCGACGCTCAAGCGCGGTAGAAGATGTGCGCCCCGATCTTCTCGACCCGGCTCAGCCGCCGGCCCCAAACCGGCGCGACATAGTCCGCATGGTACCACAGCACGTCGTCGGGCAGCTTGTCGGCCAACCGCTGCTTGGCGATGCGGGTGATCGCCTGGGCATAGGCCCATGACGCGCTGGAGGTGTTCACCGGCGGGAAGCGCCCGCCGCGGACGAAGCTGAACTGCCAGGGCTGCTTGACCACCGCGCAGTAGCTGGGCGGATAACGGCCCGAGTAGGCCCGGTTCATGACTACCTCGGCCACCGCCAGCTGCCCATCGAATGGCTCGCCCCGCGCCTCGAAGTAGACCGCCGTGGCGATGCAGGACAGCTCCTCGTCGAGCAACGCTCCGCTCATGTTGGCCCATACCAGCGGCCACAGGCCGGTGTGGGTCGCGACAACGGGTGCCGCCGTGGCCGCTGCCGGTGCCTTGGCGATGACGGCCGGGGTGATCGTCGTGGAGGTGCTCGGAGGAGCCGAGAGGATGTTGCCTGTGGGCGGGAGCGTCGGAGCCGCCGCAACCGTCGCCGACGCGGTGCTCACCTGCGCCGCGGCGGCACTCGCTCCACCGATCGTCAGCATACAGGCAGCCACCAGGGCCGACGCACCGCGCGCCCACGTCCGAAGGGTCATCTTGTCTCGATACTCTGGCGGCCGAAGGACCGGACGCACCCACATCGCTCAGCGATGCAGCGTCCAGCCCTTGCGTCCGTCTCGCCCCGGGATCAGCAAAGACTCGCCAATCCGCTCGCTCTCGAACTTGCTGGAGCCGCTGTTAACCGTCCGGCGAGCCGACTCAACCGTTCGACCGTTCAACGGTTTATCTGGCAGGACGAGCCGAAGGAACCTATCCCTAAGCGGGACAGCTGCTTAGTTCAGGCCGCCTCCGCCTTGCGCGACTGCCGCTTGCGCTCATGCGGGTCGAGGAAGCGCTTGCGCAGGCGCACCACCTTGGGCGTGACCTCCACCAGCTCGTCGTCCTGGATGTAGGCGATCGCCTGCTCCAGGCTCATCCTCCGCGGCGGAGTCAGGCGGATGCCCTCGTCCTTGCCCGAAGCGCGGAAGTTGGTCAGCTGCTTGGACTTGAGCGGGTTGACCTCCAGGTCCTGCGGCTTGGCGTTCTCGCCGATCACCATGCCCTCGTACAGATCGTCGCCGGGCGAGATGAACAGCACCCCGCGCTCTTCCAGCGCGTTCAGCGCGTACGCCACCGCCTTGCCCTTCTCCATGGAGATGAGCACGCCGTTCTGGCGGCCGGTGATCGGCCCCTTGTACGGCCCATAGCGCTCGAACAGCCGGTTCATGATGCCGGTCCCGCGCGTGTCGGACAGGAACTCGCCGTGGTAGCCGATGAGCCCGCGCGAAGGGGCCGAGAAGGTCAGCCGCGTCTTGCCGCCGCCCGACGGGCGCATGTCGGTCATCTCCGCCTTGCGCATCGCCATCTTCTCGACGACCGTGCCCGAGAACTCGTCGTCCACGTCGACCACCACCGTCTCGTACGGCTCTTCGCGGCCGCCAGAAGAGCTGTCCGCGCCGTCCCGGAACAGCACGCGCGGGCGGCTGATGCTGAGCTCGAAGCCCTCACGGCGCAGCGTCTCGATCAGCACGCCCAGCTGCAGCTCGCCGCGGCCCGCCACTTCGAAGCTGTCGTTGTCGTGGGCGACGCTGACTCGGATCGCGACGTTGGTCTCCGCCTCGCGCTCCAGCCGCTCGCGGATGACGCGGCTCTGCACCTTGTCGCCGTCGCGGCCCGCATAGGGGCTGTCGTTGACCGCAAAGCTCATCGCCAGCGTCGGCGGATCGATCGGCCGCGCCTTGATCGGCTCCGTGACGCCCGGCTCGGCGAAGGTATTGGAGACGGTGGCCTTGATGAGACCGGCGATGGCGACGATCTCGCCCGCTTCCGCCTGCTCCACGGGCACGCGCTCCAGCCCGCGGAACGCGAACACCTTGGTCGCGCGGCCTTCCTCGACCGGCTTTCCATCCACGTCCAGCGCCTTGATCGGCATGTTGACGTTGAGCCGCCCGCTCTCGATCCGCCCGGTCAGGATGCGGCCAAGGAACGGATCGCGGTCGAGCAGCGTGGCGAGCATCTTGAACTCGGCATCGGGGTCGAGCCCGGGCGCGGGCACATGGCTGACGATCTTCTCGAACAACGGCGTGAGATCGCCCTCGCGCACCGTGTCCTCCGTGCCGGCATAGCCCGCCCGGCCCGAGGCGTAGAGCACCGGAAAGTCGAGCTGCTCGTCGTTCGCCTCGAGGTTGAGGAACAGCTCGAACACCTCGTCCAGCACCTCGGCCGGCCGCGCGTCGGGACGGTCGATCTTGTTGACCACGACGATCGGTCTCAGGCCCAGCGACAGCGCCTTGCCGGTCACGAACTTGGTCTGCGGCATCGGTCCTTCGGCCGCATCGACCAGCAGGATCACGCCGTCGACCATCGATAGAATGCGCTCCACCTCCGCGCCGAAGTCGGCGTGGCCGGGCGTATCGACGATGTTGATCCGCGTGCCCTGCCATTCGACCGAGGTGCACTTGGCCAGGATGGTGATCCCCCGCTCCTTCTCCAGGTCGTTGGAGTCCATCGCCCGCTCCTCCACGCGCTGGTTGTCGCGAAAGGTGCCGGACTGGCGGAACAGCTGGTCGACGAGCGTCGTCTTGCCATGATCGACGTGGGCGATGATCGCCACGTTGCGGAGGTTCATCAGATTGTCCTTGGAGAAGTCGCGGGCGCGATAGCCCAGTTGGTGCGTTGCAGCAAGAAAGGGAGATGGAGCGATGCCGGAGGGAGACAAGAGCGCCTACACCGACAAGCAGAAGCGCAAGGCCGAGCACATCGAGGAAGGCTATGAGAAGCGCGGCGTACCCAAGGACGAAGCCGAGCGCCGCGCCTGGGCGACGGTGAACAAGCAGGAAGGCGGCGGCAAGGAGAGCGGCTCTGGGCGCAGCACCAGCCGCAGCGAGTCGGCCAAGAAGGGCTGGCAAACGCGCAGGGGAAATGCAGGCAAGAAGTAGCTAACGGTTAAAGGGTGAACCGCCCGCGCCTTCCCCGCACCGTCTGGATCCTCGGCTTCGTCAGCCTACTGATGGACCTCAGCTCGGAAATCTACCACGCCCTGCTGCCGTTGTTCGTCACGGTGACCCTGGGCGCGTCGGTCGCGGTGCTGGGCGCGATCGACGGAGCGGCGGAAGCGACCGCCAGCTTCGCCAAGCTCGCGGCCGGGCGGCTCAGCGACCGGCACGGGCGGCGCAAGCCGTGGATCCTGCTCGGCTACGGGCTGGCCGCGGTCACCAAGCCGCTGTTCGCGCTCGCGACGAGCCCGGCAGCCGTGCTCGGCGCCCGTCTGGTCGATCGCACCGCCAAGGGCGTCCGCGGCGCGCCGCGGGACGCGATGATCGCGGACGAAACCCCGCCCGCGATCCGCGGCGCGGCTTTCGGCCTGCGCCAGAGCCTGGATACGGTCGGCGCCTTCCTTGCCCCGCTCGCCGCGGTCGCCCTGATGTGGCTGTTCGCCGATGACATCCGCGCGGTGTTCTGGGTGGCGGTGATCCCGGCATTTCTGTCGGTCGGTCTGGCGTGGCTGGCCCTCAAGGAGCCCGCCCAGCACGTGGACAGTCGCAAGCCGCGGCCGCTGCTGCACGGCTTCCGCAATGTCGATGGCAACTGCCGAAGGCTGATCTTCGTCGGCTTCGTCTTCACCCTGGCGCGCTTTTCCGAGAGCTTCCTGATCCTCAAGGGCCATTACGCCGGCCTGTCCCTCGCCGCGGCGCCGCTGGTGCTGGTGCTGTTCAATCTTGCCTTTCTGCTGCTGAGCTATCCGGCCGGAGCGCTCAGCGACCGCCGCGATCCGCGCGCGATCCTGGCGGCCGGCATCGCCATGCTGGTTGCGGGCAACTTGGTGCTGGCGCGGACGGACGGCGTCGCCTGGCTGGCGGCCGGCGTGTTCTTGTGGGGCGGACACATGGCGCTGACCCAGGGCCTGTTCGCCCGAATGATCGCCGACGCCGCACCCGAGCAGCTGCGCGCCACCACCTTCGGCCTGTTCCACTTCGCGACCGGCATCGCCACCCTGCTGGCGAGCGTGGCCGCGGGACTGCTGTGGGACCGTCAGGGCCCGCAAGCCACCTTCACCGCCAGCGCGGCCGTGGCGGCCCTTGCGGCGCTGTTGTTACTGAGCCTGCCGGATCAGCAGGACCGGCGAGCGTAGCTGGCAGCAAACAGGATTCAACGCGAAGGCGCGAAGGAAAGGAGCAAGGCGCGAAGAGGAGCGCACCCTTCGCGCCTTTACTGGCTTCTTCGCGCCTTCGCGTTGAAACAAGCGCTCTCCGCGGACCTACCGCCCGAACTTCTCGCCCCCCTCCGCCTTGTCCAGCAGCAGCCGCGAAAAGGAGAAATCGCTCCCCATCCGTTCCTCCTGCCGCCGCAGGCCCTCGACGATCTTGGGCAAGCCCTCAGTGTCCGCCCAGAACATCGGCCCGCCGCGATAGACCGGCCAGCCATAGCCATAGACCCACACCACATCGATGTCCGACGCGCGCTGGGCCATGCCTTCTTCCAGGATCTTCGCGCCCTCGTTGACCATGGTGTAGAGCGTGCGCTCGACGATCTCCTGTTCGGAGATCTCGCGCGGGGTCACGCCTGCACGTCCACGGAAATCCTCGATGATCTCCTGCACCTTGGGGCTCGGCGAAGGCTTCCGCTTCTCGTCATAGTCGTAGAAGCCCGCACCCTTCTTCTGGCCCCAGCGATCGACCGCGCACAGGGCGTCGCGGATGTTCTCGATGCGGCTGGGATCGCGGTGCCAGCCGATGTCCACGCCGGCGAGGTCGGCCATCCCGAACGGGCCCATCGGCATGCCGAAGTCGACATGCACCTTGTCGATCTGCGCCGGCGTCGCACCCTCCAGCAGCAGCTTGGTCGCTTCCGTCTGGCGCGGGATCAGCATGCGGTTGCCGATGAAGCCGTAGCAGACCCCCGCCACCACCGCGACCTTGCGGATCTTCTTAGCGAGGCTCATGGCGGTGACCAGCACGTCCGGCGCGGTCTCCGCGCCGCGCACCACCTCCAGCAGCTTCATGATGTTGGCCGGCGAGAAGAAGTGCAGCCCGAGCACGTCCTGCGGCCGCGAGGTCGCCGCCGCGATCTCATCGATGTTGAGGTAGCTGGTGTTGCTGGCCAGGATCGCGCCCGGCTTGGCGATCTTGTCGAGGCGCGAGAAGATGTCCTGCTTGATCTCCATCTGCTCGAACACGGCCTCGATGATGAGGTCGCAGTCGGCCAGCTCGTCGAAGTTGAGCGTCGGCTTCAAGAGCCCCATCGCCGTCCCGACCTGCTCGGCCGTCAGCTTCCCCTTGGCCGCGCTCGCCTGATAGTTCTTGAGCATCACGCCCGTGCCGCGGTCGAGCGCGTCCTGCGCCATCTCGACGATCGTCACCGGAATGCCGGCCGACAGGAAGTTCATCGAGATGCCGCCGCCCATGGTCCCGGCGCCGATCACGCCCACGCGCCTGATCTCGCGCGGGCGCGTGTCTTCGGGCACGCCGTCGATCTTGGACGCCTTGCGCTCGGCGAAGAAGAAATATTGCTGCGCCTTGGCCTGGGTGCCGCTCATCAGCTCCATGAACAGGCGGCGTTCTTCGAGCACGCCCTCGGCATAGGGCTTCTGCGTCGCCACCCGCACCGCCTCCAGGTTCTTCAGCGGCGCTTCGAAGCCCTTGAAGGTGCGCGGGTTGGCGCGGACGAATTCGTCGAAGACCGCAGGGTCGGTGCCCTTGATCTTGTCCTGCCGCTCGCTCGACTTGGGCAGCGGCCGCACCTGCGCCACCTCCGTCGCATAAGCGACAGCGTGCTGCAGCAGATCGCCCTCGATCACGCGATCGACCAGGCCCATGTCATAGGCCTCCTGCGCGCCGACCGGATTGCCGCCCGTGGTCATCTCCAGCGCGTGTCGCACGCCAGCCACGCGCGGCAGCCGCTGCGTGCCCCCGGCACCCGGCAGTAGCCCGAGCTTCACCTCCGGCACGCCCAGCTTCGCCGACGGCACCCCCACGCGGTAGTGACAGGCCAGCGCCACCTCCAGCCCGCCGCCCAGTGCCGTTCCGTGAATGGCGGCGACCACCGGCTTGGAGCAGTTCTCGATCCGGTCAACCACCTGCGGCAGCATCGGCTGCGCGAACGCCTTGGGCGTGCCGAACTCGGCTATGTCGGCACCCGCAAAGAAGGTCTGCCCTTCGCCGATGATCACCGCCGCCGCGACGCCCTCATCCGCCTCCGCCTCCTCGATCGCCCGCACCAGCCCCTCGCGCACCGCGTGGCCCAGCGAGTTCACCGGCGGGTTGTTGGAGCGGATGATGAGCACGTGGCCGTGCTTCTCGGTCGAGATCGGGGAAGTCATACGGAGGTCGCTCCATAGATTTGCTTGTTGAAGGGATGAGAGATGCTGAGCCCGCCATCGACCACCAGCGCATGGCCGTTCACGTAGCTCGACTCGTCCGATGCCAGGAACAGCGCCGCGCGCGCGATTTCGGGCGGATCGCCCCCACGCTTCAGCGGGTTGAGGCGGCCGAGCAGCTCGGCTTTTCCGGCCCCGCGTGCCATGTCGTAGAGCGGCTTGGTCATGCCGGTCTCGATCAGGCCCGGGCAGATCGCGTTCACCCGCACGTTCGAGCCCGCGAGCTGGGTCGCGGCGACCTTGACCAGGTTGATGACCCCCGCCTTGGAAGCGGAGTAGGCCGGCCCGCCGGCGCCCGCGCGGATGCCGGCGACGCTCGCGGTGCAGATGATGGAGCCGCCGCCCTGCTTCTTGATCACGGGCGCGGCATGCTTGATTGCCAGGAACGGGCCGATCAGGTTGACCCGCAGGATCTCCTGCCAGTCCTCCGGCGTCTGCTCGAAGATGCTCGCGAGCCCGCCCGAGATGCCGGCGTTGGCGAAGAACCCGTGCAGCGCGCCATGCTCCTCACGCGCCATGGAGATGAGGCGGATAACGTCCTCCTCACTGCCGGCGTCCGCCTGGTGGTCGGCGCCCTGAAGATCGGCAGCGATGACGGTGGCGCCGTGCTCGCGGAACAGGTCGGTGGTGGCCTTGCCAATCCCCGAGCCGGCGCCGGTGACGACGATAACTTTGCCCTCGAGCCGGGGATGGTGGCGGTTGTCGGGTTCGACGCTCATGCGGCCTCCAGTACCCCGGCGAACGCCGGGGTCCAGCGTTCAAGTTTGCTCCTGAATGACAACGGCTGGGCCCCGGCGTTCGCCGGGGTACTATAACCCCGCACCAAAAGTGCTCCCCCCATCCACCACCAGCGTCTGCCCCGTGACGAAGCTCGCCGCGTCGCTCGCCAGGAACACCGCCGCGCCCGCCAGCTCGCGCGGCTCGCCGATCCGCTTCAGCGCCGCGACGGCCGTCACGCGCTCCAGGATCTCCGGGTTCTCCCACAGCGCCCGCGCGAAATCGGTCCGCACCAGCCCCGGGGCGATCGCGTTCACCCGCACGCCCCTGGGCCCGAACTCCGCCGCCAGGTTGCGCACCAGCTGCAGGTCCGCGGCCTTGGAGATATTGTAGGCCCCGATCACCGTCGAGCTGGTCAACCCGCCGACCGACGACACGATGATGATCGAGCCCTCGCCCCGCTCCAGCATCTCGGGCGCGACCATGCTGGTCAGCCAGTGGTTGGCCAGCACATTGTTGTCCATGATCTTGCGGAACTGATCGTCCGTGATCCCGGCCATCGGGCCGAAATAGGGGTTGGAGGCGGCGTTGCAGACCAGCACGTCGATCCTGCCCAACTGAGCGCGGGTTTCGTCGACCAAGCTCTGGAGCGCCTGCTTGTCCGAGATAGAGGCGGCGATCGCCACCGCGGTGCCCTCGCCGTGCCGGGCGTTGAGCTCACCCGCCACCTCCTCGCACGCGTCCTGCTTGCGGCTGGAGATGACGACCTTCGCGCCCTGCTCCGCCATGCCCTCGGCGATTGCGCGTCCGATCCCGCGGGAGGAGCCGGTGACGATGGCGACCTTGCCGGTCAGGTCGAAGAGGCTGGAAGACATGCAAAAACTCCGCTCATGCTGAGGAGCCGCTGAGCCTGTCGAAGCGGCGTCTCGAAGCACGTCCTTCGAGACGAGCCTTCGTCTCCGCTTCGCTCCGCTCAGTCTCTCCTCAGGATGAGCGGAGGCTCCGAACCATTAACCCACCTGCGGATCGACCGGCGGGTGGCGGCCGAACTCCTGAAGCGCGATCGCCCGGTTGTGCACCTCGTCCGGCCCGTCCGCCAGCCGCAGCGTGCGGATGCCCGCCCAGCTCGACGCCAGCGGCGTGTCCTGGCTGACCCCCGCCCCGCCGTGCGCCTGCACCGCGTCGTCAATGATCTTGAGCGCCATCTGCGGCGCCTTGACCTTGATCATCGCGATCTCGGCCTTGGCGGCCTTGTTGCCCGCCTTGTCCATCAGGTCCGCGGCCTTGAGGCAGAGCAGCCGCGAGCAGTCGATCTCGATCCGCGCCTCGGCGACCCGTTGCTCCCAGATCGAGTGCTCGGACAGGCGCTTGCCAAAGGCAACGCGGCTCTGCAGCCGCCGCACCATCAGCTTTAGCGCTTCCTCCGCCGCGCCGACCGTCCGCATGCAATGATGAATGCGCCCCGGCCCCAGCCGCCCTTGCGCGATCTCGAACCCGCGGCCTTCGCCCAACAGCAGGTTGTCGGCCGGCACCCGCACGTCCTTGAGCTCGATCTCCATATGCCCATGCGGCGCGTCGTCGTAGCCGTACACGGTCAGCGCGCGCTCGACCGTCACTCCGGCCGAGTCCATCGGCACCAGGATCATCGACTGCTGCTGGTGCTTGGCGGCGCCCGTGTCGGTCTTGCCCATCAGGATGGCGACCTTGCAGCGCGGATCGCCCGCCCCGCTCGACCACCATTTGCGGCCGTTGATCACATACTCGCCGCCGTCCCGCACGATCTCGCACCGGATGTTGGTCGCGTCGGAGCTCGCCACCCCCGGCTCGGTCATCAGAAAGGCCGAGCGGATCTCCCCGCGCATCAAGGGCGCCAGCCACTGCTCCTTCTGCTCCCGCGTGCCGTAGCGGTGCAGCACCTCCATGTTGCCGGTATCGGGCGCCGAGCAATTGAACACCTCGCTCGACCAGCCGATCCGCCCCATCTCCTCGGCGCACAGCGCATATTCGAGGTTGGTCAGCTGCTCGCCCTCGAACTCGAAGCTCTCGTCGACATGTTGGAGCGCACCGCCCGGCGGCATGAACAGGTTCCACAGCCCCGCCCGCCGCGCGAGCGGCTTCAGCTCCTCGATCAGCCGCAGCGGCTGCCAGCGATCGCCCTGGCCGATCTCGGCATAATAGTCCTTCTGCCGCGGACGGACATGGCTGTCGATGAACTCGCGGACGCGATCGCGGAAGTGGGCCTGGCGGTCGGTAAGGTCGAAGTCCATGCCTGCTCCTTGGCCGCGCGAGGTGCCCGGCTAGGCCGCGCGGCTACGCGAAACAAGCCTCTTTCCTAATAGGAATGGCCGTGCTTGGCTGGCTCCTCAAGATGGTGCACTGGGCGGCTCGACTCCCTCGCGAATCCAACGAAGTTGATGGACGACCCCCGATTCAACTTCGCCGAAGGTGACATATGACCGATCTGGAGACCTTCCGCGCCGAAACCCGCGCCTGGCTGGAGGTCAACTGCCCGCCGGAGATGCGCGAGCCGATGAAGTCGGAGGACGACGCCTGCTGGGGCGGGCGCAAATGGACCTTCCAGTCGGACGCGCAGCGCCAATGGCTGGAGGTCATGGCCGAGCGTGGCTGGACAGTGCCCGACTGGCCCAAGGATTACGGCGGCGGCGGCCTGTTGCCGGCCGAGTCGAAGGTGCTGCGAGAAGAGCTGCGCGCGATCGGCGCCCGCAGCCCGCTCACCAGCTTCGGCATCTCCATGCTCGGCCCGGCGCTGCTCAAGTACGGCACGGAGGAGCAGAAGCGCCGCTTCCTGCCCGAGATCGCCCGCGGCGAGATCCGCTGGTGCCAGGGCTACTCCGAACCCGGCGCCGGCTCCGACCTCGCCGGCCTGCAGACCAAATGTGAAGACCGCGGCGATCACTGGCTGGTCAACGGGCAGAAGGTCTGGACCAGCTACGCCGACCAGGCCGACTGGATCTTCTGCCTGGTCCGCACCTCGGCCGAGTCGAAGCAGGGCGGGATCAGCTTTCTCCTGTTCGACATGGAGTCGCCGGGAGTCTCGACCAAGCCGATCCTGCTGATCAGCGGCTATTCGCCCTTCTGCGAGACCTTCTTCGACGATGTGAAGGTCCCCAAGGACCAGGTGGTGGGCGGAGTGAACCGCGGCTGGGACGTCGCCAAATACCTCCTCCAGCACGAGCGCGAGATGATCAGCGGCATGGGCCTGGGCGGCGGCGGGTCGGCGCTGCTCGGCAAGCTACTTGGAACCATCGAGGACCCGTTCCTGCGCGCGGAAGTGGCGGCTTTCGACGTCGACGCCCTCGCCTTCACCGCCATGAGCGAGCACTTCCTCGATCAGCTCAAGGCCGGCGAGGCCCACCCGGCCATGCCCAGCATGATGAAATACTCAGGCACCGAACTGAACAAGCGCCGCCACGAGCTGATCATGGCCGCGGGCGGGTCCGACACGCTCGAGTGGGACAGCGAGCGCACACGAGGAGGGAAACCCGCCCGTGAATGGCTCCGAACGAAGGCCAACTCGATCGAGGGCGGCACCAGCGAGATCCAGCTCGGCATCGTCGCCAAGCACATCCTGCGGCTGCCGGGAGCCTGACGCATGACCCTGCTGACCGACGACCAGAAGCAGCTGCAGGACATGGCGCGGACCTTCCTTGGCGAGGAAGGGACGATCAAGCAGCAGCTCCGCCACTGGCGCGACACGGGCTGCAAGGACGGCTTTGGCCATGGTTTATGGAAGCAGTTCGCCGAACTCGGGCTGACCGGCGTCGCCATTCCAGAGGACCAGGGCGGCCTCGGGCTCGGCGCGACCGAGGCGGCGCTGGTGCTGGAGGAGATCGGCCGCAACCTGACGCCCTCGCCCTTTCTGACCACCGCGGTGGCGGCGGCGAAGGGGCTGGAGGGGACGGGGCAGGGCGAACGCTGGTTCCCCGGCATCCTGGCGGGTGACACCGTCGCTGCGCTGGCGATCGACGAAGGCAAGCATCATGCGCCCGAGCAGGTGGCGCTTGAGGCCCGGCGGCAGGGCAACGGCTTCGTCCTGAACGGCGCCAAGCAGTTCGTGGTGCACGGCGCTTCGGCCGACCTGGTCCTGGTGGTGGCGCGAACCGGCGGCTCGCCGGGCGAGCGCGAGGGCGTAACCTTGTTCGCGGTCGAGCGCGGCGCCTCGGGCCTAGACGTCGAGAACGTCACGCTCACCGACTCCAGCAAGGCCGCCCGCCTCACCTTTCACGATGTCGCGGTCGACGCCGATGCGGTGGTCGGGGAGGTAGACGGCGGCTGGACACCCCTCTCCCGCGCGCTGGCCGCCGGCCGGGCCGGCTCCGCGGCCGAGCTAGTCGGGGTCGCCGCGGGCGCATCGGACATGACGGTCGACTACCTCAAGGCCCGCAAGCAGTTCGGCCGGCTGATCGGCGAATTCCAGGCGCTGCAGCACCGCGCCGCCCACCTCCACAGCGAGATCGAGATCGCCCGCGCCGCTGCGTGGAAAGCCGCCGAGTTGCTCGACCGCGACGCGCCCCAGGCCGAGCTCATGGTCTACGTCGCCAAGGCCAAGGCCGCGCGCTCCGCGAGCCTTGCCGTGCAGGAGGGCGTGCAGATGCACGGCGGGATCGGCATGACCGACGAGCACGACATCGGGCTCTACATGAAGCGGGAAGCGGTGCTCGGCAGCCTGTGGGGCGACTGGCGCTACCACGCCCGGCAAGTGGCGGAGCTGAGCGGCTATTAGTGCTCCTGCGAAGGCAGGAGCCCAGTTCCTTTAGCTGCAGCCTGGAAGAACACTGGGCTCCAGCAGGAAGTTGATCCGCGCACTGGCGATCGGCCGCGCACGGTCCTCCTGCCAGGCGAAAGCCTCCACATTGGCGACGCTGCGCCCGAGCCGCTCCACCACCGCCGACGCATAGGTCTCCCGGTCCCTGCCGCCGAGCATGAAGTTCACCGTCACCGTGATCGGCTTCATCGTCACCCCACCGCCGTCCAGCGCCCGCCGCAGCGTCCCGTACGCCGCGAACTCCAGCAGTCCCGCGATCGCGCCGCCATGCAGGTACATCGGCCGGCCGACGACATCGTCGTGGAACGGCATGGCGAACAGCGGCGTGCCGTCCGCCTGCTCCTCGGTGCGCAGCTTCAGCAGGTGGGCGTAGGGTGGAAGGTCGGACATCGTGAGAGCGCATAGCAACAGTGCCCCTGCGAAGGCAGGGGCCCAGTGCCTTTCACGCCGCATAGGAACTAGGCTCCTGCCTGTGCAGGAGCACGGCCGTACCCGCCTCAATGCCGCCCGATTGCGTTGTCACTGCCCCGGCCACTCATTAGGACGCTTGCCCCATGACCGACCGCGACGAACGGCTGCAGACCATCCTCCGGCTCATCACCGAGTTCAACAAGAAGGGTGTGGAAGTCACGGAAGCGACCCGCTTCGCGCAGGACCTGGAATGGGACAGCCTGACGGTCATGGACTTCGTCGCCGCGGTGGAGGACGAGTTCGACGTGCTCATCACCATGAACCGCGCGGCCGAGATCGAGACGGTCGAACAGCTGGTGGACGCCGTGGGCGAACTACAGGGGTCCAAGTGACCGACCCCGGCATCGAGATGGAGGTCGGCGGCGCTCCGGACGGGCCGGCGGCGCGGGACCTGTTCAGCAAGTTCGACCCGCTGATCGAACAGCGCCGGGCGCTCCTCTCGACCGGCCTGACCGACCCGTTCAACCTCACCATGGAACGGGTGGAAAGCCCCACCGTCGCGATCTGCAACGGGCGCCGCACTATCCTCCTCGGCACCTACAACTACATGGGGATGACCTTCGACCCGGAGGTGATCGCGGCCGGCAAGCAGGCGCTCGACGAGTTCGGCTCGGGCACCACCGGCAGCCGGGTGCTCAACGGCACCTACCAGGGCCATCGCGAGGTCGAGGCGGCGCTGCGCGAGTTCTACGCCATGGACCATGCCATGGTCTTCTCGACCGGCTACCAGGCGAATCTCGGCATCATCTCCACCCTGGCGGGCAAGGATGACTACATCATCCTCGACACCGACAGCCACGCGTCGATCTACGACGGCTGCGCACTGGGCAACGCGCAGATCGTCGCCTTCCGCCACAATGACGTGGAAGCGCTCGAGAAACGCTTGAAGCGCCTCCCGCCCGACGCCGGCAAGCTGGTCGTGCTGGAAGGCGTTTACTCCATGCTCGGCGACACCGCGCCGCTCACCGAGATGGTCGCCGTCTCCAAGGCCGCGGGCGCGATGGTGCTGGTGGACGAGGCTCACTCGATGGGTTTCATCGGCGAGCACGGCCGCGGCGTGGCGGAGGCCCAGGGCGTCATTGACGATGTCGATTTCATCATCGGCACCTTCTCCAAGTCGGTCGGCACCGTCGGCGGCTTCTGCGTCTCGAACCACCCCAAGTTCGAGATCCTGCGGCTGGTCTGCCGCCCCTACGTCTTCACGGCCAGCCTGCCGCCGAGCGTCGTCGCCACCGCCGCCACCTCCATCCGCAAGCTGATGCACGGCGGAAACAAGCGCGCGCATCTGCTGGAGAACAGCCGGCGGCTGCACGGCGGGCTCAAGCAGCTGGGCTTCACCCTCGGCACCGACGAGCCGCAGAGCGCGATCATCGCGGTCACCATGCCCGACCTCGAGCGCGGGGCGGCGATGTGGGAAGCGCTGCTGCACGAGGGCCTGTACGTGAACCTCGCGCGTCCGCCGGCGACGCCGCAGGGCATGACCTTGCTCCGCTGCTCGCTCTGCGCGGAGCACACCAGCGAACAGGTCGGCGAGATCCTCGGCATGTTCGAGGCCGCGGGGAAGCGGACGGGCGTTCTCTAGTTCTCCGGCGAACGCCGGAGCCCAGCGCTTCCAGGAGGTGACTGGACCCCGGCGTTCGCCGGGGTACTAACGGCCAGCCGCCAGTCCCCGGGCAGGTAGTCGACCGACATATAGTAGTAGAAGGCGCACGCTCCGCCCTGCAGAAAGGCCCCGCCCTTCAGCACCCCCAACGCCGTGGTACCGATGAACACGGGCGCGCCGCTGTCGCCGCGGTTGCATTGCGGTCCCTTCACCGTGACCCAGCTGGTGGAGCAAAGTCCGCCGCACAGCTCGCCGGGCGGTGCGAAGTCGGTCATCTCGACGAGGGCGCAGCTCGCTCCGCTGGCTTCCCCGCGCTTGCACACCCAGTCGCCGGCCCGGGTCATCGGCCGGGTCAGCCAGCCGGTAACCGGCCGCGCGACCGAACGCGCCTGGTCGGCGAAAAACAGGGGCGCTGCGTTCCCCACGCCGGTGTGCACCTGGACGTCGCGGTAGGCGGTGCCCCAGCCGCCGGTGAACTTCAGCAGGCGCTCCTCCCCGTCGGGACCGCGGTAGGTCAGGGTGTCGGGGCAGTGCGCCGCGGTGGTCACTCCCAACTGGCTGCCGTCGGTCACCAGGAACCCCGTGGTGCAGAACCAGCGCCGCCCGCCGCCGTCCGAGCCCTCGACGCGCGAGCCGCCCGCCGCCCCGGCGTTCTCGAAGCTCGCCTGCAATTGCCGAAGGCGAGTGGGCACGCCGGTCAGGCGGCGGAGCTCCGCTTCCACTTCGGCGGCAGGACGAAGCGCGCTCGACATGCGCTGCATGACCACGAGCTCGCCCGTGCGCGGATCATGCCCCATGCCGCGCGAGCCCGGGACCACCGCCGCGATCTGCCCGCGGTGACGGTCGATCGCCGCGAGTACCTCCGCCCGGCTCGCGGTCGCGCCGCCGCGAAGCTCCACGGGAACCTTGAAGTCGCCAGCCGGGAGCAGCAGCCGCAGCGTCGGCTGCTCGCCCTTGAGCAGCACCACTACCCGCCAGCCCGCCCCGTGGTCGATGAACAAGCCGGCCAGCCGGTCGCGAAACTGCGTCCGCAAACGCTCGGTCACCGCGATGCTCGCCTGCTGGAGGTCGAGGCGGCGCTCCGCCTCCTTTGGAGGAACGCCCAGCGTTCGGGCGTAGCTCGCCGCGTCCGCCCCCAGCGCCGCCCGCGGTGCTTGCAAGACGGGTTCCGCTGCATGGGCGATGCCGCCCACGGCTCCAACTGACGTAAGGCCAAGAAGAACGGTAGAAAAAGGTCGGCGCATGGGAAGTCGGTTAACATATCGGATGTGAACGAAAGACCATAAATGATGTCCGTAGGTGCAACAGGACTAGCCCGAGCGAAGCATGCGCCGTAGAGTCGACGAGATGGACGTCGGAAGTGAAGAAGATCGCTTCGACTGGCGGAGCGTCGGGGCCGCGGCCGGCGGGCTGTTCGCGACGCTGATCCTGCTCGGCATGGTGTTGCTGGTCGCCATGTCCAACAAGGCCCGCGACCACGCGCTGCAGCAGGAGCGGCATGCATACGACGTGACCCTGCTGGTGCGCACGGTGGACGCCACCTTGGCGCGCGCGGAGGCGGCGCTCGGCCGCTTCGTCCTGGACGAGAATTTGAAGACCAGCGGCCGCTATTACGGCGATCGATGGACCAGGGCCGGCTACCAGATCCAGCAACTGGAGCAGCTGGTCCGCCGCAGCCCGAACCAGCGCCGCCGGGTCGCGGAACTGGAGCAGCTCTACCGGGAACGTGGCGAGGAGCTTGCTCCCGTGGCGCGGGCAGCGCTGGCCAAGGAAGGTCAGGGCGGCGCGCCGTTGTTCTATGCCGCGTCCAAGTCCCAGACCGGCCCGGACCTGCGCGAGAAGCTGGTGGAGATCGCCGACGCCGAGCGGCAGACCCTTCGGCGGAGCATGCTCCGGACCGAGTTCTTCTCGGCCGAAGCGGACCGGCTGACGGACTATCTGTCCTGGCTTGGCGTCGTGATCGGTCTGGCCGCGATCGGGCTCGGGTTCCTGTCCATCCAGGCCATCCGGCAGAACAGCGCGTCGCGGCGCGAAGCGGAGACGCTGGAACGGGCGGTGGCGCTGCGCACGCAGGAACTGTCCGCCGCCAACGCCGCCCTGAAGGCCGAAGCCGAGGAACGCGAAGCGGCCGAAGCGCAGCTGCGCCAGGTCCAGAAGATGGAAGCCGTGGGGCAGCTGACCGGCGGAATCGCGCACGACTTCAACAACATGCTGGCGGTGGTGGTCGGCGGGATCGACCTCGCCATGCGCCGGCTCAGCGGGCCCCGCCGCGAAGTCACGGCACACCTCAACAACGCCATGGAGGGAGCGACCCGCGCCGCCGCCCTCACCCGGCGGCTGCTGAGCTTCGCCCGGTCCGAACCGCTGCTCCCGGCCCGGGTCGACCCCAGCGAGCTGGTCGCCGGCATGTCCGAACTGCTCGACCGGACGCTGGGCGAACGGGTTCGCGTGGACGTGGAGCTCACGGGCGGCGCCTGGCCGGTGTTCGTCGACCCGCATCAGCTCGAGAACGCCGTGGTCAACCTGGCGGTGAACGCCCGCGACGCGATGGATGGCGAAGGCCGGGTCGAGATCAGCACCGCCAACGTCACGCTCGCCGCTAACGAGGTGGGCGACATCCGGGCGGGCGATTATGTCCGGGTATCGGTGCGCGACACCGGCACCGGCATGACCCCCGAGGTGCTGGAGCGCGCGTTCGAGCCCTTCTTCACCACCAAGGAGGTCGGCAAGGGCACGGGCCTCGGGCTGTCGCAGATCTTCGGCTTTGCCCACCAGTCCGGGGGCGAAGTCGGGATCGAAAGCGAAGTGGGCGTTGGCACCACCGTCTCGCTCTATCTGCCTCGGACGCAGGTGGAGCCTGCGGAAGTGCGGATGCACCCCGCCATGCAACGCCGGGCCGAGGCCGAACCGACCGTTCCCGGGGCCAGGATACTGCTGGTCGAGGACGATCCCCGGGTCCGCGCCGCCACCGTCGGTGCGCTGGAGGACCTCGACTACCAACCGATTGCCTGCTCCTCGGGCGCGGAGGCGATCGCCCTGTTCGACAGCCAGGAGTTCGACCTCGTCATCAGCGACGTGATCATGCCGGAGATGACGGGGCCCGAACTCGTCCGCGAGCTCAAGGCGCGGCGGCCGCATACCGCCATCCTGTTCGTCACCGGCTATGTCGGCGATGGCGAAAGCGACGACCTGGTCGGGTACGAGCTGCTCCGCAAGCCGTTCACGGTGAGCGCATTGGCCGCCGCGGTCGCCACCGCGCTCCACCGCGACGCTCCCGAAGCCACCCGCGCAGTCGGCTGACGTCCTTCAGCGCACCGCCTTCGACCGGATCAACCTGGGTGCAAGGGTGATTGCGGCCAGCAACGGCCAGCGCTTCTGCCACCCCGCCAGGCGGATATCGGTCCCGGCATGCCGGTTGATCTTCCACGCGATATACTCGGCGCCGCCCGCAAAGGTCGCGCTGGCCTTGGCCAGTCGAAGCACCGACAGCAGCTTGCCCTCGATCCGGCGCCGCCGCCAGCCGGCAGCCTGCCGCCGGCCCTCGGCCCGGGCCGCGGACAGTGCGGGGGCGGTGAAGCGCAGATAGCGCTGGGGATCGACGTCCACCACCGAGCCGCCCTTGCCCTTCTTCTCCGCCCGAAGCTCGGCCGAGTAGGTCAGGGCAAAGGCGCCGCGCCACAGGTCCAGCGGCGGCTGGTCGTTGGGCAGCTCGGTCAGCGCTGCACTCAGCAGGGTGGGCGCGGCCCGCGCCACCGCCGCCACCGCCCGGTCCTCGGCTGCCCGGTCGGACGACCAGACCAGCCGCGAAGGCTGCGCGAACCGCGCCCACACCGACACGTTGCGGGTCTCGGGCCCGTTCAGCCGGTGGAAGTCGGCCTCGCTCAGCACGGCATATTTGGCGGTAAGGCCGCCGTGCGCGAAGGGAAACACATTGGGCGGGACAAGCCGGTTCGCACCCGCCAGCCACCCCGCCGGGTAAGCCGAACGGTAATCGGAAACGATCAGGTAGAAGTCCAGCATCAGCCCATCGAGCTGCCGTTCCCGCAGGCACGAACCGTAGAACAGGACGGCCCGCGAGGCTTGGCCGTGTCGCGCCGCGATCGCTGCGGCGACCGCCGCTACCCGCGGATCCACCGGCTGCAGCAGTTCCTCGCCGACGAGGCGCTGAAGTTCGCTCATGACCTCGCTCAGGCGGCCAGCCGCACGAAGGACAAGGGTGCGGCGCGGCTCAGATGGATGGGACGGCCGGTGCTGGCCTGGAAGGTCTCGCCGTCGAGGATCACGCTGGAGCTTTCGCCCTCGATGCTGATCTCGTCGGCTTCCTCGACATGGACGCCCCGAAGCGGCCGGTTGGCGAATCGTCCGGCCATGCCGTCCATCAGCCCCCGCATCAGCGAGCCCGGCCGCTGCTCGATCGCAAGCATCTTCAGGGGACCACCGCTGCCGCCGGCGCGCAGCTGGCTACCCAGCAGCAGCTTCTCGAGCGTGGTCACCGCGAGCAATGCGAACCGCCCGTTGATCTGGCCGGTGTTCGGAACCGATACCTGAAGCGGCGCGGGAGCCGGCGGAAGAAAGCTCGCCTTGAGCCCGAACAGCCCGCGCAGGATCACCGCGACCGCGGTGATGAAGTGGCTCAGCCCATTGGGCAGGCCCAGCGGATAGATGCGGTGCCGGCAGTAGAGCATGGTGTCGGCCAGGCCGGCGCCGCCCAGGAACATGCCAATGACCGGTCGCTGCTCACCCGAGCCGCAGCGCAGCGCAATGAGTTCGCGCGCGACGAGGTGCTTGTCCAGGTCGTTCCGGGCGAGCTCCATGAACCGCTTGAGCGCGTCGATCGGGTCGCCCCGCGCGCCCAGGTCCAGTGCAATGAGGTTGGTCTTGCCGTTGGGCAGCACCGCCACCGGCGGCCACGCGCTCCCGAAGTGCCCGCCATTGTGCAGCTCGGTCAATGCCGCCTGCACCGTTCCGTCGCCGCCGTTGATGACCAGCAGCTTGGGCCTCACCCGGGCGATGGTCTTCAGCGCCTCGCCGATCTGCTCGGCATGTTCGACTTCATAGTGGAAGACGTCGGGGTGGTCGGCGCAAAACGCACGGATCTGCGGCAATTGCGACAGATTGCCGGTGGAATGGGGGTTGGACAGGAGCGCGACACGCGGCGACGCCATGACGACCTCAGGACCCCGCCGCTCTGACGCCAACCGGAACCCGCCTCCCGCGCCCGCAAGCGGCAGTTGCCTGGGTCAGGCCGGAGGACCACCGGTGATTTGGCATGGTCTCGTTCATCGATCCCGCTATATGCACCCGCAACACGGACGCTTGGGCTCGCCAGCGTCCGTCCGCTATGTTGCTGTGATTTGCGGCCAAATCATGGTGTGGGAGCGATGCGAAACGTGCCCGGCCTCTCGCTGATCGACCGCTACATCACCAAGTCCGTCCTGGTGCCGCTGCTCGGCACCCTGGTGCTCGCCGCGGCCTTGCTGGTGCTCGACAAGATGCTGCGCTTGTTCGATTTCGTGATCAACGCGGGCGGGCCCGTCAGCGTCGTCTGGCGGATGCTTGCCAATCTGCTTCCCGAATATTTCGCGCTGGGCATCCCCATCGGGCTGCTGCTCGGAGTGCTGCTGGCGTTCCGCAAGCTCGCCATTTCATCCGAGCTGGATGCGTTGCGCGGCGTCGGCGCCGGCTTCGGGCGACTGCTGCGGATGCCCTATGTCTTCGCCGTGGGGCTGCTGCTGCTCAACCTGTTCATCGTCGGCTGGCTCCAGCCCTGGACCCATTATGGTTATGAGCGGCTGCGGTTCGACCTTCGCTCCGGTGCCCTCGGCGCCAGCCTGAAGATCGGCGAGTTCAACACCTTGTCCAACCGGTTCACGCTGCGGATCGACCGCAGCGAGCGCAAGGGCATGCAGCTGCACGGGATCTTCGTGCAGGCCGACAACAAGGCAGGCACCAGCGTCGTGGCTACGGCCCAGCATGGCCGCTTCCTGTCGACGGATGATCCGGACACCATCCTGTTCCGGCTGGACCAGGGCCGCTTGATCCAGCAAAGCCCGAAGTTCACCACCCCGCGAACCCTGTCGTTCCAGAGCTACGACCTGCCCATCAACTTGCCGCAGGTCGACCGGTTCAGGGCGCGTGGCGCGGCCGAGGACGAGGTGGACGAGCGCACCTTGCCGGAGCTTGTCGCCGAGGGTTACGCCGGAGCCGCCACCAGCCGCGATGCCGAGTTGGCGGCACGCTCCAATCTCCACTTCCGCCTGGTCGAAGTGGCGATGATGTTGCTCATTCCGCTGCTTGCCGTCGCGCTCGCGGTACCGCCCAAGCGCAGTGCTTCTTCGCTCGGCATCTTCGTCGGGATCGTCATGGTCGTGGCCTACCACAAGCTCAACCAATGGGCGGAAGGCGCCGGAACTCGGGGCAAGATCCTGCCCGAAGTGGCCTTGTGGGTGCCGTTTCTGCTGTTCGCGGCGCTGATCGTCTGGATGTACCGGACCTTGGCGACCAGGCCCGGGGGGCAGCCGATCGGCAGCCTGGAGCGGGCGGCCGGCAAGGCCGGCAAGGCGATACGCGGGCTGCTGCCGCAATTCGGCCGCGAGGCGGAAGCCGGCGCGTGATCAACCTCCACTTCTTTCCGTCGCGGCGGCTCGCGCTCTACACGGTCAAGCTGTTCCTCACCCGCAGCTTCGCCGTGCTGCTCAGCCTCAGCCTGGTGCTGATGACGCTCAACCTCCTGTCCGAAAGCAGCAAGATCCTCGAGGTGCCGGGCAATGGCGAAGCCGAGCTATGGCGCTATGTGTCGCTCCGCCTGCCGCAGCTCATTTCCTTCGCTTTTCCATTCTCGTTCCTGCTCGGGACGCTGATCAGCTTTGTCACCCTGAATCAGAACAGTGAAGTCATCGCGATGAAGGCCGCGGGTCTGTCGGCGCACCAGATCATCGCTCCGCTGATCGTCGCCAGCATCGCGCTTGCGGGCGTCTCGTTCGCCTTCAACGAGTATGTGGTCACCAAGGCCAGCCGGACGCTCAGCGCATGGGACGGCAATGACTATCGGCCGCTGCCGCCGGATAGCGGTGTCCTGAGCAACGTCTGGCTGGCCAACGGCGAAGACATGGTCCGCGCCCGGCTCGTGGCCGGCGGCGGTCCGGCCACCCGGCTGGAGCGGGTGACGATCTACGATCGCGAAGGCGAGAGCGTTGCCCGGATCATCGATGCGGACACGGGGGTGCCCCAAGGCGACAGGTGGCGCCTCAGCGGGGTCAGGCTCTACGACAGCAGCATGAACCTGCAGCGGCGCTTGCCGGAGCTCACCGCGCTGGAAGGCGTGGAGCCCGAGCGCTTCACCCTCGCCAAGGTGGATCCGGACGGCCTCGATTACTTCTCGCTACGTCAGGCGATCGAGGAGTTGCGGCTCGCCGGTCGCCCCACGGCTGCGGTGGATGCCGCTTTATGGCATAAGCTTTCCAGTCCCCTGTCCACCCTTCTGATGCCGCTGCTCGCCGCAGTGGCAGCCTTCGGCCTTGCGCGTTCAGGGAAGGTTTTGTTCCGGGCGGTGTTGGGGATGGGATTGGGCTTTTGTTTCTTTGTGGCCGACAATTTCGCGCTGGCGATGGGGAACGTCGGAGCCTACCCGCCCCTGCTCGCGGCCTGGGCGCCGTTTGTGCTGTTTCTGCTGATCGGCGAGACCGTGCTGATCCGCAGCGAGGAGTGATCCGGATGAAGCTTGCCTTGTTGGTCGGTGCGGCGCTGACGCTCACCGCAGCCGCGCCCCGGGACTGGTCGCACAGCGTGATCGATACGGCGACGGGGTGGCGCGCGGGCCAGGCGGGCGCGCCGCTCAAGCTGGTCGAATATGCCTCGCTCAACTGCCCGCACTGCGCGCACTTCAGCCAGGCGGCCGACGAGCGGATCATGGCGCAGGTGAAGACGGGGCGGGTCAGCTTCGAGTACCGCCCCTATCTGATCTTCCCCCATGACGTCGCGGCGACGCTGGTGGCGCGGTGCGTGCCCCCCTCTCGCCGCTTCGCCTTCACCCGCGACTATTACCGCAACACGGGGGCGATGACCGAACGGCTGCGGGGCGCGATGGCGGACGGCGCACAGCGGGCGGCGCTCGATGCCGCGAGGGAAAAGGGCATGGGCGCCTTCAACCAGAAGGTGCTGGCGATCACCGGCATGGGCACGCTCGCGGCCCGCCACGGACTTGGCGCCGCCGCCGCCAACCGCTGCGTCGCCGACCCGGCCGGGCTACGCTGGCTGCAGAAGGCGCAGGGGGCGGCAAAGGCGGCGGGCATCTCCGGAACACCGACCTACCGGCTCAACGGCCAGCCCCTGGAAGCGCGCAGCCCGGAGCAGCTGCTCGCCGCGCTGAAGTAGCTAGCGCCGCAGGGTCGAGGACGCGAGCCGGCCGACCAGCGGCAGCAGCGCCCGGTGGTTGGTCTCGTGAAACGCGCTCCCGGACCCCAGCGCCGCGCTGATCCGCCGATGCGCCTCGCCCAGATTGTGGTACGGCACGCCGGGCAGCAGGTGGTGCAACGCATGGTAACGAAGCCCCACTGGCGCCCATAGAACCGGCAGGGTCGCGGGTGGAGGGACGTTGACGCTGTCGAGGTATTGGGCGGTGACCGACATCTGCTCCCCCTCGTTCTCCCAGAGGTGCGCGACAAGCGTGCGCACTTGGTTGAGGAACATCACAGCCGCCACAACCACCAGAAATATCCCGAAGTCGCGAAGCGGCAGCGTTCCGGTGGCCACCAAGCCGACAAGCGTCATCGCCCAGACGCTGCAGGCGGCTTCCTGCCAGGCCCAGCGGCGCTTCAGCTCACCTTCGGCCGGGCGGCGGCGGAAGTGCGGATTAATCTGCAGACCCGAAAAGCGGCTCACCACGACTTGCCGCAGCCCCGTGCTTAGCATCGATAAGGGCGCCAGCACCGCGAACCGAATTAGCAGCGCCAGCGGAGCCAGCGCCGAAGTCACCAAGAACAACGGCAGCGTCCACGGCTTCATGGAGGCGAGCGGAAGATATTCGGGGTCTTCTGCGGTGCCGTAGCGGGTCTTAGCGTGGTGGAGATTGTGGACGCCTTCGTAGAGAAAGGAGGGCACCAGCAGCGGAACGCCGATCAGCAGGTTCCAGGCGCGGCGAAAGCCGGGCAGCTGGCTGTGCTTGATGTGAGTAATTTCATGGATGAAGCTCCCCGCGCGGTACAGCGCCAGCACCGCAATCATCCCGCCGACAACCGCCACTCCCGCCGTGCTGCTCAACATGGCGAGGGCCAGCGCTAGGTAACCCAGCACGGCCGAACCGATCAGGTCGGCCCAGTAGATCCTGGAATCCGGCGTATTGAGGTCGCGCGTCAAGTCTGCCGCCGCGCGCAGCATCGCCTTGTCGTCGGCCACCGCTCTGGCGCGCGCAGCAACGGCGCGGTCGTCCGCGGCCCGCGCAAGACCGCCCATGTGAAAGGTAAGATCTACCATGAGATATCGTCCTTGGTTTTGGACTTAGGAGTGGAATGGGGCGCCAACAAGGCGGCAGGGACGATCGTTCGCGGCTGGCACGCGGGGCGGGGCGGGGCGGACCGGGAGGCCGGAGCTGCAGTTTACCTGGGTTAACGAAGCCGGTGCATTGAGTTTGAATGAACAGGATCCACCGCCTGTCGGGCGCAGCTAACGGCTGGCCGGAAACTCGGTAATCGTTGCTGTGCTGCGACGATCTCACCCGATAGCGGCCCGCCGACGCAGACAGGCGGGTCCTGTTGCGATTGACAACCTTCTACCGGGGCGGGGACTGAAATGATTGGGATCAACTTGTCCGGAGCCGAGTTCGGCTTCGGGGTCGGAGACGTTTACGGTCGTCACTACCATTACCCGATGTTTAACGAGATCAAATATTATGCCGACCGCGGCGTCGAGCTGATGCGCCTGCCGTTCGGCTGGGAGCGGATGCAGCCCACGCTCGGCGGCGCGCTGGACCCGACCGAACTCGGCCACATGAAGCGGTTCCTGGCGGACGCGCACGCGTTGGGGGTCAAGGTCATCGTCGACCTCCATAACTTCGGCCGCTACGACGGCCAGACCATTGGCTCGCGGGGCGTGTCCAACGCGCAGTTCGCGGACTTCTGGAAGAAGCTCGCCAGCGCCATCGAGGGTTCGCCCGCGGTGGTCGGCTACGGCATCATGAACGAGCCCAACCATATGGGCGGGGCCGGCATCTGGAAAGCGGCGGCGCAGGCCGCGGTGGACGCGATCCGTAGTGTGGACGGGACCGAGGCGATCTATGCCAGCGGCGACTGGTGGGGCGGGGCATGGAGCTGGCAGTCGCTCAACAAGGATTTCATCCTCCGCGATCCGGCCAACAACATCATCTATGAAGCGCACCAGTATTTCGATCGGGATTCCGGGGGCGCCTACCGCGGCTCCTACGACCAGGAAGGCGCCTATCCCGACGTCGGGGTGGACCGGCTGAAGCCCTTCGTCGAATGGCTCAAGGCCAACAACCTCAAAGGCTTTATCGGCGAGTTCGGCGTGCCCAGCAACGACCCCCGCTGGCTGGAAGTCCAGAAGCGCGCGATCGAATATATGGAAGCCAACGGCATCTCCGGCACGGGCTGGGGCGGCGGCTGGTGGTGGCCCGAGGAATATTCCATGTTCATGGGCAGCCCGGAGGCAGGGGAAACCCGGTACTTCGACGCCCTGCAGGACGTCATGGACGACAGGGATGACGGCGACGATGGGGATAACAGGGACGACGATGGCGATGCGGTAGCGCCCACGCCCACGCCGCAGCCGGCGCCGGCACCTTCCCCGCCGCCACCGCCGCCCGCTCCGGCGCCAACGGCGCCAACTCCTCCGCCCACATCCCCCACCACTGCGCCTTCAACCATCAGCAACGCGACCGTTGTCGGCACGGCCGGCAAGGACTGGCTGAATGGAACCCGTCACCAGGATCGCATGGACGGTCGCGACGGCGACGACCTGCTGGCCGGAACCGGCGGGGCCGACGTGATGGCCGGCGGTGCGGGCATCGACACCGCCAGCTATCACTGGTCCGGCGCCTCGGTGAACGTCGATCTTACCCGGGCGACGCAGTCGTACGGCGATGCCCACGGCGACACGCTGATCGGGATCGAGAACCTGACCGGCAGCCGTCACGCGGACAAGCTGCACGGCGATGGGGGGGCCAACGTCATCAAGGGGCTGGGCGGTGCCGACACCCTGACGGGCGGGGGCGGCAACGACCGCTTCGTGTTCGATTCGGCGCGCCATGCCAACGGCGACCGGGTGACCGACTGGGGCGGAGGCGACATCCTGGACTTCGGTGAGATCGACGCCAACGCGCTGGTCGCCGGCAACCAGGCCTTTTCCAATATCGGGCGCGGGTCCTTCTCCAAGGTCGCAGGGCAGCTGCGCGTCTATACGGACAACAACCAGACGATCGTCGCGGGCGATGTGAACGGCGACGGCGTGGCGGACTTCAGCGTCACCATCGCGGGCACGCATAACCTTACGGGTTTGATTCTGTAGGAGGATGGGAGGTCAGGCGCTCGCCGCGACCGGGGAACACGTCCCCAGTTGTCGTGCCCTGGTGCAGGGGGGTGCATCGTCTTCGCGTGGGAAGGAAATAGGCTCCTGCCTGCGCAGGAGCACAGGAGGCGAAATGAAGCGCCGCCCCGCCGTCGATAAAAGCTACTAACCCGTTTGGTTAGTTTTATCTTGACAGCGTAACGCTGTTCTGATACTTACTCGCAAGTTGGAATCGTTGAAGCCGCGGGCCGGGGGGCCTGCGGCTTTTTCGTTGAGCAAGCGGGAGGGGGAAAGATGAGGGAGCAAGCCGAGCAGGCGATCAGCGCGGGCAAGGGACGGCGCCTGCAAGCGCGCAAGCCGGTGGGCCGGGCGTTCACGGCCGCCAAGCAGAAGACATTCCTGGATAGTTTCGCGTCGACCTGCAACGTGCGGATGTCGGCGGAAGCGGCCGGTGTTGACACCACCACCGTGTACCGGCTGCGCCGCCGGAGCCAGGCTTTCCAGCACGCGTGGGATGCCGCGCAGGAGCAGGGCTACGCGGCGCTCGAGGCCGATCTGGTCCGGCGCGCCCGCGAACTGCTGGACGACATCGAAGTGGACGATGGGGCCACCCAGCGCATGAGCGGCATGGACGCCAAGCTGGCCCACACGATGCTGCAGCGCCATCGGCAGGGCATGGGCCAGGCGCCCGGCGATATCCTGCCCAAGCGGTCGGACCTGAGCGAAGCAACCAAGCGGCTGGAAAAGGTGATGCGGCGCATGAAGCTGCTGGCCGACACGCCCGCCCAAGGCACGGGAGAGTGAAGCCGCACATCGCGCTGCTGCGGCAGCTCTCCCGGCAACCGGACGAGGTCAAGCGGGCCGTCTGGGGCAAGCTCTCCCCCGCCGATGTCCGGGCCTTCGCCTGGGCCTGGGACGCCGCGGCCGGCACGAACCAGCGGGAGCCGGAGGGCGATTGGCGCGTCTGGCTGCTGCTGGCCGGGCGCGGGTTCGGCAAGACCCGGAGCGGCTCCGAATGGATCCTGGAACAGGCCCGTCGTCACCCGGGCGCCCGGATCGCGCTGGTCGGAGCCACGCAGGAAGAAGTCGCGCGGGTGATGGTGGAAGGGGAAAGCGGCCTGATCGGCTGCAACCCGCCGGGCGAGAAGCTGAAGTGGTCGTCGAGCCGGAGCGAGCTGCGCTTCGAATCGGGGGCGATCGCCCATGCCTTTTCGGGCGCCGACGGGGAGCGGCTGCGCGGCCCGCAACACCATTTCGCCTGGGCCGACGAACTGGGCAAGTGGCGCGACCCCGACAACAGCTGGGACAATCTGATGATGGGGATGCGGCTGGGCGCCCAGCCGCGGGTGCTGGTCACCACTACGCCGGGGAATGCCGGGTTGCTGAAGCGGATCAAGGCGCTGCCCGGGGTGGCGGTACGGGGCGGGCGGACCCGGGAGAATGTCGACCTGCCGCCCGCCTTTCTCGCAGCGATCGAGGCGGCTTACGCGGGGACGCGCCTGGGCCGCCAGGAACTCAACGGCGAGATACTGGAGGAAGCGGACGGCGCCCTGTGGACGCGCGACCTGCTGGAAGCGCGGCGGCTGATGCCTGGGCCGCTCGGCTGCATCCGGGTGGTAGTCGGGGTCGACCCGCCCGCCACCGCGGACGGCGATGCATGCGGCATTCTGGTGTGCGGCCTGACGGCCGACGGGCGCGGAGTGGTGCTGGCGGATGCGAGCTGCCGTGGCGAGCGCCCGGACGGCTGGGCGCGCAAGGTGGTGGCGGCCGCCGACAGCTGGGGCGCCGAACGGGTGGTGGCCGAGGCCAACAACGGCGGGGACATGGTGCTCAGCGTGCTGAAGGGCGCGGCGCCGATGCTGGCGGTCAGGAAGGTCCACGCCACCCGGGGCAAGGGGGCGCGGGCGGAACCGGTGGCGGCGCTGTTCGAAGCGGGCCGCTGCTGGCTGGCCGGCTTCTTTCCCGAACTGGAGGACGAACTGACCGGGTTCACGCCCGGCGGTTACACGGGAAGCGGATCGCCGGACCGGGCCGATGCGATGGTCTGGGCGATGACCGAGCTGATGCTGGGCAGCGGCGGGGTGCCGTCCGTGCGCGGGCTGTAGCGGCGGTGGCGCGGCGCGGGGTTTGGGGGTAGCGGAGCGGGCGCATGGCTTCTGGTCCGCACTCCCCTCACCCTCCCACTCGCTTCGCGAGCGGGCCCCTCCCTCTCCCGGCTGCGGGAGAGGGGCTTGTCGTGCGCCCCGTCGAGACCAAGGCCGACCGCAAGCGCTTCGTCGCGCTGTTGTGGGATGTGTACCGCGACGATCCGCACTGGGTGCCGCCGCTCAAGACCGAGGAACTGGCGCTGATCGAGCCGGGCAAGAACCCGTGGTTCGAACATGCCCGGGCCGCGCTGTGGCTGGCGGAGCGGGACGGGCGGCCGGTGGGGCGGATCAGCGCCCAGGTGGACGAGCTGGTGCTGGACCAGATGGGCGCGGGCACCGGGCTGATCGGCCTGTTCGAGGCGTTGGACGAGGCGGCGGCGGCGGCGCTGATCGGAGCGGCGGAAGACTGGCTGCGCGCCGCGGGGATGACCCGGGCGCTGGGGCCGATCAGCCTGTCGATCTGGGATCAGCCGGGGCTGCTGGTCGAGGGCTTCGACCAGCCGCCGACCGCGATGATGGGGCACCACCGGCGCGAATATGCGGGGTGGCTGGGGGCGGCGGGCTACGGGCAAGCGAAGGACCTCCACACCTACGAGCTCGACATCCGGGTGGCGATGCCGCCGCTGATCCAGCGGCTGGTGGAGAGCGGCGAGCGGAACGGGCGCATCCGGGTGCGGCAGGTCGACAAGCGGCGGTTCGACGAGGAAGCCGCGCTGATCCTCGGCCTGCTCAACGACGCCTGGTCGGGCAATTGGGGTTTCGTCCCGCTGACGGCGGCGGAGATCGCCTATGCGGGCAAGAAGCTGAAGCCGATCATCTTCGAAGACCTGGTCTATGTGGCCGAGGTGGACGGGGTGGCGCAGGGCTTCATGCTCACGGTGCCCGACATCAACGAGCTGATCCGCGACCTCAACGGGGAACTGTTCCCGCTGGGGTGGGCGAAGCTGCTGTGGCGGCTCCGACGGCCGCGGGTGCGGCGCATCCGGGTGCCGCTGATGGGGGTGGCGACCGCGCTGCAGGGGAGCCGGCTGGCCGGGCAGCTGGCGTTCATGCTGATCGAGCGGACCCGGGCCGTGTGCATCGAGCGCTACGGGGCGACCCATGGCGAGATCGGCTGGGTGCTGGACGACAATGCGGGGATGATCAGCATCGCCCAGTTGCCCGGCGCGGCGATCAACAAGGTGTACCGGATCTACGAAAAGGCCTTGGGCTAAGTAAGTTGACGTTCCCAAGCGTCTCACGGCGGGACAATCGCCGGTAGCTTAGTGCCCCGATGGGTCAGTCTCAAGCTGCCGCCGTGCGGCTTAAGTCGCGCGCCAAGTAAGTTTTTAACTCTTTCACCTTAGAGAAGCCGCTTGAGTAGTCGTTCGCCGACTACGCACGCGGCTTTTTGTTTGTGCTTCAACGATGTCCCGGGGGGGATACTATGATAGGCATTAATTTATCGGGTGCCGAATTCGGTTACGGGAATGTTTATGGCCGTGACTATCATTACCCGACGTTCGATGAGATCAAATATTATGCCGACCGCGGCGTCGACCTGATCCGCTTCCCGTTCGGCTGGGAGCGGATGCAGCCGACCCTGGGCGGCTCGTTGAGCCCGACGGAGCTCGGCCACATGCAGCGGTTCCTGGCCGACGCGCACGCGCTGGGGGTCAAGGTCATCGTCGACCTCCACAACTTCGGCCGCTACGGCGGCCAGACCCTCGGTTCGGCGAGCGTGTCCAACGCGCAGTTCGGGGACTTCTGGAAGAAGCTGGCCGGCGCCATCAAGGACTCGCCCGCGCTGGTCGGCTACGGCATCATGAACGAGCCCAACCACATGGGCGGCCCTGGCATCTGGAAAGCGGCCGCCCAGGCCGCGGTGGACGCCATCCGCACCGTGGACGGCAGCCAGGCGATCTATGCCAGCGGCGACTGGTGGGGCGGCGCGTGGAGCTGGCAGTCGCTCAACAAGGATTTCATCCTCAAGGATCCCGCCAACAACATCATCTACGAAGCGCACCAGTATTTCGACCGGGACTCCTCGGGCGCGTACCACGGCTCCTACGACCAGGAAGGGGCCTACCCGGATATCGGCGTGGACCGGCTCAAGCCCTTCTTCGACTGGCTCAAGGCCAACAACCTCAAGGGCTTCATCGGCGAGTTCGGGGTGCCCAGCAACGATCCCCGCTGGCTGGAAGTCCAGAAGCGCGCCATCGAGTACATGGAAGCCAACGGCGTTTCCGGCACCGCCTGGGGCGGCGGCTGGTGGTGGCCCAAGGAATATTCGATGTTCATGGGCAATCCGGGCACTGCGGAGACGCCTTTCTTCGATCTTCTGCAGAAGTACATGGACGACGGGGTCACTTCAGTCGCGCCGCCAGCGCCGCCTCCACCTCCCCCGCCGCCACCTCCGCCGCCGCCGCCACCTCCGCCGCCGCCACCTCCGCCGCCACCGCCGCCACCGCCGCCGCCACCTCCGCCGCCGCCGCCACCTCCGCCGCCACCTCCGCCGCCACCTCCTCCGGTGGACCAGTCGGGCAACGACGTGCTGAACGGCACTTCAGGCAATGATACGCTGGACGGCGGCGACGGGGACGACGTGCTGAACGGCAGCGGCGGGGCGGACGTGATGATCGGCGGCAACGGCGTCGATACGGTCAGCTATCATTGGTCGGGCGCGGGGGTCGACGTGGACCTCACGCGGGCCACCCAATCGTACGGCGATGCGCACGGCGACACGCTGCGCATGGTCGAGCATCTGACCGGCAGCGGTCACGCGGACACGCTGCGCGGTGACGCTGCCGCCAACACGCTCAAGGGACTTGGCGGCAACGACGTGCTGAACGGCCGTGGCGGCGCCGACACGCTGACGGGCGGTGCGGGCAACGATCGCTTCGTGTTCGATTGGGCCGCCGACGCGAACGGCGACCGGATCACCGATTGGAGCGCGGGCGACATCCTCGACCTGAGCGCCATGGACGCCAACATCAACCTGGCTGGCCACCAGCGCTTCACCGCCATCGGCTCCCAAGCCTTCACGGGAGTCGCCGGTCAGCTACGCTTCTACAATGACGGTTCGAACACGTTTGTCGCCGGGGATGTCAACGGCGATGGTGCAGCCGACTTCACGATCACGATCAATGGGGTGCACGACAATATCCCGGGAGTGACACCGACCAGCACGACAACGACGACGACCACTGCCTTGCCGCCGCCGCCGCCTCCGCCGCCACCGCCGACGACAACGGCCGTCGCCAGTCCCACGCTGGTCGGCACGGCCGGCAACGACACGCTGAATGGCACGCGCGGGGTCGACCGCATCGACGCGCGCGAGGGAAATGACGTGCTGAACGGCACCGGCGGGGCAGACGTGATGGCCGGCGGCGCGGGCGAGGACACCGCCAGCTACCATTGGTCGGGAGCCGCGGTGGACGTTGATCTCGCCCGGGCGACCCAGCTGAACGGCGATGCCCACGGCGACACGCTGATCGGGATCGAGCGCGTTACCGGTAGCAGCCATGCGGACAAGCTTCGCGGCGACGCCGGCACAAACGTGCTGAAAGGGCTTGGCGGCAACGACCTGCTCAACGGGCGCGGCGGCGCCGACACTCTGACCGGCGGCATCGGCAACGACCGGTTCGTGTTCGAAACGGCCGGGCACGCCGACGGCGATCGGGTGACCGATTGGGCAATGGGCGACATTCTCGACTTCAGCGGGATCGACGCCAACGAACAGGTTGCGGGCAACCAGGCCTTCAGCGATATCGGTGCGGCCGCCTTTACCAAAGTCGCGGGGCAGCTGCGCGTCTACAACGACGGAACCAACAGCTTCGTCGCGGGTGACGTGAACGGTGACGGAGTGGCGGACTTCATCGTGACGCTGGTGGGCGTGCACGATGTGACGGGCCTGGTGCTGTAGGGCGCTTCAGGCGGCGCTGGCCAAGCTGATCCAGGTGGGCGCGTGGTCCGAGGCTTTCTCCTCGCCGCGCGCCCAGCGATGGACCCCCGCCGCTTGCAAGCGATCAGCGGCCATCGGCGACAGAAGCAGATGGTCGATGCGGAAGCCGGCATCCCGCTGCCAGCAGCCGGCGGTATAGTCCCAGAAGGTATAGAGCCGGTCCTCGTTAGGGTGGAGGGCGCGCAAGGCTTCGGTCCACCCCTGGTAGAGGATGCGGCGCCAGGCGGCGCGGGTCTCGGGCTGGATCAGGGCGTCGTTGGCGGCGGCGCGGGCCGAGAAGACGTCGCGGTCCTCCGGCAGCACGTTCCAGTCACCGGCGAGGACCACGGCGCGTTCTTCCTTCAAGAGCTCGGCGGCGTGCTGGCGGAGCCGTTCAATCCAGGCGAGCTTT
>NZ_CADCWA010000196.1 GCF_902806285.1 uncultured Sphingomonas sp. | reverse complement strand
CAACGGAGACGAAGATGGGCATGCTCGACGGCAAGGCCGCCATCATCACCGGCGGCACCAGCGGCATCGGCGAGGCGTGCGTCGAGCTGTTCGTCCAAGAGGGGGCGCGGGTCGTCATCGCCGCGCGGCGCGAGGCGGAAGGGGAGGCGCTGGCCGCCCGCCTCGGGCAAGCCGCGAGCTTCATCCGCACCGACGTCGCGCGGGAGGCCGACGTGCGGGCGATGGTGGCGCATTGCCTGTCGCGCTTCGGCCGGCTCGACTGCCTGGTGAACAACGCGGGCACCCCGGGCACCATGGCCCCGATCGCGGAATTCGACGCCGAGAAGTTCGATGCGCTGGTCGGCGTGCACCTCCGCGGCACCTTGCTGGGGATGAAGCACGCCGCGCCGGCCATGCTGGCGCAAGGGGCGGGCAGCATCGTCAACCTCGGCAGCCTGGCCGCGCATTTCGCGGGCCTGTCTGGCCACGCCTACACCGCCGTGAAGGCCGCGATCGTCCAGGTGAGCCGCAACGTGGCCATAGAGTTGGGGGAGGGCGGCGTCCGGGTGAACAGCGTCTCACCGGGCGCCATCGTGACCGGCATCTTCGGGAAGGGCGCCGGGCAGACGGAAGCCGAAGCGGCCAAGGGCTTCGACACGCTCAAGGCCCATTTCACGACGGTGCAAGCCATCCGGCGCCCCGGCATGCCGGTGGACATCGCCTGCGCGGTCGCCTGGCTGTCGAGCGACCTGGCCGGCTTCGTCAACGGCGAGGACGTCAAGGTCGACGGCGGCATGCCGGGCGGCTTCACCTGGTCGCGCTCGAGGGAGTTCCGGGCGGGCATGGCGAAGCGCTGAGGACGCGAGCGTGCGCACGCCACGACCGGTTCCCACTACGATGGCAGCGGGACCATAAACCCAAACGGTCGCGGTCGTTCGGTGGTTCGTGAAATCGGCCTTGCGGACTGTGATGCGGCGCACTTGCGGGGCGCCGGATGGGCAACGCATTCATACAACTCCGGCACCCATGAAAAGTCGGAGGGCAGGCCCGGATGAAGCGCGAAGCCTTTTTCGTCCACCGGCTCGACTTCGGGCGCGTGGACGATGCGGTCCAGGAGATCTTGCGCGAGGTCCGCGACGGCAAGTTGGACGACGAGCTGAGGCGCAGCGGCCTCAAGCGCCCGGCCGTCTCGGACCTGGAGGAGGCGGTGAGCCTCGAAGGCCCGGGCGCGGGCCTCTCCCCCGAAGCTTGGGTCAAGATCATCGTCGTTTTCGGTCCGGTCGCGGCCGACGCCATGCGCGACCTGTGGCGCGTCGTCATCTTGCCCCGCCTCAAGAGGCGCTTCGGCTCCGACGCCGTGAGCCAAGACGATCCCCACCAGCCAAATGCCTAGGGACGGACCGACGCCGCGGGGCACGCCGCGGCACATCGAACTGCCGAAGCGCAAGGTCTTCGCGCTGCGCGCAGCACTGTTCGATGCGATCCGCCACCACGCGCCGAACAGAGACGACGCTTTGCTGAAGCGCTTGGTCAGCGAGGCCGAAACCTTCGCGGAAGAGGAGATGGGGCAGCCGAGCAACGACGTCCCGCTCGAGGCCTTCCTCAAGGCGGCGGTCGAGGCGGGCGAGGCCTCCGTCCGCGACCTGGCGGCGAGGCTGAAGCGCCCCGTCGACGCGAAGCTGGCGGCTGTCCTGCGGGCGCTGCGGCGGCGGGTGGAGAACCCGAGGTGCCTCCGCTGCGCCGCGGCGGCGGGGGGGACGGCCTGCGACGGGAGCGACGAGGACCAAGTCCTGGTGGCGGCCGGCGGGGACTGCATCCTGGAGATCAAGGACGCCTTCCGGCAAGCCTTCGCGCTGGCGCGGGGCCTCTACACCGAGCGCGGCGGGCCGGCACTGGCGGAGCCGGCTGTCACCTTGTCCACGGAGTACCTCGCGGCCCCCGCGTCGCTCCTGCCCGGCCGGCCGTTGTCGCTGAACGCGCGGACGTCCTACGGCGACGAGTCCGGCGCGGCCAAATGGAGCGAGGTCGAAGTCAGGACCGCGGCGCTCCATCTGGCCGAGGACTGCCTGGGCTCGCTGCGGTACCTGTTGCTGCACGAGCTGCTGTGCCACGCGTTCCAGATGGCGGCCTCGCCGGGCCCCCGGAAGAACCCCAGGAGCATCGTGGACCCGCTCTCGGAAGGCTGGATGGACGGCTTGGCGTCCGAACTCATCAGGCGGACCGCCCCGCTCAGCGGGATCGAGGCCTGCGACGCCAGGAAGGCCCTCAGCCTCCACCTGGAGCGCGCCGACGTCCACCGGAGCCACCCGTTCCCCCAGGCCGAACACGTGGCCATCGGCGTCGACGCCTCCGCGCTCGTCTTGCGGCTGCTCGAAGAGAAACACAGGCCGGGGGATCCGGCGAAGGCGTTCGAGGACTTCCTGGACATCTCCATAGCGCTCAACGCCGATGGCTGGGGCTACGCGGAGAGGAGCATCGGCCTCACGAATCTGGTGAGGAAGCTCGGGGTCAGGCCGCGGGACCAAGAACTCGCGGAGGCGATCCTCGCCTTCCGGCGGGGCTCCGACATCAAATCGGTGATCGGGCACCTCGCCTGACCCGCGGGTGCGCGTTGTGTGATCCAGCGCACAGACATGCGGAACATATTGAGAGACACTTGTCCTCCAAAGCGTTGCCGTGCCTGTTCTCGGCAGGGCCTTGGCTAGAGGTCGGTGAAATGCTGGATCAGTTCAGGGCGCTCAGGGCGATGATTTCGCTGGGCGAATTCACCGCCGCCGACATAGCCGAAAGGAGTGGCGCCTCTGTGGAGATGGTGCGGAAGCTCATCCAGCGCAGAAGCGAACGCTTTCAGGTCCTCGGACGCCGGGAGAGCGGCCAAGCCGGCAACCCGCCGCTCGTCTACCGCCTCAATCAGGCCGGAGAAGCGTGGGCCAGACAGGCGGCGCAGGCCTTCCTGGACGAGGCGGGGTTGCCACCGATCCGAAGGCTCGATGGCGCGCCCCTCGGCCTCGCCGCGGCGGAGAAGGCGCTGCTCGCCGTATTCCCCGCCGCGGACTGGGACGAGCGCGGGGACGTGCTCCGGGTCGCTGCCTCGAACCTGGCACTCGCGGAGAAGCAACTCGCGGACCAGCCCGGCTCCGCCTCCGCAGACTTCTCCATGCAGCTCGCCGCGCTGTGCGGCTTGCGGCACGACCTGGACGAACTCATCCGACGCGATGCCGAGATCGCAGCCGTCGCCGGCTTGGATCCTGCCCACCAGGCTGTCGCTGGCCGGCTGCGGGCCGGCTTGGCTGGTGTCTTGTCCGGCGACGCGGCATCCGCCGATGCCCGAGCGGCCACCCGCGATGCGCGGGCGGCGATCGAGGCCGCGTGCGACCTCGGAGCCGAGTCGAAGATCGTTGGTGTGCTGAAGCGGGTGCTCGGCCATCAGTTGTGGCGCAACCGGGTGCTCGGGGCGGCTGCGGCCGAGGCGGCCGTGACGGCCATAGAAGAGGTCACCGACCCCGGCGGGCGGCTCAAGCGGATGGTGGAGATCTGCGATCTGGTCACCAGCCAAGTGCCGACAGCGCTGGGCCGAGCGTCCGGTGGCCCGCCGTTGCCACCACCATCGTCGGCAAAGCCTCCGAGTGCGCGCGGGCGCGATCCGTCGCGGCTGCCGCCCACGGGCGTGGCGGCCCCGAGCCTTGTGACAAAGGCCTTGTCGGTGCGGGTCACGGATGAGTTGGAGACGTCGGTGGTGCTGGTGGCGGGCGACTCGTCCGTGGGATCGACAGCGACGTCGTTGCTCGAGATCGCCATCGAGGGGAGCCGGACCAGCGTGCCGGTCGTCCTCGTCGACGCGTCCTTCGACGGCGTGCTGAACAAGCGCGCCTTGGAGATGGATCGCGTTTATTACCATGGCGGGGCAGCAGCGCTCGCCGGAGCCGCCATGAGGGGACTCGCTTCGGCGGTGTCGGAGCAGATCGCCGTCTGCGCGGCGAAGATGGCGCGGCCTTCCGCTCTTTAGGCTGGCCCCGGCCAGGATCGGCACGCCGCCGAACCCGGACGATTCGACTGTCTGAAGAGGCCGCCGGAGCGATCCTCGGCCGGTCGTCGCACCGTCTGGTTGGCCGAGGCAGAAGCCAGAGAGAGGCGGCGCAAAGGCCGCCCCTCCTCGAGACTTCCCGCAGAAGGTGGTCAGGCTGCTTCGAGGCCGAAGGCGAGCCGCAGCGACTTCAGAGCCGTCCCGTCGACATAGATCGGGCCTTCCGCGTCGTCATTGGACTTCCATTCATCGTCGACCCACCACAGAAGCGTCGCTGACGAGTTGTCGGTCAAATGCCGCAGCGCGCGCGTCAGCCCTTTGCCGTACCTCGTCGAGAAATCGCTCCACTCCTTGATGCCGAAGATTTTCTTCATCTCACCAAAGCTCACCTCGCCCTGCTTCTCGGCCAGCACGCGAAGAAAATCGACGGTCTTGGCGTCGACCTTCCGCAGAAGCTGCTGCGCCTGAGCCGGGCTGATCGGGAAGCTCTTGTAGTTCGTGGCGGCCGGGGCTTGGGCCGTCGAGGAGAGGAGCCGCCGCAGGTGCAGCTTCCCTTCGCAAACGGTCTCGCCGCCGATCATGAACTGAAAAGGAATGGCGTTGTCGTTAAGTGCAGGCATACTGAGGTTCTCCTTGGCTAGGCTGTGCGCAGTCTCGTTAAGCCGCCCCACCTGAGCGTTGCAGCGCTCAGGTGGGGCATCAAACCCTATTAGAATTTGATTTGAACGGGTGTAATCGCCGATAGGCGCCAGGTCAAGCGCCTTTCAAGGTCAGGGGCGAATTACGTGTCAGTCAAGCCAGGTCAGGTTGTCGGCTGACGCACCTTAACCGCGGCTCGGCGACCCGCGGCTCCGGCCCGGCGATAGCGCCGCGGCCGCGGAGGCGCGCCGCTTGGTCGGCGGTCGCTGCGCGCCGGGCGGCCGAGGTCTCGCCCTACCTCGACGCGGCGCGCCGCGCCGGTGCCACCACGCTGCAGCAGCTCGCCGACGCCCTCACCGCCCGTTGCGTGTGCACCCCGCGCGGCGGGGAGGGCTGGCGGCCGTGGCAGGTGCGGCGCGTGCTGGACCGGACGACGGGCTGACGACGGCGCGTGCGATTTCGGGACGCATTTGGCCTCTGCACCACGAGCTAATCCGCCTTTCGCCGCTCGATCTCGGCACGGGTCCCGTCCCGGTGTGCGCGCACCTCGCTGACCCACTCGGGTGGCCAGACGGCCATGGTGACCGTCAGGCACGCGTCGAAAGCCTTGGCCGCCTCCTCCAGCTGCGCCATCCCGGCCGGCCCCGCCTCGCGCGCCCCGAGCGTGCCGAGCGCGTTGCCGAGGTTCATCTGCGCCATCGCCCAGTCCAGCGGCGCCCGCTCGCGGGTGCGCTCCTCCAACGTATTCTCCCGCAATCGCCAGGGCAGGGACAGCGAGCCATTTTCACCCCGTCGAAGCATAATCGTTGAAGGACACTGGTCCGTCGGCAGCCTGGCAGCCGACGGGCTTTTTTTCGCAGCGTCCCCCCATCCACGCGCCGAAGCAGTCCGCCGCCTCTGGTTTTGCCTTTGCGAAATTCGACCTCCGGGCCGGTCGCGGCCCCAAAAGCCCCAGAGATCTCGCGTAAGCTCCAGGGCATTCGCTCCTGGACGGGAACGCAGGCGATGCGCAGCACAGACATAGCCGTTGTCGTGGCCGGCCTCGGCGCCCTCGTCACCGCGGCGCTGGTTTCGGGGGCGCTCTTTGGCACAGGGCCGATGGCCACGCGGATGGAAGCGGCGGCGCCGGTGCCGGCCGGCGGAAGCGGCCCGGCGCGGCCCTCAGCCTCGCGCTTGTGCTTCCACGGCTCCGAGAACGATCTGCTCGACCTCCGCCCGGCTGGGCAGCCCTGTCCCTGAGGAGGCCGCGCACGGCTGGCACGCCCGCGCCAGGCGCCCACCGCCCGCAGCCACCCAATCGTTACGATATATAAACGATAGAGAGGTTATAACCGGCACGCGCTTCATGGCGTGGCTTGCATCTCCCTCCTTCGCAACACTTGGCGGTGGGGCTTGTTCGGCGCGGCAGGGTCCGCGGCGAGCAACCCCACCGCTCTTTTTTGCTCGCCTGCGCCCTCATCGCCCGCCTAGGCGTCCACCGTCCTGCGGTCGGTGCCAGGACATAGGCGCGCCGGTATCGGGCTTGGATGCTGTGGGCGCGCTTGGCCAAAGCCTAGCCGGTGGCGCCGTCCTCGCTGGCCGGGGCGATGCGCTTCCGCTCTCCGACGCTCAGTCAAACGCCCCGTTTGGCGGTCCGTGACAGCAAGTGGCGACGGGATCGTGGCGAGGGCGCGCACGCTGCGCGCCGGGCCGCGCCCGGGCTAGGCCCCGCCCGGTCTTCCGCGCCTGTCACCCCCCGCGGTGGAAAGCCCGGCACGCCCGCCGTCCTCTTCCCATGGCGACGCCTCACCGAAGGGGGACGCAACCTCCTCAACCTTGGAGCCATTCCTTCAGCTTGGACCAGCGGCGGCGGGTCTGCTGGCCGCGCACGGCGATGGCGAGCGCCCGCTTCTGCCCCACCAGCACCACCAGCCGCTTGCCCCGGGTCACGCCGGTGTAGACCAGGTTGCGCTGGAGCATGGGGAAGTGCTGGGTGGTGAGCGGGACGACCACGGCCGGGTACTCCGAGCCCTGGCTCTTGTGCACCGTGGTGGCGTAGGCCAGCACCAGCTCGTCGAGCTCGCCGAAGCCGTAGGCGACCTCCCGGCCCTCGAAGTCGACGGCGAGTTCGCCCTCCTCCATGTCGATCCGGGCGATCACGCCGAGGTCGCCGTTGTAGACCCCGCGCTCGTGGTCGTTGGCCACCTGCATGACCTTGTCGCCGGGGCAGAAGGTCCAGCCGAAGCGCTCGACGCGGACCTCGCCCGGCGGGTTCAGCGCCTTCTGGAGTTCGACGTTCAGCGACCGCGCCCCGAGCCCGCCGCGGTTCATCGGGCAGAGCACCTGGACGTCGCGCACCGGGTCGAGGCCGAAGCGGCGCGGGATGCGATCCCGCACCAGCGCCAGCACCTTCTCCACCCCGGCCTCCGGGTCGGGCGCGTCCACGAAGAAGAAGTCCGAGCCCTCCCGGGCCGCGAGGTCCGGCATCTTGCCTTGGTTGATCAGGTGGGCGTTGGTCACGATGCGGCTGCCCGCGGCTTGGCGGAACACCTCGGTGAGCCGCACCACCGGCACCGCCCCTGACGCGATGATGTCGGCCAGCACCTGCCCCGGCCCGACCGAGGGCAGCTGGTCCACGTCGCCCACCAGCAGCAGCGCCGCGCCCTCGGGCAAGGCGCGCAGCAACGCGCGCATGAGCGGCACGTCCACCATGGAGGTCTCGTCCACGACGAGCAGATCGCAATCGATCGGGTTCTGCTCCGTGCGCTTGAAGCCGCCCTCCTTCGGGTCGGATTCGAGCAGGCGGTGGACGGTGGTCGCT
>NZ_CADCWA010000195.1 GCF_902806285.1 uncultured Sphingomonas sp. | reverse complement strand
GGAACCCGGCCGGAGCAGGACATCGTCGCGCTGAACGCGGGCGCGCTGCTGATGACGGCCGGGCGCGCCGCGAGCTTCCGCGAGGGCGTTGAACAAGCGCGCGACGCCCTGCTGGGCGGGCGCGGCGGACAGGTGCTTGGCGCTTATGTGGAGGCCAGCCGTGGCTGACGTGCTCAGTGCGATCGTCGAGCGCAAGCAGGCGGATGTGGCGCAGCGCCTGGCGGGCTTCGACCCCGGCGCGGCCGAGCCGACGCGGCGCAGCCTCCAGCAGGCGCTAGCCCGTCCGGGAGCGCGCTTCATTGCCGAGGTGAAGCGGGCCTCGCCGTCCGGGCACCAGGCGCGGCATACGCTTGAAGCGGCAGTGCGGGCCTATGCGCCGGTGGCCGACGCGATCAGCGTACTGACCGACACCCCGTTCTTCGGCGGTTCGCTGGAGGACCTGGCGGAAGTTCGGGCGCGGTTCGACGGGCCGGTGCTGGCTAAGGACTTCATCGTCGATGCCCGGCAGGTCGCCGAAGCGCGGCTGCACGGGGCCGACGCCGTGCTGTGCATGCTGTCGGTGCTCGACGACGCGGCTGCGCGAGCGGTGCTGGCCGAGGCGGAGCGGCTCGGCATGACCGCACTGGTGGAGGTGCACGAGGAAGCCGAGCTCGGCCGGGCGCTGGCGCTCGGGGCCGCCGTCATCGGGATCAACAATCGCGACCTCAAGACTCTGAAGACCGACCTGGCGGTGACCGAGCGGCTGGCCGCGCGCTTGCCGGACGACGTGCTGCTGGTCAGCGAGTCCGGGATCGGCAGCCGCGCGGACGTGGAGCGGCTCGCGCCATTGACGGACGGCTTTCTCGTGGGCTCGTCGTTGATGGCGGCGGACGAAATCGACGAGGCGGTGCGCGCGCTGATCTTCGGGCGCGTCAAGCTCTGCGGCTTGACTCGCGCGGACGATGTCTGGGCGGCGGCAGTGGCCGGAGCGAGCCATGCTGGCTTGGTGTTCGTCCCCGACACTCCCCGTGCGATCGAGCCACGGCTTGCCGGAGCGCTGGCGGAGACGGCCCGGAAGGCCGGGGTGAAGCCGGTCGGCGTGTTCCGAGACGCACCGACGCCCTATGTGATCGCCGCCGCCAACGACCTCGGCCTGGCGGCGGTGCAACTGCACGGGCGGGAGGACGCGGACGCGATCGCCCGGATCAAGGCCGGCTTCGACGGCGAGGTCTGGACCGCCTGCGCGCCGGGTGAGGATCGGGGCGGCGACCGGCCGCTGTTCGACAATGGTCCGGGCGGGACCGGACAAACGTTCGACTGGGCGCCGCTCGCCAGAGAGCCTCGCCTGTCTTGCGCCTTCCTGGCCGGCGGTATCGGTCCGGGCAACGCGCGCTCGGCGCAGGCGACGGGCGTCCATGGCATCGACGTGAGCTCGCGGGTCGAGACGGCGCCCGGGCGCAAGGACCCGGTCAAGGTGCAGGCGCTGTTCGACGCGCTGCGGCCGGTGGATCGGAGGGCGGCATGAAGCACGACGGACGCTTTGGCCGCTATGGCGGCTGTTATGTGCCGGAGATATTGGTGCCGGCGCTGGAGCAGCTGGAAGCCGCCTTCCTGGAGGCCGAGCAAGACCCGCGGTTCGCGGCCGAGTTGCAGGAACTGCTCACCACTTATGCCGGGCGCCCGACCCCCCTCACCCGCTGCCGCAACCTCGCCGCCAGCACTCCGGCGCGCATCTACCTGAAGCGCGAGGACCTGCTCCACGGGGGCGCGCACAAGACCAACCAGGTGCTGGCGCAGGGGCTGCTCGCCAAGCGGATGGGCAAGCGCCGGCTGATCGCGGAAACGGGCGCGGGCCAGCATGGGGTGGCGACTGCGCTGGCCGGCGCGCTGTTCGGGCTGGAGACCGAGATCTACATGGGTGCCGACGACGTCGAGCGGCAGCAGCTCAACGTCTTCCGCATGGAGCTGATGGGCGCGCGGGTGATCCCGGTGACGGGCGGCGGGCGGACGCTCAAGGACGCGGTCAACGAAGCGCTGCGCGACTGGACCGCGAGCTTCCCCGACACCCACTATCTGCTCGGCACCGCCGCGGGACCCCACCCCTTCCCCACAATGGTGCGCCAATTCCAGCGAGTGATCGGGCGCGAAGCGCGGGAACAGGTGCTGGAGGTCGAGGGGCGGCTGCCGGAGGCGGTGGTGGCCTGCGTGGGTGGCGGGTCGAACGCCATCGGCATGTTCAGCGACTTCGTCCCCGACGAGGGCGTGGCGTTGATCGGGGTCGAGGCTGCGGGCAAGGGCCTGGACGGGCACGAGCATGGCGCGACCATCCTGCGCGGCTCGCACGGCATCCTGCACGGGACCGAGACTTTGGTGCTGCAGGACTCCGACGGGCAGGTGGCGGACAGCTGGTCGATCTCGGCCGGCCTCGACTATCCCGCGGTCGGTCCAGAGCATGCGCATTTGAAGGAGACCGGGCGGGCGACCTACGTGGGAGTGGAAGATGGCGACGCCCTGGCGGCGTTCCAGGCGCTAGCGCAAACGGAAGGCATCATCCCGGCGTTCGAAAGCGCTCATGCCCTTGCCCATGCGCTCGAGCTGGCGGAGCGCGCGGACGAGGAAATGGTGATCGTGGTCAACCTGTCCGGCCGCGGCGACAAGGACATGGCGCAGGCGGTCAAGCTGCTGAAAGGCGCGGAGGCGTGAGCCGTTACGAGGAGATGTTCCTGCGTCTCAAGCAGCGGAACGAGGGCGCGTTCGGCGCCTTCCTGATGCTCGGCGACCCGGACGTGGCAACGAGTGCGATGCTGCTCGACGCGCTGGTCGAGGGCGGCGCCGACATGGTCGAGGTCGGCATACCCTTCTCCGATCCGGTGGCCGACGGGCCGGTGATCCAGGCCGCGGCCGAGCGCGCGCTCGCCGCGGGCGTGCGGGTCGACGATTGCTTCGGCCTGATCGCGCAGTTCCGGGCCAAGCACCCGGCGGTGCCGGTCGGGATCCTCACCTACGCGAACCTGCTGGCGGCGCGCGGACGCGAGCGGTTTATGAGCGATGCGGCAGCCGCGGGCGCCGACTCGATCCTGGTCGCCGACGTGCCGAGCCTGGAAGCGCAGCCCTATGCTGCGGCGGCGCGGGCGGCGGAGCTTGATTATGTCATGATCGCCGCGCCGAACACGCCGGAGCCGGTGATCCGCCGCATCGCCGAGCTGTCGTCCGGCTATACCTACTGCGTGGCCCGCGCCGGGGTGACCGGCACCCGCGACCGGCTGGCGCTCGACCACGACCGGTTGTTCGCGCTGCTGCGCGAGGCAGAGGCCCCGCCGCCGGTGCTGGGCTTCGGCATTTCGTTGGCCGAGCAGGTTGCCGAGGCGCTGGAGTCGGGCGCAGCGGGGGTGATCGCGGGCTCGGCGCTGGTGCGGCTGGGCGCGGATGCGGATGCCTTGCGTGAGCTTGTCTCGGCCATGAAGGGCGCTACTGCCCTGCCCGGCAGCGTAAGGGAGAGCCATGGCCATCTCGCTTGAAGGTAGGACCGCGGTGGTCACGGGTGCCGGCGGAGGCCTGGGCCGCACCCACGCGCTGCTGCTGGCGCGGGCCGGGGCGCGGGTGATCGTCAACGACGTGCCGCAGAACCTCGCCGCGGCGGAGGCGGTGGTCGCGGAGATCCGCAGCGCGGGCGGGCAGGCCGAGGCGGCAGGCGCTTCGGTCACCGACGAGGCGGCCGTCGCCGAGATGGTCGCCCGGGCAGGCGCGGTCGACATCCTGGTCAACAATGCCGGCATCCTGCGCGACAAGAGCTTCGCCAAGATGGAGCTGGCCGACTTTCGGCTGGTGGCTGACGTGCACCTCATGGGCTCTGTGATCTGCACCAAGGCGGTGTGGGACGGCATGCGGGAGCGCGGCTATGGGCGCATCGTGATGACCACCTCGTCGAGCGGGCTGTACGGCAACTTCGGCCAGTCGAATTACAGCGCGGCCAAGATGGCGCTGGTCGGGCTGATGCAGACGCTTGCCCTGGAGGGCGCCAAGACGAACATCCGGGTCAACTGCCTGGCCCCGACCGCACGCACCGCGATGACCGAGAGTCTGCTGCCGCCTCAGGCGCTGGAGCTGCTGAAGCCCGAATATGTCAGCCCCGCGCTGCTGGCGCTGGTGGCGGAGGATGCGCCCACCCGGACGATCCTGTGCGCCGGTGCGGGCGGGGTCGAGCAGGCACATGTGACGCTGACCCGGGGCATTTCGATCGCCGGCATGGACGATCTGGAGGCGTCGCAGGCGATCCTCGACCGCCTGGGCGAGATCGGCGACCTGGCGACGGCGACTGTTCCCGCGTCCGGCCTGGAGCAGGGCCAGGTCGAGCTCGGCAAGGCGCTGGCGGTCTGAAGCTGCGCGCGCACCACGGCGAACCGCTGTCCGGGCGCTTCGCGGTGCCCGGCGACAAGTCGGTGTCGCACCGGGCGCTGATCCTCGGCGGGCTGGCCGAGGGCGAGACGGTGATCTCGGGCCTGCTGGAAAGCGAGGACGTGCTGGCCACCGCCGCCGCGGTGCGCGCGTTTGGGCCGCGGGTGGAGCGGTTCGGACCGGGGCGGTGGCGGGTGATCGGAGCGCCGTGGCGCTCGCCGGACGCGCCGATCGACTGCGGCAACAGCGGCACGGCCGCCCGGCTGCTGATGGGTGCGGCGGCAGGTCACGAGCTCACCGCCACCTTCACCGGCGACGAGTCGCTCAGCCGCCGGCCGATGCGGCGGGTGCGGCGACCGCTGGAGGCGATGGGCGCGCGGTTCGAGGGTGGCGATACGCTGCCGCTGACGCTGCACGGCGGCGGGCTCGGGGGCATCGAGCACCTCAACGTGCCGGCCTCGGCGCAGGTGAAGTCGGCGGTGCTGCTGGCGGGCCTCGGCACCGACGCGCCGGTCACGGTCACCGAGCCCCTGCCCAGCCGCGACCATACGGAAATCATGCTTCGCCACTTCGGCGTGGAGGTCGAGACGGATGGGCGCGTGACCCGCCTGGGCGCTCAGCGAAAGCTCGGGGGCCGGCTGGTGGGCGTGCCCGGCGATCCCTCCGCCGCGGCGTTCGCCTGGGCCGCCGCGGCGATCGTCCCGGGCTCGGAAGTGCATACGGAGGGGGTGCTGCTCAACCCGCTGCGCTCCGGCTTCATCATGGCGTTGCAGCGGATGGGGGCCGACGTGCGGCTCGACAATGTGCGGGGCAGCCAGGGCGAGACGATCGGCGACGTGCGGGTGCGGTTCGGGCCGATCTTCGGCGCGGAGTTCACGCCCGAGGAGATCCCGTCGATGGTCGACGAAATCCCCATCCTGGCCGTGGTCGCGGCCTCCGCGCGCGGCGAGACCCGGATCGAGGGCCTGGACGAGCTGCGCCACAAGGAAAGCGATCGCCTCATGCTGATGGCCGAGGGGCTGAGCGCGTGCGGGGTCGAGGCGCGGGCGGACGGGGATGCGCTGGTCGTCCAGGGCGGTCCGGTGCGCGGCGGCGCGGCGGTGCGGACGGAGGGCGACCACCGCATCGCCATGGCGCATCTGGTGCTCGGGCTCGCCGCGGCCGAGCCGGTCGAGGTGGACCAAGCCGAGATGATCGCGACCAGCTTCCCCGGCTTCCGCGAGGCCATGCGCGGGATCGGCGGACACATCGAGGAAGTGCGATGAGCTGGAACAGTTTCGGCCGCGTGCTGCGCTTCACGACCTGGGGCGAGAGCCACGGTCCGGCGATCGGCGCGGTGGTGGACGGCTGCCCGCCGGGACTGGAGCTCGACGAGGCGTGGGTGCAGCGCTGGCTCGACCTCCGGCGGCCGGGCACGGGGCGCAACGTCTCGCCGCGGCAGGAGCCGGACCGGGTGCGCATCCTGTCGGGGGTGCATGAGGGGCGGACCACGGGCACGCCGATCAGCCTGCTGATCGAGAATGTGGACGCGCGATCCAAGGATTATGCGGGGCTGCCGCCGCGGCCGGGTCATGCCGATGCCGCTTACGAGGCCAAGTACGGGCGGCGCGATCCGCGCGGCGGCGGGCGGGCGTCGGCGCGGGAGACGGCGGCGCGGGTCGCGGCGGGAGCGGTGGCGCGGCTGATCGTGCCGGAAGTGGCGATCGCGGCGCGGGTGGCGGAGATCGGCGGCGAGGCGGACGCGGGCCGGTGGGACACCATGCTCGACGCCGCGCGCGGCAACAGCGACAGCCTGGGCGCGGTGATCGAATGCGTGGCGTCGGGCGTGCCGCCGGGCTGGGGCGCGCCGGTCTATGCCAAGCTGGACGCGGAGCTCGCCGCGGCAGCGATGGGGATCAACGCGGTCAAGGGCGTGGAGATCGGCGAAGGCTTCGCTGCCGGCCAGGCAAGCGGCCGCGCCAGCCTGGAGGCGATGAAGGCGAGCGGGATCGACGGGGGCATCTCGACCGGGCAGCCGATCGTGCTACGGGTGGCCTTCAAGCCGACGTCCAGCATCGGCATCGGCGGGCGGCATGACCCCTGCGTCGGCATCCGCGGGGCACCGGTGGTCGAAGCGATGGTCGCGCTGGTGCTGGCCGACCATAAGCTGCTGCACCGGGCGCAGTGCGGGTGAGTTGTACCCCGGCGAAGGCCGGGGTCCAGGAGCGCCGTCAGGCGCTTCAAGAGCAAGGACCCGGCTTGCGCCGGCCTGGACCCCGGCCTTGGGCCCCATCAAAGTACTACTTTGATGGGGTCCCTTCGCCGGGGTACTAATGGCACTTGAACCGGTCGAACGGCTCCAGGCAGCTGAGGCAGCGGAACTGGCTCTTGCAGGGGGTGGAGCCGAAGCGGCTGACCTCCTCGATGTCGGCCGAGCCGCACTGGGGACAGTACACCTCCCCCGAAGGCTCGGGCGGGGCGATGCCGTAGCGGCGGAGCTTCTCGCGCCCTTCTGGCGTGATCCACTCGGTGGTCCAGGGCGGGGCGATGGCGGTGTCGATGCGGACCCGGCGATAGCCGGCGGCGTCCAGCGCCTCGCGGATGCTCTGCTCGATGGCGTGCGTGGCGGGGCAGCCGGAGTAGGTGGGCGTGATCACCACCCGGTCGCCCTCGACCGAGCGGACAATGCCGAGGTCGACCACCGAGACCGCGGGGATCTCGGGATCGGGCACCTGCGCCAACACGTCCCAGATCGGCTGCATCAGACCCGCTCGATCGCCAGCGCGATGCCCTGGCCGACGCCGATGCACATGGTGCACAGGGCGTATTTGCCGCCGGTGCGCCCCAATTCCTCGGTTGCGGTGAGCGCCAGGCGAGCGCCCGACATGCCGAGCGGGTGGCCGAGCGCGATGGCGCCGCCGTTGGGGTTCACGCGCTGGTCGTCGTCGGCAAGACCAAGCTGGCGAGTGACGGCGAGCGCCTGGGCGGCGAAGGCTTCGTTGAGCTCGATCACGTCGAGCTGATCGAACGCCAGGCCGAGGCGCTTGAGCAGCTTTTCCGAGGCGGGCGCCGGGCCGATGCCCATGATCCGCGGCGGCACGCCGGCGACCGACGCTCCCAACACCCGGGCGCGCGGGGTCAGGCCGTTGCGCCTGGCGGCTTCTTCCGTGGCGATGATCAGCGCCGCCGCGCCGTCGTTGACGCCC
>NZ_CADCWA010000194.1 GCF_902806285.1 uncultured Sphingomonas sp. | reverse complement strand
ACCATCCTGCGGGACGCCGATGGGGACGGCACCTATGAAGGCCGCGCGGTCTTCGCCGAGAACCTCGATGCGCCCTACGGTCTCGCGCTGGTCGGCAATCACCTGTACGTCGCCAATCAGGATGCGCTGGTGCGCTTCGATTACCAGCCCGGCCAAATCCGCGCTAGCGGTCCCCCGGTCACGGTCTCGCCCCTGCCAGCCGCCATCAACCACCATTGGACCAAGGCGCTGGCCGCCAGCCCCGACGGCCGCTTTCTCTACGTCGGCATTGGATCGAACAGCAACATCGGCGAGCGCGGCATGGAGGTGGAGGAGAACCGCGCCATGATCTGGCAGGTGGATGCCCAGACGGGCGCTGTCCGCCCCTATGCGACCGGCCTGCGCAACCCCACGGCGCTGACCATTCAGCCCGGTACTGGCCGGCTCTGGGCGGTGGTCAATGAGCGTGACGAGCTCGGTCCGAATCTCGTGCCCGATTACCTGACCTCCGTGCGTGAAGGCGCGTTCTACGGCTGGCCTTATGCGTACTGGGGCCCGAACCCCGATCGGCGTGTGCGTCCATTCAAGGAGGAGATGGTCGGCAGGACCATCAAACCCGACTACTCGCTAGGCTCGCACCATGCGCCGCTTGGGGTGGCTTTCTCGAACGCTGCGATGGGTGCCCGCTTCGCCGAGGGCGCGTTCATCGGCGAGCATGGCAGCTGGAACCGCGAGACGCCGGTAGGGTACCGCGTCTCTTACGTCCCGTTCCGAGGCGGGTGGCCGGCCGGACCCCCAGTTTCCTTCGTGACTGGCTTCCAGGCGGACGGAAAGACGTTCGGGCGACCGGTAGGCGTCTCAACTGATCCTCGCGGAGCACTCATCGTGGCCGACGACCTTTCCAACACCGTGTGGCGGGTGACCTTGAAACGGTAGCGGGCACCGGTTCAATCGATATCGTTCGTAGATCGGGCAGGGGGAGAGCTGGCCTCCGAGTCGCTACTCCCGGTCATTTCAGTGATTTGCACGGATTTTACCTGAAGGTCGGACGAGAACTGGGAGGTAGGCCTGCGCGTTCGAGTGCTATGGAGATCTTCAACTTTTTGGGCGCGGCCGCCCCCGTCCTGCGAGCGATCGTGCTCACCGCTCTCGCCATCGCTTGGACGCTTCTGCTGGTCCGCCTTGTCGGGCTTCGAGCCTTTAGCAAAGCCACGGCCTTCGACTTCGCTGCGACTATTGCGACAGGCTCGCTCATCGCACAGGCCGGCACGCGGAGCAGCTGGAGCGAGTATGGCCAGGCAATGGCTGCGATCGGTGCCATTTTCCTAGTGCAGTATCTGCTCGCAAGCGGACGCACCCGCTCGCGGCGGTTCGCCGATGCGGTCGACAATACGCCCGTCCTGCTCATGGAACATGGCCGCTTCCTTGAGGCCGCAATGCAGGAGACCAGGGTTACTAAGGCGACCCTGCTGGAGAAGATCCGCATGTCTAACGCACAGCGAATCGAGGATGTGCGCGCAGTTGTGCTGGAGACGACCGGAGACATGGCAGTGATGACGGGCGAGGTTGATCCGGGACTGCTGGAAGGCGTGCGCCGGACTCAATGACGTAGGCTTAGTTGCAGGCGCAACTGTCGGATCTCCTCGGTCAGGCGGGCAAGATCGGCCGAGCCGGCCAAGGGAGCATCGGCTTCCGAAGCGTCACGGCCGACGAAAAAGCTTGCAAAGCTTGCCGTGATGTAGCCAAAAACTGCCAGACCGTAGATCGACAGCAAAAGCGCGAGCACCCGTCCTTCGGTGGTCAGCGGCCAGAAGTCAGAGCCAATGCTTGTGACTAACATGGCGGTCCACCAGAGCGCATGGAAATAAGAGGTAAACCCACCCGGAACCTCCTCTGCGGCTTCGAAGCTCAGCATGCCCGCGGCGCCGAGCACGACAACCAGCAACGTTAGACCAAGCACGTAGCCGAAGCGCCGTCGCCTCATGGTGGTGCGAAGGGCATTCATGCTGCGGTTGGCGGTACCCACAATCCTCACGAGACGCAGGCCACGAAGCGCTCGCGCCGCCCGGAGAACGGCAAGCGCCCGGAAGAAGCGCAGCGCTGGAATGATCAGCGCGATGACCGTCAACCAGTTGCGTTTGAAAAAGCTCGACCTGTCCGGAGCGAGTAGCAAGCGTAGCGCGAACTCAGCGATGAAGATCACCCAGACCGCCGTACTCGCCAAAGACAGAAGGGCGTTCTCACCCCAGAGCAGTTCGGCAACGACGATCAGCAGCCAGGCAAGGCCAAGCAATGCCATCGGGAGCCGCAGCCAATCGTCCAGATTCTCCAGCACGCTCCAGCGCTCAGCGGCCGATGCCATGACCATCTCCCGACAGTTGTTCGAGCAGTGAAGGTCTGTTGGCCGCATGACGTTCCCTGCCCCACTGAAACCAAGCGGTGCGTGAACCGTATCTCTTCCGACAAGGGGACGACTATGGAAGAGAGCGAAGCGCTACGGCTCTTCGGCATTACGCTAGTCGGAGCCACCCCGGAGAACGGGAAGAAGCTACTGCTCACAATCGTCATAGTGGCGATGGTGGTGCTGTTCGCGATGATCGGCCGTCGCCTGCTCGCCGGTACGCTCGGTCAGCGCGCTCGGCTCAATCGCTTCCGCTTCTGGGCTCGGCAGGCGGTCGGGCTCCTGGCAGGCGCCGTGTTGATCCTCGGCATTGTGTCGATTTGGTTCGACGACCCAACCAGGCTCACAACAGCCCTCGGTCTGATCACGGCGGGCGTGGCCTTTGCGCTCCAGCGCGTCATTACCGCCATCGCCGGCTATTTCGTGATCCTTCGCGGCAAGACGTTCAACGTTGGCGACCGCATCGTCATGGGCGGGGTGCGCGGCGACGTGATCGCGCTCTCCTTCATGCAGACCAAGATCCTGGAGATGGGCCAGCCGCCGCCAGTTAGCGGTGCCGAGCCGGCCATGTGGGTCCACTCGCGCCAGTTCACCGGCCGCATCGTCACCGTCAGCAACGACAAGATTTTCGACGAGCCGATCTACAACTACACCTATCACTTTCCGTACGTTTGGGAGGAGATCCGGCTGCCGGTGAAGTATGGCGACGATCGGGCCGCCGCCGAGACCATCCTCCTCGAAGCCGCCCAGCGCCACGCCGTCTCTCAGGAGCAGCTCGACCCGCGCCATAGTGCCGACCTGCAGCGCCGTTACGGTATCCGCATCGGCGACATCCAGCCGAAGGTCTACTGGCGGCTTACCGACAATTGGCTGGAGCTCGCTGTAAGATTTCTCTCGCCCGACCACGGCACGCGAGAGATCAAGGACGCGATGAGCCGTGAAATCCTGTCTCGGCTCGACGCAGAGGGCATCGGGATCGCGTCGGCCACCTACGAGATCACGGGTCTTCCGGTGCTGAAGCTCACTCAGGACGAAGCGCGGGCAATGACATGAACGGCGGCGTCGGCGCACGCCTTCAGGCGATCCGCTCCAGCTACTGGTTCATTCCCAGCATCATGGCGCTGCTCGCCATTCTGCTGGGCGCGCTGATGATCTGGGTCGACGTTCGCCTGGGCTCGAGCTGGATCAAGGGGGTGAGCTGGTATCAGCAGATCAGGGCGGATGGCGCCCGCGAGGTCCTGTCGACCATCGCGGGCTCAATGATCACGGTTGCCGGCGTGGTCTTCTCCATTACCATCGTCGCCCTGTCCTACGCGTCCAGCCAGTACGGACCGCGCGTGCTTACCAACTTCATGAGCGATCGCGGCAACACGATCACGCTCGGCACTTTGATTGCGACCTTCCTCTACTGCCTAATGGTGCTTCGTACCATCCGTGGGGGGGAGGATGACTTTGTGCCGCAGTATGCGGTGATCGTTGCCATGCTCCTGGCTGTCTGCTCGATTGGCGTGTTGATCTACTTCATCCACCACGTACCGCAAAGCATCCACATCAACAACGTGGTTGCTCGCATCGGCGAGCAGCTGGTGCGCGATGCCAAGTCTCACTTTCCCGCCATGATCGGCAGCAACGATGACGAAGGTCTGGCCAGAGGTGTGCCAACGCTGCTCCAATCCGTCTCTGTGCCAGCTGCGGCGACCGGATACATTCAGTCCATCGATCATGATGGTCTGCTGACCATCGCGCGCAAGGCGGACGTGCTTGTCCGGCTGCGCTACCGGCCCGGCGACTTCGTGATGTACGGCCGAGGACTCGCCGACATTGCTCCACCCGGGCATTGGAGCGACCAGCGAACGGAGGCGCTGCAAGACTGTTTCACCGTCGGTAACAAGCGCACGCCCGAACATGACCTCATGTTTCTGGTCAGCGAACTGGTGGAGATCGCCGCCCGCGCTCTTTCGCCGGGCGTGAACGACCCGATGACAGCCGTCACTTGCCTTGATTGGCTTGGCGCAGGCGGCACTGAGTTCGCCACTCGCGAAATGCCGCAGTCGGCCAGGCAAGACGACACGGGCGTGGCTCGCTTGATTGCCGACCCCGACAGTTTCGCCTTCTTCGTGGATCAAGGCTTTGGAAGGCTGCGCCAGTACGCCTCGGCTGATGTAATCGCTGCCCTTCACTGGCTCCGTGTCGTGGGCGAGCTCGCAGCGTCCTGTCGAACGCCTGACCAAATCAACGTCCTGCAAGAAGAGGCAACCCTCTTTGGCGAGCAGGCTGCAGCTTCCCTGGAGGGTCCTAATGCCCGGAAGGTCGACCAGCGAGCATCAGAGCTGCAGGCCCTGCTTGCTCGCGGGATAAGGAAGATCGACGCGGCGCAGACGGACTGGCTTGGCGGGAGCGCCTAATCGAGGAGCAACTCAGAACGGTTCGGTTAGCAAGTCGTTGATGAGGAAAGCCTTGATTGGGAGATCATTCTTGCCCCGCTTGCCACATCTAATTTTTCCCGCCGCGCTGCTTTGCTTCTTGCCTCTCTCCCCGGGGCTTGCTCAGACAGGCGCCTCGCAGATGCTGGAAGCCCAGATCCTCCTGGATCGGGCGCGCCATTCCCCCGGCGTCATCGATGGCAAAGCGGGTGCCAACACGTCTCGAGCGTTAAGGGCGTTTGAACAGGCGAGCGGCCTTCCAGTCGATGGTAAGCTGGACGCGAAAGTCATGACACGGCTGCGCTCATCAACAACAGAGCCACTCCTAACTGACTATGTCATCCTCGAGGCTGACATCGATAAACTTGTTGACGTTCCCGCAGGGATGGAAGCGCACGTCGCACTGGATCACTTGGGCTATGGAAGCGCAGCCGAAGCGCTCGCTGAGAAGTACCACATGAGCCAGGCTCTCTTGGAACACCATAACCCCGGCGCGGAGTTCGTCGTCGGCGAGAGCATCAAAGTCGTCCGCCCCGGCAAGGACGAGCTCGGAAGCAAGGTTGCGCGTATTGAGGTAGACAAGAGCACCTCAGAGGTGCGCGCCTACGATGGAAGCGGAAAGCTGCTGGCAAGCTATCCCGGTACGATCGGCAGCGATACTTTCCCCTCTCCCAGCGGCACCATGACGGTGCGCGCCGTGGCCCCTGCGCCGACCTACCACTTCGACCCGTCCGGGCGCGAATGGGGACCGGACAAGCGACTCACGATCGCTGCAGGTCCTAACAATCGCGTTGGCGGAACCTGGATCGACCTGAGCAGGGAAGGCTATGGCATCCACGGCTCGCCCGATCCGCGGCTGATCGGGAAGGCTGCCAGCCACGGCTGCGTTCGCCTAACCAATTGGGATGCCGCCGAGTTAGGGGGCGCAGTCGAGAAGGGTGCCACGGTAGCTTTCCTGTAGGGTTCGCCGGACCGGAACCTCAGCAATGCCAAGCCAGTTCGCCTCCATCATGGAACCGGACCCCGCCCAAGCTTCGCCGGACTGGCTTAACCATCCGCTTTGGGTTGCAGGTAACGTTATCCTCGCCCTCGCGGTTGCAGTCGCCGGCGTCGTCGCAATGATGCACACGCACTGGGCCACGGTCGCTGCGTGGGTTGTATGCGCATTGCTCGGTGTTGGCGCGCTCATGTTCCGCACCGCTCTCCCTCCCTTTTTTCGGTCTGCTGCTTACCCTTGCTGCGACCGTGAACACGGCTGGTTATCTTCAGGCGCTCTGGCATGAGCGGACGCCCTTTGATGAGACTGTCCATGGCTTTACCGCTTTTGCAGGCATGGCTGCTGGCGGTTGGTTCGTACTGAAGCAACGGCCACATCTAAGCGGGCTGCTCTGGAAGGCAGCGGCGACCGGGCTAATGATCGGCGTTGCTTGGGAAGGCTTCGAGTGGGCGATCGGGATCATGGGCGATCTGCGCGACACCATCATCGACCTTGTGATGGACACCGCCGGCGCACTGGCAGCCGCCGCCCTGCTGCGCAGGGTGGCCGGACCAGGCAACCCAAGTGAGGATCGGCAAGCATAAGTTGCAAAATATCGTCGCGGCTTTGACGGATCACAGGAGAAGAGATCGTGCGTACCGGACTAAACATAGTTGTCTTGGCGACTTACTTCAGCCTTGGCGCCTGCGGAGGCGTAAGCTTATCGACCCGAGAGATCGAGAAGGCTGCCATCGAACACGCGCGGCAGGAACTAAGCTTGCGCGAGGACGTGCCGCTAAAGGCGGCTGTATGGACCGGACGGGAATCCGACGGCAAACTAATTTACTGTGGCTCCGTCAGCAGCGAGGATGGCGCTGCAGCCCCAATCCGACCTCAGCAATTCGCCGCTCACGGCGATCCGCTAACATTTTTCATTTTTGGTGATGCTCACCAGGCCGATCCACGTTCCCAACCCGGGAAGTTTGAGAACTGGACTGCACTCTGCGCTGGAGCACAGAACGTCTGAGTTTCGAGCGCCAATCAAAAAATTCCACGTTGGTATTCCATGCTCGCCGATCTGCCCTAAACCCTGTTCTTGTATCGCTTGACTCGGGCGTCCGCTTACAGGTCTGGGCGCAGCTGTCCGCAACGTCTGCATTGGGCGCTAAGCTGCCTTAGCCGAGCACGCGGCAAGAGCCGCCGCGCCAAGTCCGGGCGGGCTATTGGACCCGGGTGACCTTGAGGCCGCGCTGCTGCAGCATGGCCTGGACCGAGCTGTTCCCGGCCAGGTGTCCCGCGCCCACCGCGACCAGCACGGAACCGGGCTGCGCCATGCGCCCCTCGATCCAGCGCGCCCAATTGGCGTTGCGGCGGCGCAGCAGCGCTTCGCTCAGCGCGCTCGACCCCGCCATGTCGTCGTTGAAGGTGCGGGCGATCGCCTGGACGTCGCCGCGGGCCCAGGCCGCCAGCATGTCGTTGAACTGGTCACGGACCTTGTCCGGCTGGTCGAGCGAGGCGATCAGCAGCGCGCGCTGTGCCTCCTCCGGCATGGTGTCGAAGAAGCCGAGCTGCTCGGCGTTGGTCTCGAGCTGGCCGACCGGCTTGCCCGCGGCGGTGAAGGCCTGCTTGAGGGTGGTCTCCACCCCTTCGTCGCCATGCAGGCCGATCGAGCGGAACTGGGTTCCGATCAGGGTAAAGGCGGCGGCCCAGGTCTCCAGCCGGTCGTAGGCCGCGGCGGGCACGCCCGAGCGCGCGATCGCCGCCTGCAGCGCCGCCCGCTTGTCGACGGGCACGCGGTTCACCAGCGGCGGCAGGTTGGGGCTCATGCCCAGCCGCATCATGACGCCCATCAGCTCGGCCGGGTTCTTGGCGTCGATGATGGTCTCCACCACCAGCCCGTTGGAGCGCGCCACCGCGGCGTCCAGCTTGGGCGTGCGCCACTGGTAGCCCCTGGGCAGCAGGTGGATGGTGCCGAACAGGTAGATCGTCGTGTCGCGGTCCTTGACCTGCCACAACGCCGGGCGTGGGGCCGCGGCCGTGCGCTGAACCGGGGCAGCGCTGCCGCAGCCCGCCGCCAGAGTCGCGATGCCGAGGGCCGCGAGCCCCCGCTTGAGCCGATGCTTGAAGATCATCCGTCCGCCTTGCCCTCGCCTCGGTTAACAGCGGATGTAGGTGCGCGTACCGCTTCGGTCCACTTGCCGACCGCGGAGGCAGGTGCCAAAGCCCGCGCCCGTGACCAGCCCGGCCCCAAGCTTCCAGGACCTGATCCTCACCCTGCACCATTATTGGTCCGACCGCGGCTGCCTGATCCTGCAGCCCTACGACATGGAGATGGGGGCGGGGACCTTTCACCCGGCGACCGTGCTGCGCGCGCTCGGGCCCGAGCCGTGGAAGTGCGCCTACGTCCAGCCCTGCCGGCGGCCGACCGACGGGCGCTACGGCGAGAATCCCAACCGGCTGGGCCATTATTACCAGTATCAGGTGATGCTGAAGCCGAGCCCGCCCGACCTGCAGGCGCTCTACCTGGGGTCGCTCGACGCGATCGGGATCGATCCGCTCCGCCACGACATCCGCTTCGTCGAGGACGACTGGGAAAGCCCGACGCTGGGCGCCTGGGGGCTGGGCTGGGAGGTGTGGTGCGACGGGATGGAGGTGACGCAGTTCACCTATTTCCAGCAGGTCGGCGGGTTCGACTGCCTCCCGGTCGCGGGCGAGCTGACCTACGGGCTGGAGCGGCTGGCGATGTACATCCAGAGCGTGGACAATGTGTTCGACTTGGCATTCAACAACGCGGGCGTGAGCTACGGGGACGTGTTCCGCGAGAACGAGCGGCAGATGTCGGCCTGGAACTTCGAGGTGGCGGGTACCGAGGCGCTGTTCGACGGCTTCCGCAAGGCGGCGGCGGAGGCGGAGAACTCGCTGGGCGCGGGGCTGGCGATCCCGGCGTACGAGCAGGCGATCCGGGCGAGCCACATCTTCAACACGCTACAGGCGCGCGGGGTGATCTCGGTCGCTGAGCGGCAGGCGTACATCGGCCGGGTGCGGGACCTGGCAAAGGCGGCGTGTGCGAAGTGGATGGAGTGCCGGGGCTTCGCGGCGTGAGCACGGCCGACTTCCTGCTTGAACTCCTGTCCGAAGAGATCCCGGCGCGGATGCAGGCCGGCGCGCGGAACAGCCTGGCGCGGATGTTCGCGGAGGAGCTGGACAAGGCCGGCCTGCAGGCGGAGGCGATCGAGACCTTTGCGACGCCGCGGCGGCTGGCACTGATCGCGCGCGGGCTGCCGGTGGCGACCGCTGCGGTGAGCGAGGAGATCAAGGGTCCGCGCGCGTCCGCACCGTCGCAAGCTATTGACGGCTTCCTGCGGAAAAACAGCCTGAGCTTCAGTCAGCTGGTCGACCGCGGCGGCGTCCTTTTCGCGGCCATCGACCGGCCGGGCCAGGCGACTTCCGCGGTGCTTGGGCCAGCCATCGAGCGCATTATCCGCGGCTTTCCCTGGCCCAAGTCGATGCGCTGGGGCGAGGCCTCGGCGAGCACCGCGAGCCTGCGCTGGGTGCGGCCGCTGCACGGGGTCGTCGCGCTGCTCGGCGACGAGATCGTTCGGCTAGAAGTGGACGGCATCGCGAGCGGCGCGACCACCGTCGGGCATCGCTTCCACCACCCGGGCCCGATCACCCTGGGCGGCTCCAGCGACTACGCCGAGAAGCTCCGCGCCTGCCACGTGATCGTCGACCAGGACGAGCGGGCGGCGATCATCCGCGACGGTGCCCGCGCACTGGCGGCGGAGGCCGGGCTGGAGCTGGTCGAGGACGAGGGACTGGTCGCGGAGAACGCCGGGCTGACCGAATGGCCCCAGCCGCTGCTCGGGCGGTTCGACGCCGACTATCTCGATGTCCCGCCCGAGGTCATCCAGCTGACCGCGCGGGTCAACCAGAAGTATTTCGTGCTTCGCGGCGACGAAGGCGCGCTCGCCAACGCCTTCATCTGCACCGCCAACATCGCCGCCAGCGACGGCGGCGCGGCGATCGTGGAGGGCAACCAGCGGGTGCTGGCGGCACGCTTGGCGGATGCGCGCTTCTTCTGGGAACAGGACCTCAAGGTCCCGCTGGAGGAGCAGGCGGCGAAGCTGGGCGGAGTCCTGTTTCACGAGAAGCTCGGCACCGTCGCCGACAAGGTCGAGCGGGTGGCGAAGCTGGCGCGGTGGCTGGTGGAACAGGGTGTTGTTGGCAGCTCCCCGGCGAACGCCGGGGTCCAGCGGCTCAAGGAATCTGGACCCCGGCGTTCGCCGGGGAACTCGGAGCTGGCCGACCAGGCCGAGCGCGCCGCCCGCCTCGCCAAGGCCGACCTCGTCACCGGCATGGTCGGCGAGTTCCCCGAGTTGCAGGGCCTGATCGGTGGCTACCTCGCCGAGCGCCAGGGCGAGCCGAAGGCCGTCGCGGATGCGGTGCGCGACCATTACAAGCCGGTCGGGCAGGGGGATGAGGTGCCGACCGCGCCGGTGACGGTGGCCGTGGCGCTGGCGGATAAGCTGGATACGCTTGCTAGGTTCTTCGCAGCTGGCATGCCGCCGACCGGGTCGAAGGATCCTTTCGCCCTTCGGCGAGCTGGACTGGGCTTCATCAGTTTGATCGTGAACAATGATCTGCGCGCTCCGATCCAGCGGTTGTTCAGCGAGACGGGTGCCGCAAGCAGTTACCCTGAACTCACTGCCTTCGTCGCCGATCGCCTCAAGGTTCAGCAGCGTGAGGCCGGCGTCCGCCACGACCTCATCGACGCAGTGTTCGCGCTTGGCGGGGAGGATGATCTGGTGCGCTTGCTTGCTCGAACCGAGGCGCTGCAGTCGTTCGTCGAGACGGAGGACGGCGCCAACCTCCTCGCCGGCTACAAGCGGGCGGCGAACATTCTCAAGAAGGAGAACTGGTCGCTGCCCCGCGTGATGGCAGGGCCGGGCGAGCAGGCGATGCCGCAGACGGGGGAGGAGGATCCGCTGGTGCTGGTCGAGGAGCCGGCGATCGCGGAAGCGGTGCGGGAGATGGCTCAGGGCTCCGCTGCGCCGGTCGATGCGCCGGCCGAGGAACAGGCGCTGGTCGCCGCGCTGGACGAGGCGGAGCCGCGGGCCGAGGCGGCGATCGCGGCCGAGGACTTCCGCGCGGCCATGTCCGCACTGGCTTCGCTGCGCGAGCCGATCGACGCCTTCTTCGACAAGGTGACGGTCAACGACCCCGCGCCGCAGGTCCGCGCGCGGCGCCTGAACCTCCTCGCGCGCTTCCGCGATGCGGTGCACCGGGTGGCGGATTTCTCCAAGATCGAGGGCTGAGCTGCGTGCCCCTGCGAAGGGCACCCATCGAAGTGATACTTCGATGGGACCCAAGGCAGGGGCCCAGTACTGGGCTCCCGCCTTCGCGGGAGCACTAGCTTCTTACCGACGGCCTCCGTTCAGCGGGCGGCGATCGTCACGGTCGGGAACGCCATCGCGGTCGAGGTCGTGGCGGGGGTGGTCGCGGTCGCGCAGGTCGGATCGGTGCGAGGCATCGACATCGCGCGTTTCGACATAACGCGGGTCGCGGTGGTCGGCGAGCGGCGCGCCAGCGGAGGTCCGCCCCGCGGCAGTGCGCAGGCTGTCCTGCTCGCGCCATTCCTTTTCGCGGCTCGTCCAGTGCGTTTCGCGGTCTTTGGCCTCGCGCTCCAGCGTGCGGCGGCGTTCGACCTCCTCGTTGTAGCGGGTCTTCCACTTGCGGCGGCCGCCGCTGGTCAGCCACATGCCGATGAGCGTGCCGAGCACAAAGACCAGCCCGAGAATGATCCACTGGTCGGGAGTGAAGGTCGTCATGGCCGTGTGTTCCCCTTGTCGCGTCCGTAACGACGCAAAGCGAGGAGACCGCGCGTAAGTTCCCCCGCCTGCCTTGCGAGCAGCAGGGCGGAGGCGGCGTCTTTGAAGCTGGACCCCGGATCAGGTCCGGGGTGACGAGCCTAGGCTCGTCACTTGCCGCCGCCGCCGATCATGCTGTCGCTGATCGAACAGGCCGCGGGGCCGAGGATCACTACGAACAGCGTCGGCAGGATGAACAGGATCAGCGGAACGGTCATGATCGCGGGCAGGCGTGCGGCCTTTTCCTCGGCGCGCATCATGCGCTCGTTGCGGAACTCGGCCGACAGCACGCGCAGCGCGGAGGCGAGCGGAGTGCCGTACTTCTCCGTCTGGATCATGGTGGTGACCACTCCGCGCACCGCCTCCAGGTCGACGCGGGCCGCGAGGTTCTCGAACGCCTGACGCCGCTCGGCCAGGAAGCCCAGCTCGATCGCGGTCAGCCCGAACTCGTCGCCGAGCTCCGGATAGGCCTTGCCCAACTCCTTGGCGACGCGGCCGAAGGCGGCGTCGACGGTGAGGCCCGCTTCGGCGCAGATGACCAGCAGGTCGAGCGCGTCGGGCAGGCCCTTGCGGACCGCATCGCTGCGCTTGTTGACCTTGTTCTTGAGCCACAGGTCGGGCGCCTTGTAGCTGCCGATCAGCGCGCCCGCGGTTACCGCATATTTCTTGAACGCGCCCCAATCCGGAAAGCTGTTGAGCACGTAGATCAGCACAATGGCCGTCCCGCCCAGCACCAGCGGCAGCAGAAAGCGTGCGAGAATGATGAAGAAGGCCAGGTCCTTGGCCCGGATGCCCGCCTGCATCAGCTTCAGCTGCGTCGCCTTGAGCTGATCGTCCTGCAGCATCCTGAAGCTGGACAGGATGCCGCGGACCTTGTCGGCCGCCGCATTCTTGTTGGTCAGCTTCTTGCGCTTGTTGGTGGAGGCGACGATGCCCGCCTTCAGCTGCTCGCGCCGTTCGTTCAGCGCCTTGACCCGGCGCGCCATGGGGTCGCGCACGGTGGTTGCCGCATAAAGGGCAACCAGCACCGCGAGGGTGGCCACGGCCGAGAGCAGGGTCGCCACCCAGATGACGTCGAAGCCGAGCAGGGTCGGGCCGGAAGCAGGCTGCATGACGACAAGTGCCCCTTAGATCTCGAAGTTGACCATCTTGGCCATGATGAACACGCCGATGCCCATCCACACCAGCCCGCCGAGCCCCGCGACGATCAGCCGGTCGTCGGTGAAGAAGCCCGCCATATATTCGGGGTTCATCATGTAGACCATGGTGAAGACGATGAAGGGCAGCGCGCCGACGATGTAGGCCGAGGCCTTGGACTCGGAGCTCATGGCCTTGATCTTGAGCTTCATCTGCGCGCGCTTGCGCAGCACGTCGGCCAGGTTGGACAGGGTTTCAGCGAGGTTGCCGCCCGTTTCGCGCTGGATATTGAGGGTGATGACGAAGAACTGAAACTCGGGCGTGCCGAGCCGCTCGGCGGTTTCCTGCAGCGCGGCGTCCATGGTCCGGCCGATCTTCATCCGGTCGGCGACGGCACGGAACTCGACCCCGACCGGGCCGGACAGCTCGGTCGCGACGATCCCCAGCGTTTCGGTGATCGGCAGGCCGGAGCGCAGGCCGCGGACCATCAGCTCGATAGCGTCGGGGAAGTTGGCGTTGAACGCCGCGACCCGGCGCTTGATCAGGAAGCCGATCGCCAGGTGCGGGAAGCCCACACCGACGAACAGGGCCAGCATCAGGGAGAGAATAGCCGGCATGCCCTGCAGGAGCAGCAGGCCCGCAACCACCGTGACGATGCCGATCGTTGCCAGCCCATATTGCGCGAGGGTCCACGGCTTGCCGGTCTGCTCGAGCCGGCGGCGCAGCAGCGCGGGCTTGGGCATCAGGGTGGACGCCCAGCTGTCGACCCGGCTTTCCCGTTGCGCGAACAGCTTGCGGATTTGAGCATTGGCGTTGGCCGCCAGCACATTCTCCCCATGCCGTTCCTTGATCAGCTCCATGCGGCGCTTGTAGGCCTTGGCCGGCGAGGGGCCGCTGAACGCCGCCGCGAGCATGAACAGCATCAGAGCGGCGGCCCCGGCCATCAGCATCATCACCGTCATGGACATGGCTCGTTCAATCCTTCTTGCGCGCCCTAGCGGTTGGGGGAGGCGGTTGCCGCCTCCGGTCCCCGCTTCAGGCCGCGACCTTGGGCTTGCTCAGCATCGCCTTGAGGTTGCCGACGAGCGACTTGGCACCGGCCGGGGAGCCGGGCTTGGCCGCGCCCTCCTCCGTGGCGTGGCTCAGGACCATGTTGCACAGCTGCAGATAGGGCTGCGCCGCCTTGCCGCCCGCGATCTCCGCCACCGGCTTGCCGAGCTTGGCCGCCTGGGCCGCCAGCTTGCCGTCCTCGCCGATCACGATGTCGACCGGGCGCTCGATCGATTGCTCGAAGTCCTTGCGGCTGATCTCCAGCGCGCCGCCGGTGGGCACGCGGTTGGCGATCACCAGCACCTTGGTCTGCGGCGCGTTGGCCTTAAGCCAGGCGAGGATGCGGATGGTGTCGCGGGTCGAAGCTAGCGTCAGCTCCGCCACCACGGCGGCGACATGGGCATCGTGAACCATGTGCGGGAACTGGATCAGCATGTGGCGGGGCAGGTCGAGCACCGTCGACTCGAACGCGTTCCGCATCTCCTCCTGCAGCTGGAAGAAGGCGGCGCCGTCGGTCATCAACGGCGTGTTGATCGGCGCCTCGGCGGACAGCACGGACAGCCGCTCGTTGGCGCGGACCATGGCCCGTTCGATGAACAGACCGTCGATCCGGCTGGGGTTCTCCATCGCGTCGGTCAGCCCGCGGCCCGGCTCCAGGTCGAGCGCGAGTGCGCCGGTGCCGAAGTGGATGTCGAGGTCCAGCAGCGCGGTGGAGCGATGCGCCTTGTCGCCCAGCATCCAGGCGAGCGAGGTGGCGACCGTGGAGGCGCCCACGCCGCCGCGAACCCCGACCACCGCGGTCATCACGTGCGGCTTGTCGGCCTGCACCTCGCCGCGCGGGCCGGACAGGACCGACTGGGCATGCGCGAACGTGTCGCGGATCTGGTCGACGCTGAACGGCTTGAGCAGATAGTCGTGGATGCCGCTGGCGACGAGGTCGCGGTAGAGGCGGACGTCGTTCACCTGGCCGGCCGCGATCACGATGGTGCCGGGCTCGCAGACTTCGGCGAGCGCGTTGATGTCGTTCAACGGGTCGGCGGACTCGGACAGGTCAACGAACAGGATGTTGGGCGAAGCGGCGACCGACAGCGTCTGCACCGCGTTGCGCAGCCCGCCCTTGTTGACCTTCTCCGGGTTCCAGCCGTGCTCAACCGCCAGCGGCCGGAGCAGGTCGGCGGTCGCTTCGTCGCAGACGAACGCCTGGAACGGATCGCGGAGGCCCGCGCGTGCTTGAAAGGGCGCATTCATGGTTGAGGCTCCGCTACTTGGTGCTGACGGCAGCCACGCCGCCGCTTGTGGCCGGCTTGCTCCGGTAGGCGTTGATGGCCTTGGCCGATGTGGCCGGATCAACCACGCCGCCGCTCTCCTGCCCGTGGACCAGGTCGCTCGGGTTGGCGACCATGGCAGCGAGATTACTGTTCACCGCGCAGCCGAAATTGGAGATCATGCGGTTCTGGTAGTTGGGCGAGGCGGGCTCGCTCCAGTTGGGACAGCCAGGGACACTCGCCCGGTTGCGGCTGACGACCACCCGGACGCTGCCGTCCGGCATCGCGCCAATGGTGACAGGCGCGCCGCGCGAGACCATCATGCCGTACTGGCCGGCGACCTGCGCGACTTCGCTGCGCACGGTATCCGCATAAGGACCGTCGACGAAGATGGCGTCCCCGTAGCCAAGCTCCAGGCCGCGGAACCAGGCATCGAGGCGGGCGGCCTCGCCGGGCGCAAGGGTGCCGCCGGGAGCAGCCGCGTCGAAGGCGTAGTCGGTCCGGGCGACCACCGGCACGTTCACGGCGGACACGCCCCGGGCGGGCTGGTCGTTAGGGGTGTGACCGCAGGCTCCGGCCGCCGAGGCGAGGAGCAGGAGGGCCAAGGTCTTGCGCATGGTGCGATCTCCTGTCGAGGTGCGGGTCACAACTTGAAGCCTGGCGCAGGCGCGGTCGTGGCGGCCGCGCCCGTGGTGGAGGCGCTGACGCCGGGCCGCACCGTCGAAGGCGCGGCACGCGGTCCGGAGACGCCCTTGAAGATCTGGCCTTCCAGCTGAAGCTCAGGGTCGCTCGGCGCGCGGTAGCCGTCGGTCGGCAGCGCCAAACGGCCTGACGTCGGGCGCACCAGATAGGGCGTCACAATGATCACCAGCTCCGTTTCCTGCCGGCGGAACTGGGTCGAGCGGAACAAGGTGCCCAGGATGGGCAGGTCGCCCAGGAAGGGAGCCTTGTTGATGTTGTTTGTGTTCGTGTTCTTGAGCAGCCCCGCGATCATGAACGACTGGCCCGAACCAAGTTCGACGGTAGTTTCGGCCCGGCGGGTGGTCAGTCCCGGGATCGTGAAGGTGCCGAGTTTGATTGAGCCTTCGTTGGTGAGCTCGCTCACTTCGGGGCGAACGCGCATGGAGATCCGGCCGTCGGCCAGGACGATCGGCGTGAAGGCCAAGCCTACGCCGTATTGCTTGAACTCGACGGTGACGGCACCCTGCGACTGGCTGACCGGCACGGGAAATTCGCCGCCCGCGAGAAAGCTCGCGGTTTCGCCGGACAGGGCAGTGAGGTTCGGTTCGGCCAGCACGGTCGCCAGACCGTCGTTCACCGCAAGGTCGAGTGATGCAATAAGATCAAGGCCGAACAAGCGACCGGTGCGGCCTAGGGTAGCCCCGGTAGCGCCGCGGATGATCTTGCCTGCATCGACGTTGCTGCCCGAGCCAACTTCCGGAAGGAAGATGCCCGAGCCCTGCGCGAAGGTGAAACCATTGTCGCCGCCAGCCAGCAGGTTCACGCCGATCTGCTTCAGCATGCTCCGGTTAACCTCGGCAAACCTGACCTTGAGGTTGACCTGCAGCGGCGTGGCCGAGCGTAGCCGGCTGACGACCTGGGTGCCTTCGCCGACATAGGCTTGGGTCAGCTTCAGCGCCTCCGCCGCGTCGTCCGGCGAGCTGACGGTGCCCGTCAGCAGCACTAGATTGTTCATCGGGACGGCCTGGATCTGCCCTTCAGGCATCGCCACCCGCAGCATGTCCTCGACGGAGCCGACGTTCGCGCCGACCCGGACGTTGGCGGAGTAGACCACCCGGCCGGCCTTGTCGGTGGCGTAAACGGTGGTTTCGCCGCGCTGCTTGCCGAAAATGTAGAGCTGGCTGTTCGAGCGGACCTGGACGTCGGCCACCGCGTCGTTGGCGATGAACAGGTCGGTCATCGGCGCCGGCAGGCGGACCAGCGTGCCGGTGCTCTGGGCCAGGTTCAGCGTGTCCGACGGCCGGGCAGCCGAAGGCTGGGCCGCGGCGGGCGCGGCGAGGCCGACGGTGCCGGCGGTCAGGGCCAGCGCGGCGAGGCCGGAGAGCATGGAGCCCCTGCCCAGGCGCGACTGGCGGCGGATGGTGGAACTGGTCATCTTAGCGAGCCCCCACTGGAACGTAGCTGACATTGTTGCCGCGGCTGACGCGGACCATCGGTCCGGCCGGACGCGCTTCCCCCGAAGCGGTGCGAGCGGCTGCGACGTTCACCGGGGCTTCGATCCGCACGGGGGCGGCAACGGGCGCAGCCGGCGCTTCCGACTTGCGGGCCGGTACCGTCCGCCGCTGGAACCGCGACACGTCGCCGCCGGTGCTGTAGGTGCTGGCCGTGTCCAGCGGCTGGTTGGCAACCGCCAGCAGCATGCGCCGCTCCTCCGCCGGGCTGACGCCCTTGGGCAGCTTGATGTCGCCCGAGGCGACCGAGCGCTCGAGCTCTGCGGTGGTGTCGGACAGCGAGCGCAGGGACAGGGACAGGGTACCCAGGGTCTGCGCCACCGCGATCTTCTCGGCGATGCGCGGAGTGGACTCCATCGTGACGTTGTTGAACGTCATGACCACCGGCTTGCCGTCCTCACCCTTGGTGTCGGTGCGCTGGTCGGTGGCGAGCACGCGGATGTTGCGGATGATGGTTTCGGACACCTTGAGCGGCGGACCTTCGCCGCCGCCGTTCACTTCCTGGGTCAGCACCACGTCGACCCGGTCGCCCGGGAAGACGAAGCCCGCGACGCCGCCGATGGTGCTCACCGAAACGGTCACCGCGCGCATGCCCGGGCCAAGCGCCGCGGCCAGGAAGCCGCGGTCGTTGGGGCCGACCAGGGAGCCGCGGGTCAGGGGCTGGCCGGCCGTGATCGGCTGACGCACCACCGTGCCGAGGAGCGACTGCATGCCGCTGTCGGGTTGCCCCTCCTGGTAGTAGGCGTTCTGAACGAGGTCCTTGGGCCAGGGCTGGTAGGTGAAGCTTTCCGCATCGACGATGGTGCCGACGGGAAGGGCCTTCTTGGAGACCAGGATCCTCGGCCCGACCGGAACCGCGGCTGCCTCCGCACTCGGTGCCGAGGCGCCGGTGAACATGTTCTTGGCCATGATCGCGGTCACCGCGGCCACCAGCAGCGCTCCGACCAGAAGCGCGATCTTCTTCACATCCATGGCGTATCCGCCTCCCCCAGGTGGGTTCCCTTGATCGTCTCAGACATCAGGCAAATTGGTTAAGATATCGTTCGGCGAGAACCGCCCAGCCGCCGGCCGCGATGGCGACGCCGTACGGGATCTTGGGGCGGCCCTCACGCTGACGGGCGCGGTGGATCAGCAGCACGAGCAGCGTGAGCACGCCCCCCGCGATCGACATCACGACGAGCATCTTCACGGTGGCGAGCGGCGGAAACCACAGCGCCACCGCGGCGGCCAGCTTGACATCGCCGCCGCCCATCATCCCGGCCGCAAAGGCGGCGGCGAGCAGCCCGAAGACGAGCAGGGCGGCGCCGATCCGGATGGCGACGTCCGGCCACAAGGCCAGCTCGGCCGACCACCAGAAGAGCGGCGCTAGAACCGCGATCAGCAGGTTCAGCCGGTTGGGGATGGTGTAGGTCCCAACGTCGATCGCCGCCGCCACGAGCAACAGCAGCCCCAAGGCGATGAGCAGCGCATCGGGCAGCCATAGGGTGAATTCGGCGTTCATGATGACGCAGGCCTAGACGAGCCGTCTTTCCAAACCGTAACCGGCGAAGCGGAGTGGACAGCGTCGATATCCTGATCATCGGCGCCGGGATCGCCGGTGCCAGCCTTGGGGCCGCCCTCGCGCCGCGCCGCCGGGTGCTGGTGACGGAGGCGGAGGATTGGCCCGGCCGCCATGCGACCGGCCGCTCCGCGGCCTTCTGGCACGAAGGCTATGGCGGGCCGCTGGTCGCGCCGCTGACCCGCGCCAGCCGGCCGGTGCTGGAAGCAGGGGGTTACCTCAGCCCGCGCGGTGCGATCCACATCGCCAGGGCGGGCGAGGGAATCGAGATCGTTCCCGGCTGCGCGGTGGAGCCGCTCAATCGCCCCGCGCTGGAGCGGCTGCTGCCGGGGTTGAGGCCGGAGTGGGTGCGGGGACTGGCCGAGCCCGCCTTGGCCGACATCGACGTCAGCCGGCTGCACAACGACTATCTGGCCGAGCTGCGGGCGAACGGCGGCGCTGTCCGGACCGGCATGCGGCTGGCCTCCGCCGAGCGGCGGGGGGAGCGCTGGCGAGCGCGGTTCGACGGTGGCGAGGAGGTTGCGGCGGAGGTGATCGTCAACGCCGCGGGCGCCTGGGCCGACACGGTGGCGGAGCGCTGCGGCGTGCGGCCGCTCGGCATCGCGCCCAAGCGGCGGACCATGGTGCAACTGCGGCTCGGTCGAAGCGGTTGCAAGCGCCTGCCGCTGGTGGTCGCGGCGGACGGGAGCTTCTACTTCAAGGGGGAGGGCGAGCGGTCGATCTGGCTCAGCCCGCATGACGAGGTTGCGACGGACCCGTGCGACGCCGCGCCCGAGGAGCTGGACGTGGCGGTGGCGATCGACCGGTTCAGCCAAGTCGTCGACTGGCCGGTCGAGCGGGTGGAGCGGAGCTGGGCGGGGCTGAGGAGCTTCGCGCCGGACCGGCTGCCGGTGTTCGGCTTCGGGTCGGATGAGCCCGAATTCTTCTGGTGCGCAGGGCAGGGCGGCTTCGGCATCCAGACGGCGCCGGCGGCGGCTGCGCTGTGCGCGGCGCTGATCCTTGGGGAAGGGGAGATGCCGGTCGATCCGGCGCCTTACGATCCGGGGCGGTTCAGCTCCTCCTTCTTGGGGGAGATGTCGCGAAGCGACAGAGGGGTCCGGTGAACCGGCCTGCTGTCACCCCTCCGTCGTCCGCTGCGCGGCCGACATCTCCCCCAAGGGGGAGGAGCTGCCAGCACGCATCCCGTCCGCCGCCGCACAAGCGAGCTTGTCCACCCGTTCGTTCTCCGGGTGCCCGGCGTGCCCGCGCACCCACTTCCATTCGATCCGATGGGCCGCCGCGGCTTCGCACAGCTCCTGCCACAGCTCGGCATTCTTGACCGGCTTCTTGTCGGCGGTCCGCCAGCCGTTGCGGCGCCAGTTGTGGACCCACTTGGTGATACCGTCGCGGACATACATGCTATCGGTGTGCAGGGTGACGCGGCACGGCCGCTTCAATGCCTGCAGCCCGCGGATGGCGGCGAGCAGTTCCATGCGGTTGTTGGTGGTCAGCGGTTCCCCGCCCGACAGTTCCTTTTCCTTGCCGCGGAGGCGGAGCAGCGCCGCCCAGCCGCCGCGGCCGGGGTTGCCGCGGCAGGCGCCGTCGGTGAACAGCTCGACCTCCGGCAGCTCCTCCATGGCTGTCGGTCAGGCGACCAGTTCGCGGGGGAGCTTGAAGGTCAGTCCTTCCGGCACATGCTCGGCTTCCTCGACCTGCAGCGTGAAGCGCGTGGCGAGCTGGTCGAGCACCTCCTCGACCAGCACCTCGGGGGCCGACGCTCCGGCGGTCAGGCCCAGAACCCGCGCGTCGCCCAGCCAGTCCCAGTTGATTTCCACCGCCCGCTGGATCAGCCGCGAAGGAACGTCCTCGCGCTCGGCGACCTCGACCAGCCGCACCGAATTGCTGCTGTTGGGCGCGCCGATCACCAGTAGCCGGTCGCAGCGCCGGGCGATCGCTTTCACGGCCGCCTGGCGATTGGAGGTGGCATAGCAGATGTCCTCGCCGCGCGGCCCCCGGATGGTCGGGAAGCGCGCCTGCAGAGCGGCGACGATCGCGGCCGTGTCGTCCACCGACAGGGTGGTCTGCGTCAGAAAGGCGAGGTTGTCCGGATCGGCCGGCTGAAGCGCGGCGACGTCCGCCTCCGTCTCGACCAGCGTCATGGACCCGCTCGGCACCTGGCCGAAGGTGCCGATCACCTCGGGATGGCCGGCGTGGCCGATGAAGATGATGTGCCGACCCGCCTCGATCAGCCGCTCGGCCTGGCGATGGACCTTGCTGACCAGCGGGCAGGTGGCGTCGAGGTAATCGAGCCCGCGGTCCTGCGCGGCGGCCGGCACCGCCTTGGGCACGCCGTGGGCGGAGAACACCACGGGGAAGCCGTCGGGAACCTCGTCCAGCTCCTCCACGAAGACCGCGCCCAGGCGGCGCAGCCGGTCGACCACGAACTTGTTGTGGACGATCTCGTGCCGGACGTAGACCGGCGCGCCGTAGCGCTCCAGCGCCAGTTCGACGATCTTGATCGCCCGGTCCACCCCCGCGCAGAAGCCCCGCGGGGCGGCGATGACGACGGTGAGCGGAGGGCGGGAGGACAGCATGAGCGCGATGTAAGCGATTGCTTGCAGCCTTGAAAGGCGCTTCCTATGGATGCGCGCCACCACGCACCTCCTCGGTAAGGACGTATCCCTCGTGAAATTGGCCCTCCTTCCGCTGACGATCGCCACCCTGATGGCCACTTCCTGCACGCGGAGCGGGGACCTGGTCGCCGGCGGCGTCTACACCAAGCGCACGGGCTGCCCGCAGGTCGCGATCCCGGGCGCCACCGGGGACATCACCCTGTTCGATCCTGCGGGCAACACCACGGCGGCGGCGATCGACGTGGTGGCGACGATCACCAACCTTCGCTCCACCTGCACGGAGGACACGCAGAACCTGGTGTCCACCGCCACCTTCGACGTGGTCGCGACCCGCCGCAACCCGACTTCAGCCCGCCAGGTCGTGCTGCCCTTCTACTCGGTCGCCGTGCAGGGCGGGACGGCGGTGGTGGCGAAAAAGGTGGGCGCGGTGGCGCTGAACTTCCCGGCCGGGAGCGTGCGGGCACGGACGAACAGCCAGTCGACCGTCCGCGTGACGCGCTCGGCTGCCGCCCTGCCCGAGGAGGTGCGCCGCGAACTCACCCGCGAGCGCAAGGCCGGCGACCCCAACGCCGCGGTGGATCCGCTATCCGACCCCAAGATCCGCGACGCGGTCGCCCGCGCGACGTTCGAGCACCTTGTCGGCTTTCAGCTGACCGGCGAGCAGCTGCGCTACAACGCTACCCGGTGAGATGCCCGGCACGCCGGCCGAGCGGCGAAGGCGCTATGAGGCAGAAGTCCGGCTGCTTGGCGAACTCGCGGCAAGCTTGCGCCGCGAGGGCTGGGGCGACGAGCGGATCGCGCGCGAGTTGGTGGAGCGGCGCAACATGCTCAAGCTCGAGTTCAGGCGCTTCGACTCCCCGGAGGTCCTGGTACTCATTGAAGCTCGCAATCGAGCGAAATACGGGAATGCCGTAGGACCCGACGCAGAGGGGCTGCTACGGCGGTATGGCAGCTGGGCGGAGGTGATCGGCGCCGCTTGCCGTCCTTCCAAGTTGAGTTGAGCGGGAAGGGGACATATCTTCCGCCTCGGGAAGGATGTGGGATGCAGATCCTCACGCTCGACAATGGCGGCGCAAGCCTCGAGTTCACGGCCAGGGAGACTCCTGCCGTCCTGGAGAGTTTGAAGCGGGCTGGCGCGGTTCGGTCCGAGCAGGGCGCCTGCTACGACGCCTTCAGCTTGGCAGGCGAACAGATCGTCTTCTACTTCGAGTGGGATGAGCCCTGTTTGATCGCGAACACCCCGGGTGGGGTCGCCCTCTTGCGCCGCCTTGCAGCCGACCTCGACCATCTGAGAGCCGCTTGACTTTCAAAGACCGTTGACTCGCGGCTGGGTGGCCGCCAAGGCTTCGCCCGTCTTCCGCCGGCCTGGCTGACGGAGGCGCGCGCGGGAGAGTTCCGCCGTCGCTCCGGGTGAACACCGAAGCTATGGCGGACGCCGAAGGAGCAACCGCCCCCGGAATCTCTCAGGCACCAAGGACCGCGCGCGAACAAGGACGTCTGGAAAGTGTCTGCCGGAGCCTAGCGCGATGGCGGAACGCCGAAGGGGCAAAGCTCTCAGGCCGCAAGCGACAGACGGGGGTTCGTGATCCGAAGGGCATGACGCCTTCGCACGGACTTGCCCGGGAGTGCTTGATTGATGGCCGACGCCGACACGCTTGACCTGATCCAGACCCTACCGCTCGACAGCTGGCACCGCGCCCGCGGCGGGCGGATGGTGCCGTTCGCCGGCTACCACATGCCCGTCCAATACGAAGGCATCATGGCCGAGCATGGGTGGACGCGCGAGTCGGCCGGCCTGTTCGACGTCAGCCATATGGGCCAGCTGGTCTTTCGCGGGCAGGGCATGGACGCCGCCTTGGAGCGGCTGCTGCCCGGCGACCTCATCGGCCTCAAGGACGGGCGGCTGCGCTACTCGCTGCTGCTGAACGAGGCGGGCGGGATCGTCGACGACCTGATGGCGACGCGCCGGGGCGATCATTTCTACCTGGTGGTGAACGGTGCCACCAAGCACGGCGACATCGCCGCGTTCGAGGCCGCGGGACTGCAGCCGGAACATCTGGCCGGCCAAGCCCTGCTGGCCCTGCAGGGTCCGCGAGCGGTCGAGGCGCTGGAGCCGCTGGCACCGGGCGTGGCGGGCCTCACCTTCATGCAGGGCGGTGCCTTCACGATCGCCGGCGCGGACGCCTGGATCAGCCGCTCGGGCTACACCGGCGAGGACGGGTTCGAAATCTCGATCCCTGCCTCAGCGGCCGAGACGGTGGCGGAGGCGCTGCTGTCGTCCGAGCTCGTCAAGCCCATCGGCCTCGGCGCGCGCGACTCGCTGCGGCTGGAGGCGGGGCTGCCGCTCTACGGCCACGACCTCGACCAGCGCACCACGCCCGTGATGGCGGACGTCACCTTTGCCATCTCCAAGCGCCGCCGCGCCGAAGGCGGCTTCGCCGGGGCCGAGCGGATCCTCCTCGAGCTGGAGAACGGGCCGGTGCAGAAGCGTGTCGGCTTCACGCTCGAAGGCCGGCAGCCCGTCCGCGAAGGCGCGCGCATCCTGGACGGCGAAGGCAATGAGGTTGGCCGGGTGACCAGCGGCGGCTTCGCGCCCTCGCTCGGCCGGCCGATCGGCATGGGCTATGTCGCCACTACTCTCGCCGCGCCCGGAACCCCGCTGACCCTGGAGCAGCGCGGCAAGCTGTTCCCCGCCACCGTCGCGCCGACCCCGTTCGTCCCCCACCGCTACCACCGCAAGGGAGCCGCCTGAATGAGCCTGTACTTCACCAAGGAACATGAGTGGATCCGCGTCGAGGGTGACACCGCCACCGTCGGCATCTCCGAACATGCGCAGCACGCGCTGGGCGATATCGTGTTCGCCGAAGCACCCGAGCCGGGCCGCCAGCTGAACAAGGGCGACGAGGCGGCCGTGGTGGAATCGGTCAAGGCCGCGAGCGACGTCTACACGCCAGTCAGCGGCGAGGTGATCGAGGCCAACCAAGCGATCGCCGACGAACCTGCGCTGATCAACACCGACCCGGAAGGCGAGGGCTGGTTCTTCAAGCTGCGCCTGTCCGATCCGTCGGAGCTCGACGGGCTGATGGACGAGGCCCGCTACCGCGAGTGGTCGAGCAAGCTGTGACCCTAGCCGCCGCCTCGACCTCCAGCTGGGACGCGGCCGAGTATGCGCGCGTGGGCGGCTTCGTGTCGCGGCTCGGCGGCGCGGCGCTCGACCTGCTCGATCCGCGCCAAGGCGAGCGCATCCTGGACGTCGGCTGCGGCGAGGGCGCTCTCACCCAGCAGATCGTCGATCGCGGGGCGACCGTGGTCGGGATCGACAGCAGTCCCAGCATGGTCGAGGCGGCATGCGCCCGCGGGCTCGACGCGCGGCTGATGGATGCGGCCGCCATGTCGTTCGCGGCGGAGTTCGACGCCGGCTTCTCCAATGCGGCGTTGCATTGGATGCTCGACCGACAGGCAGCAGCGGCTGCGGTGTTCCGGGCGTTGAAGCCGGGCGCCCGGTTCGCGGGCGAGATGGGCGGCCAGGGCAATCTGGCCAAGCTGCGCGCCGCGATCCGCGCGGAGCTGAGCGAACGAGGCTACCCGGTCCCGCCGGCGGATCCGCAATGGTATCCTTCACCGGCCGAGTTCGCGGCCGTTTACCGCGCTGCAGGCTTCGCCGATGTGCGAGCCGAGCTGATCGAGCGTCCGACGCTGCTGGAACATGGGGTTGCCGCATGGGTGCTGACCTTCCGCGCGGGCTGGCTGGATGCAGCTAAGGTTCCGGAGACGGAGCGACCCGCGCTCGCCCAAGCCATTGAAAAACGGCTCGAAGCCACGCTCCGCGACCCTGGCGGACGCTGGTTCGCCGACTACATTCGACTTCGCTTCAGCATGAGGAAGCCTTTCTAAGATGCGTTACCTGCCCTTGTCCGACGCCGACCGCAGCGCGATGCTCGCCACCGTCGGCGCGGGCTCGATCGACGAGCTGTTCCGCGACGTGCCCGAAAGCGCACGGCTGAGTGGACCGATCGCCGGCCTGCCGAGCCACGCGTCCGAGCTCGCGGTCGAACGGCACATGACCGCGCTGTCGCGCAAGAACACGCCGGCCGGCGAGGTGCCCTTCTTTCTCGGCTGCGGCGCGTACAAGCACCATATCCCGGCCAGCGTCGACCATCTGATCCAGCGCGGCGAGTATCTGACCGCCTACACGCCCTACCAGCCGGAGATCGCGCAGGGCACGCTGCAGGTGCTGTTCGAGTTCCAGAGCCAGGTCGCGCGGCTGCTCGGCTGCGAGGTGGCGAACGCGTCGATGTACGACGGCTCCACCGCCTGCTGGGAAGCGATCGGAATGGCGCGGCGGATCACCCGGCGGACCAAGGCGGTGATCTCCTCGGGCCTGCACCCGCATTATGTCTCCGTGTGCAAGACCATGGCGCGGTTCACCGGCGACACGCTGGACACCGCGCTGCCGGAGCTGACCGCGGAGACCGACGCCGAGCGGCTGATCGCCGCTATTGACCGCGAGACCAGCGCGGTGGTGGTGCAGTATCCCGACATTCTCGGGCGGATCACGGACCTGCAGCCGATCGCCGACGCGGCGCATGCGGCGGGTGCGCTACTGATCGCGGTGGTGACCGAGCCGGTCGCGCTGGGGGCTATCCGTGCGCCGGGCGAGATGGGGGCGGACATCGTGGTGGGCGAGGGCCAGTCGATCGGCGTCGGGCTGCAGTTCGGCGGGCCGTACGTCGGCCTGTTCGCCTGCCGTGAGAAGCACGTTCGCCAGATGCCCGGGCGGATCGCCGGCGAGACGGTCGACGCCGAGGGCAAGCGCGGCTTCGTGCTGACGCTCAGCACCCGCGAGCAGCACATCCGCCGCGAAAAGGCGACCAGCAACATCTGCACCAACTCGGGCCTGTGCGCGCTGGCCTTTTCCATCCACATGACCCTGCTGGGCGAAAAGGGGCTGCGGAGCCTCGCGGCGCTCAACCATGCGCGGGCGGTCGAGGTGGCGGAGCGGCTGGCGGCGATCCCCGGCGTGCGGCTGGTCAACGACAGCTTCTTCAACGAGTTCACGCTGGAGCTGCCGGTCGAAGCGCGGCCGGCGGTGCATGCGATGGTTGAGCGCGGGGTGCTCGGCGGCGTGTCGCTTGGGCGGCTCTACCCGGGGGTGGACAGCCTGAAGAACGGGCTGGTGGTGGCGGTGACCGAGACGGTCACCGACGAAGACGTGAACGCGCTGGAAGCGGCGCTGAAGGAGGTGGTGGTGTGACGATCAACCAGAGCGGCTGGAAGCCGGCAACCCCGGTCGCGGGTCCGGGCGACACCGGCACCACCACCGGCAACCGCGCGCTGATGCTGGAAGAGCCGCTGATCTTCGAGATCGGGGACAGCGACACGACGGGGGTGGACTTCAGTGCTCCTGCGCAGGCAGGAGCCCAGTCTTCTTTCGATCGTGCTGAAGAAGGCACTGGGCCCCTGCCTTCGCAGGGGCACAAGCTCGGCACCCTCGCCCGCACCGCGGAGATCGGCCTCCCCGGCCTCACCGAGCCCGAGACCGTCCGCCACTATACCCGCCTGTCGCGCCAGAACTACGCCATCGACCTCGGCCTGTTCCCGCTCGGCTCGTGCACCATGAAGCACAACCCGCGGCTGAACGAGAAGGTCGCGCGGCTGCCGGGTTTCGCGGACATCCATCCGCTGCAGCCGCGGGAGACGGTGCAGGGCGCGCTGGAGGTCATCAACGAGCTGGCGTTCTGGCTGATCGACCTCACCGGCATGCACGGGGTGGCGATGAGCCCCAAGGCCGGCGCGCACGGCGAGCTGTGCGGTCTGCTGTGCATCCGCGCGGCGCTGGAGGCGCGGGGCGACGCGCGCGAGGTGGTGCTGGTGCCGGAGAGCGCGCACGGGACCAACCCCGCGACCGCCGCCTTCTGCGGCTACCGGGTCGAGAGCATCCCGACGAACGACGCGGGCCGGGTGGACCTTGAGGCTTTGCAAGCGCGCCTCGGCCCGGACGTCGCGGCGGTGATGATCACCAATCCCAATACCTGCGGGCTGTTCGAGCCCGACATGAAGGCGATCAGCGACGCGGTCCATGCCGCGGGCGGCTTCGTCTACTGCGACGGCGCGAACTTCAACGCGATCGTCGGCAAGGTGCGGCCGGGCGACCTCGGCATCGATGCGATGCACATCAACCTGCACAAGACCTTCTCCACCCCGCATGGCGGCGGCGGCCCGGGGTCGGGGCCGGTGGTGCTATCCAAGGAGATCTCGCACTTCATGCCGCTGCCCTACGTGTCGCGGACGGCGGACGGGATCGTGCACCTCATCGAGGAGGAGCAGGCCGACGAGTTCAGCGAAGAGCATTTTGGCGGAGTGATGCAGAGCTTCGGGCGGATGACCGCCTTTCACGGCCAGATGGGCATGTTCACCCGGGCGCTCGCCTATATCCTCAGCCACGGGGCGGACGGCCTTGCGCAGGTCGCCGAGGATGCGGTGCTCAACGCCAACTACCTGCTCCGTAGCTTGGAGGACGTGCTCGACGCGCCCTTCGCCGGCTCGGGGCCGTGCATGCACGAAGCGATCTTCTCCGACGCCGGCTTTGCGAACGGCATCACGACGCTCGACCTCGCCAAGGCGCTGATCGACGAGGGCTTCCACCCGATGACCATGTACTTCCCGCTGGTGGTGCACGGCGCCATGCTGGTGGAGCCGACCGAAACCGAGTCCAAGGCCGCCCTCGACCAGTTCATCGCGGCGCTGCGCTCCATTGCCGAACGGGCGCGGGCAGGGGACGAGAACCTCAAGTCGGCCCCGGTCCACGCTCCACGGCGGCGGCTGGACGAGACGCTGGCCGCGCGCAAGCCGGTGATCGCCTACCGCACCCCGGCCCCCGACGGCGCCGACCTGCCCACGCCCAGCCCGGTCGGAGACCGCTGATCGACCTGTCGGCCGACAGCCTGATGATGACGGTCATCGGGCCGCTGCTGGTGCTCGCGCTGGTGATCGCGTTCCGCTTGCGGCGGACCGGACGTGAGAAGCCGTTGTCGGGCCGCTTCCTGTGGCTGGCGCCGACGCTCTACGCGGCCGTCGTCCTCTATGTGCTGGTTCGCCACCCGCCCGACGCGACCGGCTGGGCGCTGGCCGCGGCCGGGCTGCTCATGGGCGCTGGCCTCGGGTGGCACCGCGGGCAGCTGTTCGGCCTGCGCCTCGACCCCCGGTCGGGCACTGTGCTCCGGCGGCGTCCGCCCGCCGCCGTGCTGCTGCTGGCGGGCGTGATCGCACTGCGGTTCATCGCCGGCGGGTTCATCGGCTCGCCTGCCAACCTGGAGCGCGGCTCGGCGGCCATGCTGCTGACCGACCTCACGCTCGGCTTCCTGTTCGGCCTGCTGACCTTCACTCGCCTGGAGATCGCCTGGCGTGCACGGCGCCTGCTCGCGGCGCAGCGCAGCTGAGCGGAGCAATGAAGCTGAGATCCCCCGCGGCAGCGCGCAACACCGAACCGATCAGCGACGTGCTCTCCGGCTGGCTGCCGGCAGGCCGGCTGGTGCTGGAAGTGGCGAGCGGCAGCGGCGAGCATGCGCTGGCGTTCGCCCGGCGCTTTCCCACGCTGCAATGGCAGCCGAGCGATCCCGACCCAGCCGCCTTGGCGTCCATCGAGACCTGGCGAGCGCAGGATGGACCCGCCAACCTGCTGTCGCCGCTTCAGCTCGACGTGACCGCTTCCGACTGGCCGGTGGGCGCGGCCGATGCCGTGCTGGCGATCAACATGGTGCATATCAGCCCATGGGCAGCCTCGCTCGGCTTGCTCGACGGCGCGGCGCTGCTGCTGCCCGCCGGCGGGCCGCTGATCCTCTACGGGCCGTGGATCGTCGAGGGGGAGCCGACCGCTCCATCGAACCTCCTGTTCGACGCCGACCTCAAGCGCCGCAACCCGTCCTGGGGCCTGCGCCGGGTCGGCGACCTCGCGGCGGAGGCCGCGAGGCGCGGGCTGGCGCTGGAGGCGGAGCGCGCCATGCCCGCCAACAACCGCATGCTGCTGTTCAGGTCCGCGGGCGCCTGACGCGCTCCCACACGGTCCAGCAGGCGAGCAGCCAGAGCAGGCCCAGGCACCATCCGCCCAGCACGTCGCTCGGCCAGTGAACGCCCAGCATCGGCCGGGTCGCGCCGATCAGGACGCTGAGCGTCGCCGCCGCCACCAACCCGGGCACCCGCCAGCGTTCGGGCAGGGCGAACAGGGCGATCGCACCGAAGGTGACCATCGTGTTGCCCGCATGCCCGCTGGGAAAGCTCTGGGAGAAGACATACACCGGGTGCGCGTCGAGCGACGGTCGCGGCCTGCCCACCGCCATCTTCGTCAGCTCGATCAGCAGCCGCCCGCCGAGGATCGTGGCCAGCAGGGCAAGCCCGGCCGACCTGCGGCGGATGGCCGTGGCCAACGCTGCAGTTACGGCGGCCGCCAGAAGTGCGGGCGATCCGCCCAGGTGCGTGAGGAAGATCAGCGCTTTTGCGGCGTCCGGGTAGCGGGCGCGCCAGCCCACGAAGTGTGCAACGGTCGCCTGATCCCCGTACAGCCCGCCACCGCCCAGCAGCCCCGCGACCAGGATGACGAGCAGCAGGGCGCAGGCAAGGAGAAGTCGAACGATCATCGTCTCGTTAAACGAAGTTTTACCCTCCCCGTCTATTGGTCGCGGGATGGACCTGAGCAGCGCAAGTCAGAATCGCCGCCAGAGACGCAGCCAAGTGCTGCTGGCGGCTTCGCTGGAGCGATCGGGCGTGTCGGTGCCCGTCAGGCTGCGCAACCTGTCGGCCGACGGCGCCCTGGTCGAGGGCGACGGTTTGCCGGTGGAGGGATCGTCGGTCGCCTTTCGCCGTCAGGAGCTGTGCGTTGCCGCCAAGGTCGTCTGGGTGCGCGACGGGCGGGCCGGCCTGTCCTTCGAGGAGCCGCTCGCGCCGGAGATCGTGCTGCGGCACGTTCCCATGCCGCGCGCGCGGGTATTGCCGGAGTTCCGGCGGCCCGGCTTCTCGGGTCAGCTGACCGAAGCCGAGCGCCGGGGTGCCGCCGAGTGGATGTGGCGGCCGGGTCACGACTCCGTCGGCGAGTAGGGCCGGGTCAGGCGGCCCGGCTGGACGGTCGCTGCCCTTCCAGCCAGGCGACCAACTCCGACAATGGCAGCGGCAAGTTGAACGACAGTCCGGCAAAGCCATGCTCCGTCCACCGCACGACTCCCGGTTGCGGCGTCAGGCCGGGCAAGGTGATCACCACTTCGGCGTCGACGGGCAGCCCGGCGGCGTGTCCGACCTTTACGCCGCCCTGCGAGATGTCCGACGCGCGAAGACGGTAGGTCGAGGCGCCATGCCGAACACAGATGGGCGCGTCCGTTTCGATCCGCGGCATCCGCGGTCGCGGACCTGCCTCGTCATGGGTGAGGATCCGGATCACGTCGATCGGCGCTTCGAATGTCAGGCCGACCTGTCCATCGCGGATCCAGCTGACGCTGCCCGCGACCGACATGCCGGTCTTCAGCTCGACCTGGAGCGGCTGCCCGACCTCCACCGCGCAATAAAGCTGCAGCTTCATGCCGCCCGCCGAGATGTTCTTGATCAGGCACAGCTCGCGGCGTCCGCCGATCAGAACGGTGCCGACGCGGAACAGGGTAAGGTGCCGTTCGCCGCCGCGCCGGTCGCTCGGCTGCGGCGGCTGTTCGCTCAATGAATAAAGCGTGGTCTGGACCGGTGCCTTCACCCGCAACTCCGTGGACGCGCTGTCGGCCAAGCTCCGCAGTGCATGCTCAACCCTCATCTCGCACAGCCTTTCTTACCGGTTGGTTAGAGGAGGGGCGAAGCCGCCACCCTTTGCGCGTCACGCGGCCGGCCGCGCAGGCGACAATCCGTCCAGCAGCAGGCGGTTGACCTCCAGCAGCGGCTCGATCGTCTCCGTGCCCGCCATGATTGCGCTGGTGTGCCGGTCGACCCATAGCGACAACGAGATGATGCCGGCGCGAAGTTCCGGAGAAAGCGCGTTTCCCGCGGCCCCGCAGCTTGCGGCAAAGGTGCTCCACATCTCGCGGTTGCGATGCAGCGGGGGCATCAGCGCGGCTCCCCGCAGGCCTCCCTCCCAGGCCTCCGCCACCACCCGGGTGACTTCGCTGATCAGCCGATGCTCGGTGGCGCGCGGCGTTTCGGCCAGCGTGCGGACGCGCTGATAGGCGGCAAGCGACATATTCATCCTCCCCAGGCCCTTATTGTAGATCGCCGGCACCGGTTTGCGGTCATGCGCCCCTGATTCTGGTCCCGCCCGCCGCTGCCGATCGCTCGGCCTCTATAAGGAGGGAAGGAAAGGCAGGGCGCCAAGCGTGATCAACGGCATCGGATTTCTGATCATCCTCGGCTGCGTGTTCGGCAGCTTCATCGTCGCCGGCGGCAAGATGGGGGTGATCCTGCACGCGCTGCCGCACGAGCTGGTGGCGATCGGCGGGGCGTCGCTCGGCGCCTTTCTGGTCGCCAACTCCGTCCGCACCGCCAAGCTCGCCGGCAAGGGCATCACGCGCGCGTTCAAGGGGCCGCGCTGGACCAGCGACATGTACCGCGACCTGCTCACCCTGCTGTTCGGCCTGCTCAGCACCTTCAAGAAGGGCGGCGCGACCGGGATCGAGCGGCATCTCGATGCGCCGGGCGAAAGCCCCATTTTCTCCCGCCATCCGCAGATCCTGGCGGACCACCACCTCGTTGAGTTCATCTGCGACTACCTCCGGATGATGACGGTCAGCTTCGACGATCCGCACCAGATCGCGGAAGCCATGGAAGCGGACATCGACCGCCACCATGCCGAGGAGCATGCGCCCCACCACGCGCTGCAGACCATGGCCGACGGCCTGCCCGCGATCGGCATCGTCGCGGCCGTGCTGGGCGTGATCAAGACCATGGCCTCGATCGACCAGCCGGTGGAGATCTTGGGCGGGATGATCGGCGGGGCGCTGGTCGGGACCTTCCTCGGCGTGCTCCTGTCCTACTGCTTCGTCGGTCCGCTCGCCTCCAAGCTGGGGGAGATCGTCGCGGAGGACAGCAAGCCTTATGCGATCGTGAAGACGGCGGTGGTGGCGTACGCCCAGGGTGTGGCGGTGCAGGTCGCGGTGGAGCTTGCGCGGCGGCTTACGCCGTCGGCACATGCGCCTAGCTTCGGGGAGCTGGAGGCCGCATTGCAGGAAGCGCGCAGCGAACCCGCGCTGGCGGCGGCCTGACCCGATGGCCACGCGCGCCCTCCACACCGAGGCGGTTCGGCCGCTGGTCATCCGCCGCGTCAAGAAGGCGGTCGGCGGCGGGCACCACGGCGGCGCCTGGAAGGTCGCCTATGCCGATTTCGTGACCGCGATGATGGCGTTCTTCATGCTGCTGTGGCTGCTCGCCAGCCCGGACAAGCAGCAACTCAAGGGTCTGGCGGAATATTTCTCGCCCTCGACCGCGAGCTCGAGCCCGGGGGAGACGGTCGAGACCACGCCCGGGGCGGAGCCCGGACTCGGCAGCCAGCGAACCCGCGTCCAGGCCGGTAGTTCGCAAGCGCAGGCGGCTCAGGCTGCCTCGGATGACAAGGCAGCAGGCGGCTCGGCGGTGATGGCTGACGCCTCGCTCCGCGTGATCGCGGAGGAGCTGAAGCTGCTGCTGCAGCCCACCAGCGTACCCCGGGCCGAGCGTCAGGCGATCCAGATGCAGCAAAGCCGCGAGGGCCTGCGCGTCAGCCTGATGGATGAAGCGAACCGCTCGATGTTCCAGGGCGGAACCGCGGTGCTGAACCCCTATGCGCGCGAACTGCTGCGGGAGGTCGCGCGCAAGCTCGCGCGCAGCAACCTCCAGCTGGCGATCGAAGGACACACGGACGGCACCGGCGGGCAGAGCTCGGCCAACTGGCAGCTCTCCGCCAGTCGGGCGCTTGCCGCGCGAGCGGCGCTGATCGAGGGCGGGCTCACGCCCGACCGCTTTTCGGAGGTGATCGCCCTTGCCGCCACCCAGCCGGTCTACCCGCAGGAGCCCGCCCGGCCCGAGAACCGGCGCATTACGGTGGTCCTGCTCAACGACACCTCGCCGCTGCCCACCGACGCCAGCTTCCGGTTCTGACGGTGAAGCGGGCGTTCACCTTCGCCGCCGTCGTCGCCGGCGGTCTGCTGGCCGGCGGCGGCGCGTCGCTGGCCGTCGCGCAGCTTCGCCCGGCCGAGCAGGTGGCCGGACGGGACCCGAGTGACGAGCCGCCGCAGTTCGTACCGGCGGGCAGCGTCCTGGTGCCGCTAGTGTTCGAGGACGGCCAGCTCGCCGGTTATGCCAGCATCGACGTGCAGCTGCAGGTTGTGGCCGAAGAAAGCGAAGCGGTCGCCGCCCGGATGCCGCTGCTGCTGCACGCGATCAATCTCCGGACTTTCCGCACGCCGCTCGCGGCGGGAGCCGACGGCCGCTTGCCGGACCTGCAGGCGTTCCGCCGGCTGGTCGCCATCGCTGCCGACACGGCGTTCGGCCGCGGTAGGGTGCGTCACGTCGCCATCACCCAAGCGAGGCCCGCATGAAACCGATCGACCCGACATCCCTGGTCGGGCGGGACCAGCGCACGGTGACGCTGTTCATGGTGGGCAAGCTGCTGGTGGATGGCCGCGGCGAAGGGCTGTGCCGCGTGCGCAACCTGTCGGTCGGCGGCCTGATGCTGGAAACCTGCATGCCGCTGGCCTTGGGCGAGCGCGTGTCCGTTGAGCTGCGCGGGACCGGCCTGCTGTCAGGCGCGATCGTCTGGGCGCGGGAAGGGCGGGCGGGCGTCGCTTTCCATCTGCCGGTGATCGTCGAGGACCTGGTCCGGACGGCGCCCCACCTCGGGAGCCGGCTGCTGAAGGTCTGCCAGCCCCGCGGTCCGCGCGTGACGGTCGATTGCCCGATCGAAGTGCAGCTGGAAGGCGAGCGGGTCGACGCGCGGCTGACGGACATCAGCCAGGGCGGGGCGAAGCTTGCCCTGCCGCTGGCCCTGCACCGCGACGAGCGGCTGATCCTGATGATCCCCGGCCTGCCGCTCAAGCTGGCGATCGTGCGCTGGGTGCGGGACGAGGTCGGCGTGGCCTTCGCCGAGCCGCTGCCGTTCGAGCTGCTGTCCGAATGGCTGATGGTGCGGGCGGCGGGCGAGTACCGCGACGACGAAGCCGCCGAGCTGGCCTAGGGTCCGGACCCATGAACCGCGGCAGCCGTGACGAAGCGGGTTCCGGCGCAGGAGCGACGCCCGCCTGCGCGGGAACCCGCCCGCCGCTGCGCGGTCAACCCGGAGAAGTCCGCTGATGAGCAGGTGAAGCAGCCCACCGGCTGCTTCAGCCATGCCCGGGGGACATGGCGACCTGCCTCGTCGTTGCTTGCTTGCGCGTAGCTTGGGTGCAGCTGGTCCTGAGCGGCTGCCGCAAGCAGCCAGCCGCAGGGCGGCTGCGCAGCACTCCTTGTCAGCGGCCTTCTCCGGTCGATCCGGCCGTTGCGGTCCATGGGCCTGGACCCTAGCCGCCGCCGAAGCTCTGGATCAGCGAGCCTGCGACCAGCGCCCAGCCGTCCACCAGCACGAAGAAGATGATCTTGACCGGCAGCGAAATGGAGGGCGGCGGGAGCATCATCATGCCCATGGCCATCAGGATCGCGCTCACCGCTAGGTCGATCACCAGGAATGGCAGCAGCAACAGGAACCCGATCTCGAACGCGCGGCGCAGCTCGGAGATCATGAAGGCGGGGACCAGCGTCGACAGCGGCACCTCCGCGCGGCTTCTCGCCTGCTCGGGCGCAAGGTCATTGAACAGGGTGAGGTCCTCGTCGCGCACATGCTTGAGCATGAACCGGCGGAACGGCTCGGCGGTGCGCTCCATCGCCTGTTCCTCGCTGATCCGCCCCTCGTTGTACGGCTTGACCCCCGCGCTCCAGGCCGCCTCGAAGGTCGGGCTCATCACGAAGAAGCTGAGGAACAGGGCGAGGCTGATGATCACCGGATTGGGCGGCACACCCGGCGCGCCGATGCCGGTGCGGAGCAGGGACAAGGCAACCACGATGCGGGTGAAACAGGTCACCGTCATCAGGATGCCCGGCGCCAGGCTCAGCACAGTCAGCATGAGCACGAGCTGGATCGCGCGCCCGCTCAGCGAGCCTTCGCCCAGGGTGACGGATGCCGTTGCCCCCGCTTCCTGAGCGAGCGCGGCCGAGGGCAGGGCGAGCAAGGTGGCGGCGATTGCGATGGGAAGGAAGCGGCGCATGTCAGGCCGCCTTCGGACAGCGCCGTGCGCTGCTGCAATCTCTGGCGACCGTCCCGGCATGCAAGCTCCCTTGCACCCACATAGACGTATCGGAACAGAGCGGGAACAAGGATCGGGTCCATAACGGACCTCGATGGAGCCGCATGCGTGTTACCGGCGGCGGACGGCGGGCGGGCGGAGATCCGCGATCTCCTTCGTTTAGGACTGGACCCCGGCCTTCGCCAAGGTACAGGAAACGCCATGTCGACCGACGAGCACGAAGCCTGGAAGGCCCTAGCCGCGAAGGAGGCCCGGGGCGCCGACCTGACGCGCACCACGCCCGAGGGGATCAGACTCCAGACCGTTTACGGTCCCGAGGATGCCGCCGGGATCGACAGCGGCTTCCCCGGCGTCCCGCCCTACACCCGCGGGCCCTATGCAACCATGTACGCTGGGCGGCCCTGGACCATCCGGCAGTACGCCGGCTTCTCCACCGCGGAGGAGAGCAACGCCTTCTACCGCCGCAACCTCGCGGCGGGACAGAAGGGGCTGTCCGTCGCCTTCGACCTCGCCACCCACCGCGGCTACGACAGCGACCATCCGCGCGTTGCCGGCGACGTCGGCAAGGCGGGCGTGGCGATCGACAGCGTCGAGGACATGAAGCTGCTGTTCGACGGCATCCCGCTCGGCGAGATGAGCGTCAGCATGACCATGAACGGCGCGGTGATCCCGATCATGG
>NZ_CADCWA010000193.1:7365-7661 GCF_902806285.1 uncultured Sphingomonas sp. | reverse complement strand
GACCCGCCCTGGATCGCCAGCCCGCCCTTCGGCGTGATCCCGTTGGCGATGAGGTACTCGCCGGCCGCGATGAAGTCGTCGAACACGTTCTGCTTGTTGGCGAGCCGCCCGGCGTCGTGCCACGCCTTGCCGTACTCGCCGCCGCCGCGAATGTTGGCGAGCACCCAGGTGCCGCCATTCTCCAGCCACGCCATACGGGTGGCGGAGAAGCTCGGCGTCATTGACGCATTGAACCCGCCGTAGCCGTAGAGCAGCGTCGGTGCGGGGCCGGTCAGCCCCTTCTTGCGGACGATGAA
>NZ_CADCWA010000193.1:0-7355 GCF_902806285.1 uncultured Sphingomonas sp. | reverse complement strand
GTTCAGACGTGTGCTCTTCCGATCTTGAACATCGGCACGCGGGCGCCGTCCTTGGATGCGAAGAAGCGCTGCTCGACGCTATAGTCTTCCGGGTTAAACGCCACCTTGGGCGCGGCCCATTCGCTCGCCTGGCCGGCCCGCACGTCGTAGCGGTAGATGGTGGTCGGCCGATTGAAGCTGGTGAAGGCGAAGAAAGTCTCGGGATCGTCGAAGTCGCCGCCGAACCCGCCGGCGGTGCCGATCCCCGGCAGGTCGATCTTGCGCGCAAGCTTGCCGTCGAGGTCGTGGACGCGCACCTCCGTCTTCGCGTCCACCAGGTAGGAGGCGATGAGCTTGCCCCCGACCAGGCTGGCGCCGTCCAGTGTCGCCTCCTGCTCGGCAATTATCGTCTTCGGCTTGGGCGCGGCGTCGCGGATGTCGAGCGAGACCACCTTGAGCTTCGGCGCGCCCTCGTTGGCGATGAAGTAGAAGGTCGGCCCGCGGTTGCCGACGTAGCTGTAGTTGTACTGAAACCCGGGCACGATCACCCGCGGCTTGGCGGCCCGTCGCGCGAGGTCGACCAGCGTCACCTCGTAGCGTTCGTCCGTTCCGCTGGACGAGGTCACCACCGCCCAGCGCCCGTCGTCGCTGACCTCCGCGGTGTGGTTGAGCTCCGGCTTGGCCGGGGTCGCGAACACCAGCCGGTCGGCGCTCTGCGGGGTGCCGAGCTTGTGGAAGTAGACCTTCTGGTTCTGGTTGAGGCTCTGGAAGGTCTGCCCCGCCGCCGGCTCGTCGAACCGGCTGTACAGGAAGCCCGAGCCGTCCTTGGCCCAGCTCAGGTTGGAGAACTTGACCCACTTCACCTCGTCGGCGGTCGGCTTGCCCGTGGCCACGTCCAGCACCTTGACGGTGCGCCAGTCGGTCCCGCCGTCCTGAACCGAGTAGAGCAGGTGCTTGCCATCCTCGCTCGGCACCCACTCGGCGAGCGCCGTGGCGCCGTCCTGCGACCACCCGTTGGGATCGATCAGCAGCCGCGGCTCGCCGTCCACGCTCTCGCGGACAAACAGCGGCGACTGGTTCTGCAGCCCGCTGTTGCGCTGGTAGAAGTAGCGGCCGCCCTTCTGCTGGGGGATGCCGAAGCGCTCGAAATTGTAGAGCTCGGTCATGCGCCCCTTGAGCGCCTCGCGCCCCGGCAGCTGATCAAGGAACGCGTCGGTGACCTGGTTCTGCGCAGTGACCCAGCTGCGCACCTCCGCGTCGTTGCGGACGTCGTTCTCCAGCCAGCGGTAAGGATCCGCCACCGCCACCCCGAACTGGGTTTCGGTGAGGTCCTGGCGCCGGGTCTGCGGATAGGCAAGCGCGGGCTGGACCGCCAGCCTCGCGGCCGCGACGGCTCCTTCGGCCTGCTCCAGCGCCGCGCCTGCGGGCATGGCCTGCTGGCTGGACATCGTGCTCGTGGTCGAACAGGCGGCGATCGGAAGCGTCATCAGGATCAGGCTCTTGCGCATGGGTGTTTCCGCGAAAGGAGAAGGGCGCCAACTGCCTAGCAGCGGCGCCCTCCCGTTCAAAGTCCTTGCGGAAGTGAGGCTTACGCGGCCTCCAGCTCCTCGTCGCTCAGCACGGGCCCGGAATCCTGCCCCTTGGCCGATAGGTCGCGGTCGACGAACTCGATGATCGCGATCGGCGCGGCATCCGACAGGCGGATGCCGGCCTTGACCACGCGCGTATAGCCGCCATCGCGCGCCGCGTAGCGGGGCCCAAGCACGTCGAACAGCTTCTGTAGCTGCTGGTCGTCCAGCAGGCGGGCATGGGCCAGGCGGCGGTTGGACAGCCCGCCCTTCTTGGCGAGCGTCACCAGCTTCTCGACGTAGGGCCGAAGCTCCTTGGCCTTGGCGAGTGTGGTGGTGATCTGCTCATGCTTGATGAGCGCCGCGGCCATGTTGCGGAACAGGGCCGCGCGGTGGCTGGAGGTGCGCTGAAGCTTCCGGTGGCCGACACGATGGCGCATGCGGTGTTTCCTTTCGTTCGTCAGGGGACCGTATGAGGCATCCCCAGCCAGGCGGTGCTTGTTCGGGGACCGCCCATGCCCAACGCAAAAGGACGAGCCAACGCCCGTCCTCCGTGTGGGCCGGCGGATGGCGAAATCGGCTTGCGAAGTCAAGTTGCGCGCGCCTCCGGCGGTGGCGCGGCGGCGAGCAACGGCCGTGCGGCTCCAACTGCCTGCAGAAACCTGCGGTTCAGCCTGGTTCTTCCAAGCGGCGCTTGTTTGCGGGTATGCACGTCCGCATCAGACATTTGCCATCAACAAGGAGAAGCGGGTGATGCAGTCGTCAACAAGGGGAAATCGGTTGCTGGTGCGGAGCTGCGTCGCCGCGGTTCTCGGCTCCATCCCGGCCCTGGCCCTGGCCCAAGCCGCTCCGCCTGCGCAAGGCGCTCCCGCCGCTCAGGCTGCTCCCGGGCCGCAAGCGGTCGCGGCCGCGCCCACGCCCTCTCCGCTCGCTCAGATCCCGGGCGTGGCCGTCCGCCACTATGACGTGACCGGCAACACCATCGAGGCGATCCGCGCATCGATCGCGGCACAGCGGCCCAAGGATCCGGCCACCGGCAATCCGGTGCCCTCTTCGTCCACCTGGTCCGTCGGGGTAAGCGTCAAGAAGGCGACCACGGGGAACAGCTGCAAGCTCACGGGCGCGACCGCGACCTTCAAGGGTGAGGTGGTCATGCCGCGGCTGGTCGGCATCGAGGCGGTTCCCGCGCCGGTGCAGACGCAGTGGCGGAACTATGTCGCGTCGATGGAGCAGCAGCAGGCCGACCGCCTGCGCCAGCCCTACCAGCGCCTCGGCGAAGTCGAGCGGGCGGTGATGGCGAGCAGCTGCGAAGGTGCCGGCGCCGCCGGCAACAAGGCGATCGCGGAAATCACCAAGGCCGCTCCGGTGGCGCCGGCCGCGGCGGCTCCAACCCCGGCGAACCCGACGCAGCGCTGAAATCGGACCGAGGCCGGGGAGCTGCGTGAAGTCTTCCCGGCATTGCGCCCCCGCGCGCTGGTGGCGGCCGCTGGGGGCGAACATGGCGGCCGCGCGCTCGTCAGCGCCGGTGGGAACTCAGGCCAACAGTACGATATCCCGCCTCGCGTGCAGGACGCCGGAGCGGCGCGCAAGCTGCACGATCCCCGACCCTCCCCGATTGCCGCGGGTTTTGCGGTACTGCTTCGTCACGCCGAACTCGCCCGCGAACACGACGTCATCGACCCAATATGGGTCTCGCCTCCCGGGCTGGAGGACGAAGATGTGGATGTGGGCCGGGTCCGTGCGGCCCGGATATGGCGCCGGCTTGATGGTCCGCACCAGCCGTTCGCCGCGCTCGTCCCGACCGGCAAGCGCGAGCTCCGGCGCAAGTTCCGCGGCATCCCGTTCCCACACCGCTTCGCAACCCTCGCAGCCGGGAACCGGGCGGAGTACCCGCTGCCGACGACCCTGCGCCGCTGCCGCGCCCCGCTCCGCGCCGCAGGCGGCTCCGAGGATCACGATCGGCAGCGCCGCGATAATGGCGAGGACGCTTTTTCGATCATGCTCGGGCATGGCGACCTCCGGCCATGAGCCTCAAGAGAATGCCCGAAGAGCTTAGCAGAGTTCGGCAGCGGTAACCATCATCAACCCGGTGGAGGGTCGGGCCGTCGTCAGCTAGCGCAGCTTGGCGATCTTGAGGCCGTCCTGTTTCGCTCGTGCCTTGATCGACTCTTCGCTGCGGGTGAGCGCCTTGGCCATCGCCTTCAGCGGAATGCCCTTGGCAGCGAGCGTGTGCAGCTTGCCAAGCTCTTCGGGGGTCCACGGCTGCCGGTGCCGTTCGAAGCGTTCGGCCATCTTTGTTCTTTCATCGTGCGACAAGAAAAGGGCGGAGCGCCGAAGCACCCCGCCCTGATCAGTTTCGGTTGCCTGAAACGTCCGCGCCCGGCTTGATGCGGCCGAAGCGGCCTCTTTGCCAGGCGCGATAGCTTACCCGCGCTCCGGAGCCGGGGCCGGCGGCGGCGGCGGCGGCGGCGGGGCCGGGCACACGTCGGTCGCCAGGATCACCGAGCCGTCCGGGCAGGTCTGGGTCTGCGGCGGGGGCGGCGGCGGAGCGGCTTCAACCGGCGGCGGCGGCGGGGGCGGCGGGGCAGCCTCCGGAGCCGCGAAGTTGAAGATCAGGCTGGCCAGCAGCGAGTGGCTGCGGAAGCGCGGCTCAAAGTCGGTGAACAGGGTCGCGTTGGTGGTCTGCGCAATGGGAACGCCATTCACAGTGACCAGGTTAGGGTTGCCGGGCAGCGTCAGGCCGGCGTCGTTGCCCAGGTCGGCTCGCGGCGTGCGCAGGTGGCGGTACTTGATGCCGACATCGACGTTGGGGGTGATCGCCACTCGCGCGCCGGCGATCAGCTGTCCCGCCCAGGTTGCTTCGCGCAGCCCGGCGAAGCTGAACCGGGCGCGGCCGATGCCCGCACCCGCATAAAAGGACAGACCGTCCTCATTACCGAAGTCCAACAGACCATTGACCATCAGGGTTCGCACCCTGGCACGGCTGTTAAGGTCGAAGTCGGTCCCGACCAGAGCAGCCACGCCCGGAGCACCCGGATCCGGCACGACCGACGGACGATTCAAGGCCGTATTGAGCGCGGTCACTAGCCCGCCGTCGACGTCGAACTCGCGGATGCGCGTGCGCTTGAATGCCGCTTCGGCTTCAAGCCGGAAGGCACCGAAATCATAGCCGCCGATCACGCCGAGGTCGCGGCCGCGCCGCAGGTCGAGTTCGAAGGCATCGTTGAAGGATGCGTCGGCCGTACCAGCCGGGCCGGCCGGCGTCGCCGGGGTCTGGGTGGTGGTGAAGTCGATGGTGGCGTCGGCGGTCAGGTCCCGCGGAAACAGGACACCGCCCTCGATCCCGATGTAGGGCGAACCATCACGGGCGAGCGCCGGTGTTGCCGCGGTGGCCACCGCCAACGCCGAAGCCAGAAGGGTCTTGCGCATACGTGTTCTCCTTTGTGCGCTGCAGTCTTCGCCCAAACCGAGCACGGGGGCGCCCGGTTGCGACCATGGCCTGCTCCGGAGCAACGTGTTGCGGACCGTTGCGATCAAGGCACAGTTCCTGAACGCAAGCTAAATAGCTTGGGCGACAAGCGAGCAACAAAAAAGGGCCGCCCGGTCGGGCGACCCTTTGGTGCGTCCAAGTCACGCCGGCTCAGCCAAGCATTTCCTGCTCCAGCTTCTTGGCCATTTCCTCGATGTTCTCCGGCGGCCAGCCCGGAATGTCCATGCCCAACCTCAACCCCATCGACGCGAGCACTTCCTTGATTTCGTTCAACGACTTGCGGCCGAAGTTCGGAGTGCGAAGCATCTCGGCCTCCGTTTTCTGGACGAGATCGCCGATGTAGATGATGTTGTCGTTCTTGAGGCAATTGGCCGAGCGCACCGACAATTCAAGCTCGTCCACCTTCTTGAGCAGGTAGCGGTTGAGCTGGTTGGTGTCGGTCTGGGTCTCGACCGGCGCCGCGGCGCTTATCGCCTGGCCGATCATCGGCGAACGCTCACGGACCTGGCCGTCGTCGAAGCCGACGAACAGCGCGAGCTGGTCCTGGAGGATGCGCGCCGCATAGCCGACCGCCTCGTCCGGCAGCACCGTGCCGTCCGTTTCCACGGTCAACGTCAGCTTGTCGTAGTCGAGTTCCTGCCCGACGCGGGTGTTCTCGACCTTGTAGGCGACCTGCCGCACGGGGCTGTACAGCGCGTCCACCGGGATCAGGCCGATCGGCGCGTCGGCCGGGCGATTGGCGGACGCCGGCACATAGCCCTTCCCGATGTCGGCGGTCAGCTCCATGTTGAGCGCTGCCCCCTGGTCGAGATGGCAGATGACCAGCTCGGGATTGGTGATCTCGATATCCCCGCTGGTCTGGATCTGACCGGCAGTGACTTCGCCCGGGCCCGTGGCCGTGAGGTGCAGCCGCTTGGGCCCCTCCCCTTCCATCCTGAGCGCGATCTGCTTCACGTTGAGGACGATATCCGTCACATCCTCGCGCACTCCGGCCAGCGAGGAAAACTCGTGCAGCACGCCTTCCATCTTGATGGAGGTGACCGCGGCGCCCTGCAAACTCGACAGGAGAACGCGGCGCAGCGAATTGCCCAGCGTCATGCCGAAGCCGCGCTCCAGCGGCTCGGCCACGAATACGGCCTTGCGGCGGGCATCGCCCCCAGACTTGCGCTCCAGCCCGTTGGGCTTCTTCAATTCCTGCCAGTTCTTTGCGTTAACGGCCATTTTCTTTCCTTGGCAGCGGGGCCGCGATCAGCGCTGAGCCCCTATTTTCTTCCCTGGAACCTCGGCCGAAGCAGCACTTCGACCGAAACCCTCAAACCCGCCGGCGCTTGCTCGGGCGGACGCCGTTGTGCGGGATCGGGGTCACGTCGCGGATGGAGGTGATCTGGAAACCAACCGCCTGCAGCGCCCGCAGCGCGCTTTCGCGGCCCGAGCCCGGGCCCTTGACCTCGACCTCCAGCGTGCGGACGCCGTGGTCTGCGGCCTTGCGGCCCGCGTCCTCGGCGGCGACCTGGGCGGCATAGGGGGTCGACTTGCGGCTGCCCTTGAAGCCCATCATGCCGGCCGAGCTCCAGGCGATGGCATTGCCCTGCGCGTCGGTGATGGTGATCATGGTGTTGTTGAAGCTGGCGTTCACATGGGCGACGCCGGCCGTGATGTTCTTGCGCTCGCGGCGGCGAATGCGCTGGGGTTCGCGGGCCATTGGGTTCTACATCCTTGAACTGAGTTACGCGCGGAGGTCTGCCTCCGGCGGAGAAGAAGTGGCGGAACAGTCCCCCGGACTGTTCCTGCTACTTCTTCTTGCCCGCGATCGGCTTGGCCTTGCCCTTGCGGGTGCGCGCGTTGGTGTGCGTGCGCTGGCCGCGGACCGGCAGGCCCTTGCGGTGGCGCATGCCTCGATAGGAAGCGAGGTCCATCAGCCGCTTGATGTTCATCGCGGTTTCGCGGCGCAGATCGCCCTCGACCGTGTGGTCGGCGTCGATGCTCTCGCGGATCTGCAGGACTTCCTGGTCCGTCAGGTCCTGGACGCGGCGCTCGGGCCCGATGTTCAGCTTGGCGGTGATGTCCTTGGCCTTGGTCCGTCCAATGCCGTGGATGTAGGTAAGCGCGATCTCCACGCGCTTGTTGGTCGGGATGTTGACACCCGCGATACGTGCCATGTTTCCTTAGGTCTCCATCTGCTCCACGGGCGGCATGAACTGCCGGCCCATCTCTTCGCTTGGACCCGCCGCCAACGAGAAAACGGCGGACGCAAGGCATGCGCCGCCGAGTGCCGGAGGAACGGGATGGCGCGCAGATAGGATTCGCGGCGCGCGAAG
>NZ_CADCWA010000192.1 GCF_902806285.1 uncultured Sphingomonas sp. | reverse complement strand
TTGTCCGGCTTGTCCTGGTCCTGGAAGCGGTCGGGCAGGCGCATGGTGCGGAGCTTGAGGCCGGCGTCGATCAGCCCCTCGTCGCTGGCCAGCGTCAGCACATGCGCGCCGAACCCGCCGACCGCGGCCTCCTCGACCGTCACCGCCACCTCGTGGGTGGTCAGCAGGCGGCGGATCAGGGCTTCGTCGAGCGGCTTGGCAAAGCGCAGGTCGGCGACGGTGGTGCTGAGGCCCATGCCCTCCAGCTGGTCCGCGGCTTTCAGCGCTTCTTCCAACCGCGTCCCGAGCGACAGGATCGCCACCGTCTTGCCCTCGCGGACCACCCGCCCCTTGCCGATCTCCAGCCGCTCGGGCTCGGCGGGCATGATCAGGCCCAGCCCGTTGCCGCGCGGGTAGCGGACGGCGATCGGCCCCGTATCGTGCAGCGCCATGGTATGGACCATGTGCGTCAGCTCCACCTCGTCCGCCGCCGCCATCACCACGAAGTTCGGCAAGGTGCAAAGGTAGGCGAGGTCGAACGCCCCGGCATGGGTGGCCCCGTCCGCGCCGACCAGCCCGGCCCGGTCCATCGCGAACCGCACCGGCAAGTTCTGGATCGCGACGTCGTGGACGACCTGATCGTAGGCCCGCTGCAGAAAGGTCGAGTAGATGGCGCAGAAGGGCCGCATGCCTTGCGCGGCGAGCCCGGCGGCGAAGGTCACGGCATGCTGCTCCGCAATGCCGACGTCGAACGTCCGCTCGGGAAAGCGCTTCTCGAACCGGTCGAGCCCGGTGCCTGACGGCATGGCGGCAGTGATGGCGACGATCTTGCCGTCCCGTTCCGCTTCCCCGGCCAGCGCGTCGGCGAACACCTGGGTGTAGCTTGGCGGACCGGACGGACCCTTGTCCTGCTTGCCCGAGATCACGTCGAACTTGACGACGCCATGGTATTTGTCGGCGCTGCTCTCGGCGGGAGCATAGCCTTTGCCCTTCTGCGTGACCGCGTGGATCAGCATCGGCCCTTCGGCCGCGTCGCGGACGTTCTCCAGGATCTCGACCAGGCTGATCACGTCATGGCCGTCGACCGGGCCGACGTAGTAGAAGCCCAATTCCTCGAACAGCGTCCCGCCCGTCACCAGGCCGCGGGCATATTCCTCCAGCCGCTCCGCCGCGCGATGCACGGGCGCCGGCATCTTGGCCGCGAGCTTGGCCGCCAGCCGCCGGGGGGTGAGGTATTTGCCGGACGAGACCAGCCGGGCGAGGGAGTTGCGTAAGGAGCCGACCGGCGGCGCGATCGACATGTCGTTGTCGTTGAGGATCACGATCAGCCGGTTGCCCGCGGCATGGGCGTTGTTCATCGCTTCATAGGCCATGCCCGCAGTCATCGCCCCGTCGCCGATCACCGCGATCGCCCGTCCGGGCTCTCCGGCCAGCTTGTTGGCCACCGCGAAGCCCAGCGCCGCGCTGATGGAGGTGGAGCTGTGCGCCGCGCCGAACGGGTCGTACTCGCTCTCGCTGCGCCTGGTGAAGCCCGACAAGCCTCCGCCCATGCGGATGGTGCGGATCCGCTCTCGCCGCCCGGTAACGATCTTGTGCGGGTAGCATTGGTGGCCGACGTCCCAGACCAGCCGGTCGCGAGGGGTCTCGAACACATGGTGGATGGCGACCGTCAGCTCGACCACGCCCAGCCCCGCGCCCAGGTGCCCGCCGGTCACGGACACCGCCGAGATCACCTCCTGCCGGAGCTCGTCGCACAGCTGCGGCAGCTGTTCCTTGCTGAGCGCGCGGATGTCGGCGGGGGACTGAATGGCGTCGAGCAGCGGCGTGTGAGGGCGATCGGACATGACAATGCCTCTAAACGCACGAGGCAGGCATGTCGAACCCTGGCCCTGCGCCGAGCTTCGCTAGCTACACTCCCCGCAGGTGCCGCGGACCTCGATCACCGGCCGCTTGGGCGCGAAGCCGGCGCTGCTCGCCGCGTCGCGCACGCCCCCGGTCACCTGATCGTCGTCGATGTGGGTGGTCTGGCCGCAGCTATCGCAGATCAGGAAGATGCAATCGTGCAGGCAGCCCGGGTGGGCGTTGGCGACATAAGCGTTGGCGCTCTCCACCCGCATCGCCAGGTTGGAGGACACGAACAGGTCCAGGATGCGGTACACGCTGTTGGCCGCGACGCGGCGGCCCCGCGCCTTGGAGACCGCCTCCGCGATGTCGTAGGCGCTGGCGGGGCGGTCGAAGCCGGCAAGCGCGTCGAACACCGCCTGCCGCATCTCCGTCCATTGCTCGCCGGCCTCCGTCAGCTGGGCCTTGGCCGCATCGCGGAGCTGCTCGCCGTGGTGCAAATGGTGATCGTGGCTGCCCATGAGACGGAGATACGCTCGCGTGACTGGCGGCACAAGGTCGTGGTGCAGGCGTTGGCGCGGTCATGAACGACATCTCGCATCCAAGTGTAGAAGGCCATGAGGTCCGCACCGACCCGGACGCGCCCGCCCGGCGCGACGACCATGAGGGCGATGGCGCCACCCGCGGCACGGACCGCCTGGAAGCCTTCGCCGACGCGGTGTTCGCCATCGCCTTCACCTTGCCGGTGGTCCACATCGTGCTCCCCGAATCAAAGGAGGAAGGACGACGGCTCGGCCACTCGTTGCTGGAACTCTGGCCGTCCTACGCGGGCTACCTGTTGGCGAGCTTCGTCATCGGACTGTACTGGGTGCACCACCACTTCTCCGGAGCGATCTATCGGACCACGGGCCATTGGTTCCTGGTGTTCAGCGTCTTGTTCCTGGCCGCGATCGGTTTCATCGCCTTTCCGGCGCGGGCCTTCGCGGAGCACCTGAGCGACCCGGAGGCGCGGGAGGCGGCCAGCATATACTGGGTGGTCTCGCTCGCCGTGCTTTCGGCCACCTGGCTCCTGAAGTGGACCGTGGGACGGCTTCGGGGACAGGTCGATGCCCGGCTGGAGAGAAGCTACGTGGCGCGGCTGAACCGCCGCTACTGGCTGTTCGTTCTGTTGAACCTGCTCGCGGCGTTGCTGGTCCTCTGGAGCTGGCCGGTCGGACTGGCGCTTTCCACCGTTCTGACGCTGTCGCTCCTGTGGCCGCCGGAAACGCCCCGCTACATCACCGAAGCACCGATCGTGGAGGGCGAGAGCTAGAAAGGGTTCACCGTTCCGCGCCGGTTGAGGTCGTGGCCAAGCGCCAGGATCAGGACGCCGGCCACGGTAACGGCCGCTTCCGACCCGTCGTGCGGCATTGTCAGCGCCCCCGCCATCACCCCAAGGCCCAGGCCGCCAACCGCGCTGGGCATGATAAAGCCATGCTCCACGATCCCGCGACCCAGCGCGAAGGCCCCGAGGATCATCGCCAGGCTCAGGCCCACTTCATGGACCCAGTGCGCCCCAAGCACGCCGCCTGCCGCTGACAAGAAGGCGAGCAGGACGGTGGTGGCGATGCAATGCACCAGGCACAGCCCCGACAGGCCGATCGCCAGCCGATCAAGCCGGTGAGTCGAATGGGCATGCTGCAGCATCCGCGATGTTATAGTAGCACGGCGGGTGAGTTACAACATCACATTGCGCCTGGATGTACCGTCTCGCGCCTTGCTCCTTCGGGGCCTCCCCGCCATATCCCGCGCGCAATGACCGCAACCATCCTGCCAGCATCGGCCTCTGACCTTCAGCCGGCAAGCGCCCGTCCCCGCGCCATTGCCCACTGGCTGCTGTTCGTGGCCGGGCTCATCTTTCTGATGGTGATCGTGGGCGGGATCACCCGGCTGACCGAGAGCGGGCTGTCGATCACCGAGTGGAAGCCGATCGCCGGCGCGATCCCGCCGCTGACGGAAGCGCAGTGGGAGCACGCCTTCGCGCTTTACCAGCGGACGCAAGAGTATCAGCAGGTCAACCGGGGCATGAGCCTGGCGGAGTTCAAGAACATCTTCGTCTGGGAGTATCTGCACCGGCTGCTCGGGCGGGTGATCGGATTGGCGTTCGCCCTGCCGCTGCTGTGGTTCGCGGCCAAGCGGGCGATCCCCGCCGGCTACGGCCCTCGCCTGCTGTTGCTGTTGGTGCTCGGCGGCCTGCAGGGCGCGATCGGCTGGTGGATGGTGGTGAGCGGCCTCGCTCAGCGCACGGATGTCAGCCATGTGCGGCTGGCCGTTCACCTGCTGATGGCCTTGTTCATCTTCGGCGTGATCGTCTGGACGACGCTGGACCTCCTCTCGCCCGGAGCCGCGCGGAGGCGCATGCCGACGCTTGGCATCTGGACGCTCTCCGCGCTCGGCCTGCAGCTGATGCTCGGGGCGTTCGTCGCGGGCCTGGACGCCGGCTACGCCTTCAACAGCTGGCCGCTGATGGGGCACGAACTCTACCCTGCCGCCGCGCCCTGGCTGGAGCCCGCGCTGCGCAATCTCGTCGACAACCCGATCACCGTGCAGTTCGTGCATCGCTGGTGGGCGTTCGTGGTGCTCGCCTTTGTGGTCGTGCTCGCCCGGCGCGTGAAGGCGGCGGGCGGGCGCCGTGAGTCGATGCTGATCCACTCGGCGGTCGGAACGCAGATCCTGCTCGGCATCTGGACGCTGCTCAGCGGCGTCGACCTTGTGGTGGCGGTGGCTCACCAGGGCATGGGCGTGCTGCTGCTCGCCACGACCCTGACGGCCGCGCATAAGCTGCAGCTCCTCCGCGATGCTCGGCCGCGCGCAGCGCCAGCCGCCAGCTAGGTCTCGCATCATGGCCGTCGTGTCGGTCTACTGCATTTTCGCCAACGCGGCAGAAGCCGACCGCATCGGCCAGATCGTGATCGAGGAGCGGCTGGCGGCCTGCATCAACATCCTCGCGCCCTGCCGCAGCATCTACCGCTGGCGGGGCGCGGTCGAGACGATTGAGGAGGTCCCCGCCATCCTCAAGACCGCCGCGCACCAAGCCGACAACCTCATCGCCCGCATCGCCGGGCTGCACAGCTACGAGGTGCCGGCGATCACGGTGTGGCCGATCGACAAGCTGCTGGCGAGCTACGCGGAGTGGGTTGAAGGAGCAGCTTGTTAATTCCTCAACAACTCGGCTCTAAGCTAGTATCGAATGTGGTGGGGGGTGACATGCTTCGTCGACTTGTGATGGTAAGCCTGCTCGCGGCCATTGCGACGCCTTCGCAAGCTGTGGTTCCGGCAAAGCCGGCGAAAGTCGAGCAGCCCCAAACCGCCAACATCCGTTTCGATCCTCCGATCGACAAACCACTCCGCTACCGTTGGGAAAAGAGCATCGATAAGGACGGCAAGATTCGCACCGCATGGACCATCTCGGAATACCGCTTCACCCGGGCAGATGAAGGCTTTGAGCTGCGCGTAACGCCGATCGATGGAGGCACTAGCGAAACCGATCCAGCCATGCTTGCCGCCTACAAGCGACTTGAGCAGCTCATCAGCCGGCCCTTCGTTCTCCAGCTCGGAGCTGACGGAACGATCGAACGAATGAAGGATCAAGACCATTATTGGTCGGCGATCATCAGCGTACTCAAGCAAGCGTTGGATCGCGGCGGCGGAAAAAAGTCCAACGAGGCGTCTTTCCGAGCGGCCGTGAACGGGGTCGTGCAGCTATATGAAACGATGCCGGCGGAGATACGCCTCAATTTGCTGACCGAAAGCGTTCAGCCGATCGTGGAATTCGGCGAGACAGAAACAACCGTAGGCGAGCCGCTCACCGCGTCGCTCGATACGCCATCTCCATTTGGCGGTTCCCTGAAGCAGGACGTGAACATCCGGCTGGAGCGCGTCGAGGGTGGCAAGGCGCATCTGGCAATTGGATCATCGGTCCCCCGTGCCGAGTTGCAGAAGTTGGTCAAGGGGTTGGTTGCCAAGGTCCTGCCCGGCAAGGACGACGCGGAGCTCACGAGGGGGCTGGCAGCTTTAGAGGAGTACCGACACGATACCGCTGCGAACTATGTCGTTTCCGTCGGCGACGGCATGCTGGAGAGCTACTCGTCGGTCGAGACGATCCAAGTGGCGGACAAGGGCAAAACCGAGCGTCGTGTGACAACAAGAAAGCTTATGCAAGTTCGTTAAGGTAACATGATACCCGTCAAGAAAGCGGCGCCTTTGCTTGACTTCTGCCTTCAATCCGCAAATAGCGGCGCCAGAGGCGCGGCCCGGAACGGCTGCGCCCTTTCGTTTAAGCAGAAGGTCCCAAGCCCCATGAAGGCGCTGATGAAGACCACCAAGTCGGCCAAGCCGGCGGAGGTCGAGAAGAAGTGGCATCTGATCGATGCCGACGGGCTGGTGGTCGGCCGCGTCGCGACGATCATCGCCAACATCCTGCGCGGCAAGCACAAGCCGATCTTCACCCCGCATGTCGACTGCGGCGACCATGTGGTCGTGATCAACGCCGACAAGGTGCGCTTTACCGGGCGCAAGCTGCAGCAGAAGCTGTATTACAAGCACACCGGCTACCCGGGCGGCCTCAAGGAAGTGCGCGCCGACAAGGTGCTGGACGGCCGCTTTCCCGAGCGCGTGCTGGAAAAGGCGGTTGAGCGCATGATCCCGCGCGGGCCGCTCGGCCGCGACCAGATGCGTGCGCTGCACCTCTACAACGGCACCGAGCACCCGCACGCGGGTCAGGCTCCCGAACCGCTCGACGTCGCGTCGATGAACCGCAAGAACAAGGTGGGCGCATAAGATGGCCGACAAGAAGTCCCTTTCCGACCTCGGCGAGCTGACTCAGCAAGCCGCCGCTGAGCCCGCACCGACGCCGGCGTCGGCCGACGAGCCCGCGGGCGAGTCGCAGGCCGACGCCGGCCCGGTCCTGACGGAGACCGAGGCGCCGCTGCGCGAGCAGCAGCTCGACAAGTTCGGCCGCGCCTACGCGACCGGCCGCCGCAAGGATGCGGTTGCGCGGGTCTGGCTCAAGCCTGGCTCCGGCAAGATCGAGGTCAATGGGCGCGACCAGCAGGTCTACTTCGCCCGCCCGACCCTGCGCCTGGTCATCAACCAGCCGTTCGGCATGACCGAGCGTGACGGCCAGTACGACGTGATCTGCACCGTCAAGGGCGGCGGCTTGTCGGGCCAGGCCGGAGCGGTGCTGCACGGCATTGCCCAGGCCCTTACCCGCTTCGAGCCGGCGCTGCGCACCGCGGTGAAGCGCGCCGGCTTTCTCACCCGCGACCCGCGCGTGGTCGAGCGCAAGAAGTACGGCCGCGCCAAGGCCCGCCGCAGCTTCCAGTTCAGCAAGCGCTAAGCGAGCGCAGCGACGCCGGCGCATTGCGCCGCCGAAGCAGCGCGTAGACTTAGCGCTGCCGGCCGGCCTGCGCGAAGCGACAGGACCGACGTCACGGGATTCACTCCCGTGACGGCTGCCACAAGTGAGAACGGGCGCTTCGGACTTTCGGAGCGCCCTTTTCGCCTCTAGCATCCAGCCATGCGCGCGCTCACCTTCCTCCCCTTGCTCCTGCTCGGTGCCGCTCCCCTGCCGAAGGGGGAGGTGCTGATCTTCTCCCATACCACCGGCTATCGCCACGACTCGATCCCGGCGGGGATCGCGGCCATCGGCCGGATCGCCGAACGCCAGGGCTTCTCCTTCCGCGCGAGCGAGGACCCGGCGATCTTCACCTCCCGCGGCCTACGCAATGTCCGCGCGATCGTCCTGCTGAGCTCGACCACCGACCCCAAAGCCCCCTCCTCCGAGTGGCTGACGGGCGAGCGCCGGACGGCGCTCCAGACCTTTGTCCGCTCGGGCGGCGGCGTGATGGCGGTTCATGCCGCCGCGGACTCCCATTACCATTGGCCCTGGTATGGCCGCCTCATCGGCGCGCGCTTTGCCCGTCACCCCGCAGGCACGCCGGCCG
>NZ_CADCWA010000191.1 GCF_902806285.1 uncultured Sphingomonas sp. | reverse complement strand
GACGAGGTGCTGGCCGAGCTCAACATCTCGGATCCGGTGCTCGACACCGCCAAGGAACTGGAGCGGATCGCGCTCAGCGACGACTATTTCATCGAGAAGAAGCTCTACCCGAACGTCGACTTCTATTCGGGCGTGATCCTGAACGCGATCGGCTTCCCGACCGAGATGTTCACCGCCCTGTTCGCCCTCGCCCGCACCGTCGGCTGGGTGGCGCAGTGGAACGAGATGATTTCCGATCCCGAGCAGAAGATCGGCCGCCCGCGGCAGCTCTACGTCGGCGCCACGCAGCGGGACTATGTGCCGGTGGAGCGCCGCTAGGACGTCAGGCCAGCGGCAATCGTAGGGTGAACCGCGCACCGGGGCCCGCCCCCGGGTCGAGCAGGATGTCCCCGCCCATCGATCGCGCCAGCCGGCGGGCGATGGCGAGTCCAAGCCCGGCCCCACCGGCCCCGGGCGCGGCCTGCTCGAACGGCTCGAAGATGCGCTTGGCGTCGGCGGGGGCCACCCCCGGCCCCTGATCGGCGATGCTGATTTCGGCCATCGGGCCCCGCGCGGCGGTGATCCGCACCGTTCCGCCATCCGGCGAGTGCCGGACCGCATTGCCGATGAGATTGACCAGTATCTGGGTCACCGCGCGGGCGTCGCCGCGCGCGGGAAGCGCGGTCTCCCCTTCGACTTCCAGCGTCATCCTGGCTTCCGCCGCCTGCGACTGGACCAGCCCCGCCGCTTCCAGCGCCAGTGCGACCAGATCGATCCGCCCTTCGCCCGCGCCTTCCTGGGGCCGGGCCGGCGCCGACATTGATCGGAGCACGTCCAGCAGGTGCCGGGACGCAGTCATGATGTCGCCGGCATAGGTCGCATAGTCGCTGCGCAGCGGGCCCTGGCCGCGCTCGGCGATGTGCCGCGCTTCCGCCACGATCCGATCGAGCGGCAGGCGCAGCAGCTCGTCAAGCTCAGGCGCCCCGGGGAGGGCTCCCCCTTCGGCCCGCTCGGACGCGGCCCGGCCGGCGAAGCCCGCGAACTCGCCGCCCGCGCCCAGCCGCACTTGCCCCGACAGGATCAGCGGCGCGCCTCCGCTTCTCGGAACCGCGCGCTGGCCCGAGAAGTCGCCGCGTCCGGCGAGCGCCCGCAGCAGCGGCATGTCGCCACCTTCGTCCGCTTCCAGTTGCACGAGACGGGTCAGCGGCAGCCCCGCGGCTTCGCTCGCCTCGGTCCCGAGCTGCCGGGCGAGGTCCCGCGACAGGCTGAGGAGCCGCAGGTCAGCATCCAGCTCGAACCGCTTGTCGGCGGCAATCTCGTCGGCCGGGGCGGGCCGGTCGTCGGGCCAGCGGGGCCGCTGCGGCGGACGCTCGACCCAGCTCTCGATCGTCAGCCGAACGTCGCCACCCTCCGGTTCCGCCCGGACCCACAGGTCGAGATCGACCTCCGCCGCCGCCGCCAGGGCAGGTCGGGAGATGGTTACACCCAGCTTGCGGGCGAGCCGCGCGATGAACGCCAGCTGCGGCACCGCGAGCGGCCGACCAAGTTCCGAGCCGGCCTCCCGCTGCAGCTGCTCCAGCCGCGGGTCCGCCGCCGTCAGCCGCCCATCGGCATCGACGATTCCGCCGACCGGTTCAGGCGAGACGCTGGCCATGTCTCTCCAATGCCGCCACGGCGCGCTGGTAGGCGGGCGGAAGGCGAAGGCGGTTACGCGCGGCCACCGCTTCCGCGTCGCCGATCCGGTCGAACCAATCGAGTTCGGCCCCGGGGTCGGCCAGCCCAAGCGGACCGGCCAGGCGCGCCAGCAAGGCGGCGGCCATGGCGCGCGGCTGTTCCGCCATCCGCAGCAACAGGGCCAGCCGGCCATCCTTGCCGTCGATAAACAACGCCCACCCGCTCTCGCCCGGGATGCCGGCGAGACGGGCCAGCGCCTCGCACAGCAGGCCGACCTCGCCCGCGCCGGCCAGCGCCAGCAGGGTCGCAGGGTCGAGCCGCCGCGCTTCCTGCAAAGCCCGGACCAGCCGCGCCTCCAGCGCATCGAGCCGCCGCCCTTCGTCGTGCCGGGCGAGCAGGTCCACCGCGGCGGCCACCACTTCCTCGTCGTGCCCGCCGCATCGGGAGGCCAGAGCGGCGGCGACATCATAGGCCAGGTCCACCGCGATCTCGGCCGGGCAGTCGGCAAGCTCCAAGCCCGGTCGGCCGAAGCGGTCGCGGGCGGCGCTGCGGGCCATGGTCACCGCCATTGCCGCCGCCGCCACGTCCGCCACCTCGTCCGCGACCCAGCCCCCGAGCAGCGCGTTTTCGCCCCGCGCCTTCGCTCCCGCGCCCGGCTGCCCGAGCCGGAGCAGGTCGGCGCGCCGGAGCAGCAGGTCGATGAGCGCGGGCTTGGCCAGCAGCCCGCTCCGGCTCAGCTCCCCCACCAGTTCCGCCGGATCGCACTCGCTCGCCGCGGCCAGCGCAGCCGGCAGCCGCACCCGGATTTCGTCGGCAAGCCGCTCCACCAGCCCGTGGAGCATGGCGTTCATCAGCGCCCGCTCCTGCTCCGTCAGGCGCTGGGCGGGGTCGAGCAGGAAGTCCTGCACGGCCGCGACAAGCCGCTGCGAACCGCCGCGCACGCGGGCGCAGTCGACCCTCGGGTCCTGTGCCTTGTTCACCTCTGGCCTGTTCCGGGATGCCATACGCGATCCTAATTACCCGAATGAGGTTAACGCCGCCTCAATCGCGGGCGACGCGATGCACCCAGTGCTGGACCAGGAAGAAGCTGACAGCTGCATACACCGCCAGCACGGCCAGCCCGACCGTCCACCACCCTCCGAGCGCAAACGGCACGAGCAGGAAGACGGCAGGACGCAGGCCGAACAGCCAGGTTTCGAACGGCGGGTTCCGTCCGCCCGCTTCCACCCTGGCCGCCTCGGCGAAGGCGCCGGCCGCGACGGCCGTCACCAGCGCCCCCCAGCCGCTGCCGTGCCGGGCTTCGAACCAGCCGAAAGCCAGCAGCGCCAGCCCGGCGGCGGGCCACAGCAGCCGCCGGGTGAGCAAGCCCGCGGGCAGCGGCCGCAGCCGCAGGATCGCGAGCCGTTCGGCGATGAGGTCGAGCGGGCTCGCCAGCAGCAGCATCGCCAGTGCGGCCAGCTGCCACCCCTGCGTGAACGCCGCGGCCGCGCCGAGGATGAGCAGCAGGGCCGCCAGCATCAGCCAGGCGGGACGCACGGGCGTCGCCATCAGCCGTTCGGTCGCGAACTCCTCCGGAACCGGCAGCAGGTAGCGGCTGGGCCAATCGCGGCGGACCCGGCGCGATGCCTGGACCAGGTGGCGGTCGAAGGCCTGCGGTTCGGCCTCTGGGTGAACCAGAAAGGGCGTGACTCCGTCCGCGGTCGGGACCGTCACCGCGCCGGCCTGGATGGTGCGGCGGAGCAGGGTCGACTGCAGGTCCCAGTCCCCCAGCATCGCCGCGGTCGACGACAAGGTGCTCGCGTCGACCAGCGCCAGCCCCGCCCACCGCCGCTCATTGTCGATCCGCTCGAACAGCCCGTGCGCTCGGTCGTCCGGAACGGTGGCGACCGCGCGCTCGGCGACGTCGACGACCCGCTGCACCAGCGACATCGCCGGGGCGATCCCGTCGGCTATCTGGAGGATCGGCATGCCCGGCTCGAACCGCGCTGCCGCTTCAATGCCGTCGCTCACCGGAATGGCGGCCACTCCCTCCGCCCGAAGCCGCTCGAACGCGGCGGCCAGTGCGGGCGGGACGCGCTCCACCAGCACCACGATCGGCGCGGCTCCGGCGGCGGCCGCGCACCGGGCCTGATATTCCACCAGCGTCCGTCCGGCGAGCGGCGACAAGGCCTTGAGCCCGCCCGCCTCGTTCTCCTGATAGGCTCCGATGAGGGCGCCCAGCGCCATGGTCCGTCCCTTCCGCCCCTTCCTCTTGCACGCTTCCGCTTGAGCGCAAAGGTGGTAAACATGGCCGCCATGAACGCGAGACCAGAGCGCGCCGGGCAGGCGCTTCCGCCCCTCGATCCGGCCGAAGCCGAGCCCTTTGCGGCCTTCGGGAACTCCCCTGCCGACGATTACGGCAGCTACGAGGAGGCGCTGGCCGAGCCGGAGCCGGAAAGCGGAGCCGGTGGCCGCGCGGTGCTAGCGTGGGCGCTCCTGGCCGCGGCCGCCATCTGGATCGCGTTCGTCGCCTGGTCCGCGGGCCAGAGCCTGGGCGGAGCGCGGCTGACCGCTCCCGCCCTGGCGCAATGGCTCGCGGTCGCCACGGGACCGCTCGCGCTGCTCGGGCTCGCCTGGATCCTGTTCGGCCGGACCCGGCGACAGGAGGCGGAGCGCTTCACCCGCTCCGTGACCGCGATGCAGACGGAGGCGCGCAGCCTGGAAGGCCTGCTCGCCGTGCTCCGCCAGCGGCTGGACGACGAGCAGGCGGCCATGGCCGGGATGGCCGAACGGCTGATGCGGCTCGGCGACGAGGCGACGCACCGGCTGGGCGGCGCGACCCGCGAGCTGGACGCCGGCGCGGAGAATCTGGCGCGGCACGGCCTGGCGCTGGACCGGGCCGCCGAGAATGCGCGCACCGACCTTGGCGTGCTGCTGGAGGACCTCCCGCGCGCGGAGGCGAGCGCCCGGGCGATGAGCGAGGAACTGCGCGGCTCGGGGCGCGAAGCGAGCGCCCAGGCCTCGTCGCTGGAAGCTCAGCTCGCCGCAGTGACCGCCCGGGCTCGCGAGGCCGATGAAAGCGTCGGCGGCGCCTCGCAGCGGCTGGTCGCGCACCTGACCCAGATCGAGAGCGCCGGCGCGGCGGCCGCGACCCGGGTGTCGGACGTCGCCGGGACGGCCTCGCAGCAGATCGACGCACTGCTGGACCGCACCGCCTCGGCGCTGAGCGACATTCGCTCGGGGATCGACACCCAGGCCGCCGCGGTCACCGCCCTGGTCGAGCAGAGCGCTGCCGGCCTCGGCCGGAGCGGCATCGACGCCGCCGACGCGCTGCAGGGGCGGCTGACCGCCGCGGGCGGCGCGCTCGACGGTCTGTCCGCCAGGCTCGCCGAGCAGGACCGCGCGAGCCAGGCCATGGTGGCGGGCGTCGAACGCAGTCTGGCCGACCTCGACCAGCGCTTCGTCGATCTCGCGGCCGAAGGCGACCTGCGCGCGGGCGCGATCGCGTCGGCCATCGGCCGGGTCCGCGGCGAACTCGATCAGCTGGCGGTGCAATCGGCTTCCAGCGACGGTTCGCTCGACACGCTGGAGCGGCGGACGGAGGCGCTCCGCGGCGCTCTGACCGGCCTTCACGAGGAGATCGGCGAGCGGCTGAACGGCGCGCTCGGCCAGGCAGAGGGCGGTGCGGAACGCCTGCTGGCAGCGGTGCACACGGCACGGCCTGAGATCGAGTGGATGCGCGAAGCCGCGGGCGAAGCCAGCGAGCGGCTCGCGGTCGGCGCGGACGGGCTGCAGGCGCAACAGGACCGGCTCGCCGCGCTGCTTGCCATGCTCGACGATGGCGTCGGCAGCGCGGAGCAACGGCTCGGCGGCTTGACCCAGGCCCTTGCCGCGGTCGAGGGCGAGGCTGCGCGGCTGCAAGCGGAGACCGGCCCTGCGCTGGTCGGGGCCATGGTCCAGGTGCGCGATGCTTCCGCTCACGCCGCGGAGCGGGCACGCGAGGCGATCGCCGCGGTCATCCCGGAAAGCGCGGCCAGGCTGTCGCAGCAGACCCGCGACGCGCTGGAACGCGCGATCCAGGACTCGATCACCGCGCAGCTCGGCGAGGTGGAAGCCGTGGCGGCGCGAGCCGTCGAGGCCGCCCGCACGGCGTCCGACCGCCTGACCCAGCAGATGCTGACCATCGGCCAGACCGCCGCGGCGCTTGAGTCCCACATCAACCGCACGCAGGAGTCCGAGCGCGCGGCGGACAGCGAGGCCTTTGCCCGCCGCACCGCCATGCTAATCGACTCCATGCACTCGGCGGCGATCGACGTCGGCAAGATCCTGTCGGACGAGGTCGACGAGCGCGCCTGGGGGGCCTACCTCAAGGGCGACCGCGGCGTGTTCACCCGCCGTGCGGTGCGGCTGATGGGCAATGGCGAGAACCGCAGCCTCCTTGCCCACTACGAGCAGGACCGCGAGTTCCACACGGCCGCCAACCGCTTCGTCCACGATTTCGAGGCCATGCTGCGCCGGGTGGTGGCGGAGCGTGACGGCGGGGTGATGGCGGTCACCCTGATGTCCAGCGACGTCGGAAAGCTCTACGCGGCGCTGACGCCGGTGGTGGAGAAGCGTCCTTCGCGACGCGGCTTGCCCTGACGGTCTCTTCGATCCGACGGGCTCAGCCGCTCCTCAGGATGAGCGGAGTTCAACTTACGCTCATGCTGAGTAGGAGCCGCAGGCTCCGTATCGAAGCACCTTCTTAGTGGTAGAAGTCCAGCATCTCCGCGGTCAGCCAGCCGTTGACGTAGTTGAGATAATATAAACCGAACGCCACGACCCCCAGCACCGTGGAGCGCAGCAGGTGGCGCTTGACGTCGAACTGGTGCGGCGCGCTGTCCGCCTGCCCCGCGACCTTGGCCGCGCCGACCTCCTCGTCCGTCCTGACGCCGAACGGCAGCAGCACGAACGCCGCCGCGACCCAGAACAGGAAGAACACCGCCAGGGCCGACTGCCACCTCATGGCCGCAGGACCATCACCTCCACGAGCGGCTTCTTGCCCGTCCAGGCGGTGGCGCAGCGCCGCACCGCCAGCCGCACCGCCTCGCGCAGACGCTCCTCGTCCATCCGCGGCTCGACCGCGCGGGCCGCCATGTCGGCGGCATCGCGGATGAAGTCGGCGCGGTCTTCCTCGACCGGCACGCCCAGCGGCCGCACCAGCGGTTCGCCGATCAGCGCGCCGCGCCGGTCCAGCGCGATGCTGACGGCGATCACGCCGCCGAACGCCATTCGCCGCCGCTCGTTGATGGTGGTGCCGTCGGCCGGCAGGATCACGTCGCCGTCCAGCACCAGCTTGCCGACCCGCTCCGTCCCCAGCTTTTTCGGCGCGCCGGGAGCCAGGCGGATCGCGTCGCCGTTTTCCTGCACGACCGCCAGCGGAATGCCGCTGGCCACGCCGAAGCGGGCCTGCTCGCGCAGGTGCCGCGGCTCTCCGTGCACGGGGATCAGCAGCTCCGGCCGGATCCATTCGTACATCTTCTTGAGTTCCGGCCGGCCGGGGTGGCCCGACACATGCACATGCGCCTGCCGGTCCGTCACCGTCACCACGCCGAGCTTGCTCAGCTGGTTCATGATCCGCCCGACGGCGTTCTCGTTGCCGGGGATCTGCCGCGAGGAGAAGATCACCGTGTCGCCGTCGCCGAGCTTGAGCTCATGGTTGCCGGCCGCGATCCGCCCGAGCGCCGCGCGCGGCTCGCCCTGCCCGCCCGTGCCCAGGATCAGCAGCTCCGACCGCGGCAGCCGCATCGCCTCGTCGTAGCGGACCGGCTCCGGGAAGTCGCGCAGGTAGCCGGTCGCCTTGGCCACCTTGATGTTCCGCTCCACCGAGCGGCCCGCCAGCGCGATCCGCCGCCCGGTCGCCTCCGCCACCCGCCCGATGGTGTCGAGCCGGCCCGCGTTGGAGGCGAAGGTGGTGACCAGCACCCGGCCGGGCGCGTCGGCCACCGTCTTGAGCAGCCCGTCGTATACGTCCGCTTCGGACCCGGACACCTGGTCGGTAAAGGCGTTGGTGGAATCGCATACCAGCGCGAGCACGCCCTCGTCGCCGATCGCCGTCAACCGCTCGGGCGAGGTCGCGTTGCCGAGCACGGGAGTGTCGTCGATCTTCCAGTCGCCGGTGTGGAACACGCGGCCATGCGGCGTCTCGATCAGCAGGGCGTTCGCCTCCGCGAA
>NZ_CADCWA010000190.1 GCF_902806285.1 uncultured Sphingomonas sp. | reverse complement strand
GGCCGTAGTGCACTTCGCCCGAAGCGCGGTCGAAGATCTTGGTCGAGGCGCCCAGGAACACGCCCATCGACAGCACCGCGCCGCGCTCGACGATTACGCCCTCCGCCACTTCCGAGCGGGCGCCGATGAAGCAATCGTCCTCGATGATCACCGGCCCGGCCTGGAGCGGCTCCAGCACCCCGCCGATCCCCGCCCCGCCCGAGATGTGGACGTTGCGGCCGATCTGGGCGCAGCTGCCGACGGTCGCCCAGGTGTCGACCATGGTCCCCTCGCCGAGCCGCGCGCCGATGTTGACGAAGCTCGGCATCAGCACGGCACCCGGCGCGATGAAGGCGCCGCGGCGGACGATCGCGCCCGGCACCGCGCGGAAGGCGGCGGCCTTGAACTCCGCCTGGCTCCAGCCGGCGAACTTGCTCGGCACCTTGTCCCACCAGTGCGCGGCTCCCGGCCCGCCGGCGATCAGCTCCATCGGCTGCAGGCGGAAGCTCAGCAGCACCGCCTTCTTGAGCCACTGGTAGACCTGCCACTCCCCACCGACCTTGTCCGCGATCCGCGCCTCGCCCGAGTCGAGCAGCGCCAGCGCGCGATCAACCGCAACCCGAACCTCGCCCTTTGTATCGGCGCCCACTTCGTCGCGCCGGTCCCAGGCCGCCTCGATCACCGGTTGCAGGTCGCTCAATCGTCATCTCCCAGGATCTGGTGCAGCCACTCGCCCACGTCCGTGATGCGGAGGTCGATGTGCGCCGGGTCGGCGTCGTGATTGCCGCGCTCGGAGCCGTTGTCCACCCACACGGTGGTCATGCCCAGCGCCTTGGCCGGGCGCAGGTTCTGCGCCATGTCCTCGACCATCAGCGCGCGCGCCGGATCGATCCCGAACTGCTGGCACAGCAGGCGGTAGCCGTGCGGGTCGGGCTTGGGCCTAAGCTCGCTCGCATGGATGTCGTGCAGCTGGTGGAAGTGGTCGCCGACCCCGATCCGCTCCAGCACCCGCCGGGCATAGGGCGCATCCCCGTTGGTGAAGACGAACTTGCGCCCGGGCAGCCGGCCGAGCCCGCGCGCGAGGCGCTCGTCCGCGGCGACCCGGTCGAGCGGGATGTCGTGAACGTCGTCGAGGAACTCGTGCGGGTCGACGCCATGCTCCGCCATCAAGCCGGCCAGCGTGGTGCCGTGGGCATGGAAGTGCGCCTTCTGCACCCGCCGTGCCTCCTGCGGATCGCAGCGGAGGAGCCGCTGGATGTAGGCGCCCATACGCTCGTCGATCAGCGAGAACAGCCCGGTGGAGGCGGGGTACAGGCAATTGTCGAGATCGAAGATCCAGTCGTGGACATGGGCGAAGCGGGGATCCATCAGCCGGCACCTAGCGGCTTCGGGTGGAGCGAACCAGATGAAAGCATTGGTTCATCCTGCCTGTGCTTATTCCGCTTGCGTTTCAATGGCTTGGAGGATCGGATGAGGAACGGTTGGCGGATAAGCTCGGCCTCCTTGCTGGTTCTGGCGCTGGCCGCTTGCGGCGGTGGCGGCGGGGGTGGCAGCAGCGCTCGCCCGCAGCCGATTGCGCCTCCGCCCGCGGCGCCCGCGCCCGCGCCCACACCCACTCCAACGCCAACTCCCACCCCCACTCCGGGTGCGAAGCTCACGCCGGTCCCGCCTGGCGGCTACAACACGGCCGAATATGCCAACAGCAACGCCGCGGTCGCAGCCAGCGCCATCACCGCTTACGACAAGGGTGCTACCGGTCAGGGCGTCAAGCTGGCGGTGGTGGACAGCGGCATCAACCCCGCCCTGGCGGACTTCGCCGGCCGGATCGATCCCGCCAGCCGCGACGTCGCCGGGAGCCGCGGGATCAGCGACGAGGACGGTCATGGCACCGCGGTTACGGCCGTAGCCGCCGCGGCGCGGGACGGCAGCTTCATGCATGGCGTCGCCTTCAACTCGACCATTCTCAATTTCCGCGCCGACGACCCCGGCAGCTGTGCCAAAGAAGATGGCTGCGAGTTCGGCGACCCGGCGATCGCTGCCGGAGTCCGCGCGGCGGCCGATGCCGGCGCCAAGGTGATCAACCTGTCGCTCGGCGGCAGCTCGCCCGGCAGCATCCTGCTCAATGCCATGTCCTATGCGGTGGGCAAGGGCGCCGTGCTGGTCATCTCGGCCGGCAACGACGGCGAGGACGCGAGCAAGAGCGCCAACGCCGACCCGTTCGCGGCCGTGCCCGCGGGCAACTTTCCCGGCTGGGTGATCGTGGCCGGCTCGGTGGGCACGTTCGACGGCGACAGCAGGACCACCGTCGCGCTGGAGCAGCTGTCGCCCTTCTCCAACCGTGCCGGCACCGCGCAGAACTCCTACCTGTCGGCGCTTGGCGCGGGGGTGAAGACGGTTGACCAGGACGGCGGCCGGTTCTTCATGTCCGGCACCAGCTTCTCGGCCCCGGCCATCACCGGGGCGGTGGCGTTGCTCGCGCAGGCTTTTCCCAACCTCACCGGCAAGCAGATGGTGGAGATCCTGTTTACCAGCGCCGACGATCTCGGCGCGCCCGGCACCGATCCGGTGTTCGGCCGCGGCCGGCTCAATATTGCGCGGGCGTTCCAGCCGATCGGCACCACTACGCTGGCCGGCAGCCAGGTGGCGGTGACGGGCACCACCTCGACCACCCCGGGCGCTGCGGGCGACGCGCCAACGACTGGCCAGGGCCTGGGTGCGGTCATCCTCGACGGCTATTCACGCGCCTTCGCGGTCGACCTCGCCCGCTCACTCCGCACCGCGGAACAGGCGCAGCCGCTCGGGCGCTCGCTCGCCGGCAACAGCCGCGTCGCGGGCGCCAGTGCCGGAGCCGTCAGCATCGCGATGACGGTGAACGAGCGCAAGGACCGCCGCCGGGGCTTCGCGCTCGAGCGCACCGGGATCGGCCCGGAGGATCTGCGGCAGGCGCGGCTGGTCGCGGGGTCAATGGTTGCCAGGCTCAGCAACAGAACGGCGGTCGCGCTCGGCTTTGCGGAGGGCGCCAAGGCGATGAGCCGCCGGCTGGCGGGCGTGAACGGCGGCGGCTTCCTAGTCGCTGCGGACACGCTCGGGGCCCCAGGCTTCGTGGCACGGCACGGCAATAGCATGGCGGTGCGGCATCAGCTTGGGGCGGTCGGCGTGACGGTCGCGGGCGAGACCGGCAAGGCATGGGAAACGCTGCAGACCCGCGGGCTCGACGCGTCCTACACGCTAACTGGGATGACGATCGACCGTTCGCTGGGCGGCACGGCCCTGTCGCTCGGGCTGAGCCGGCTCGCCGAGAAGCGGACGGTGCTCGGCGGCTTCATGACCGACATGCTCGGCGGGGGCGGCGCTACGACCAGCTTCCTCGACCTGGAAGCCCGGCGCGAGTTCGGCGGCGGCGTCTCGGCCTCCCTCTCGGCGCGGCGTGGCTGGACCCGCTTCAGCGGCGGCGACTTCCGCAGCGGCGCCTACGCCTTCGATCTCGCCAAGCACGGCGTGCTGGGCAGCGGCGACCGTTTGAGCTTCCGCCTGGCCCAGCCGTTGCGGATCGAGCGCGGCGGCCTCGCGCTGACCCTGCCGACGGGCTGGAGCTACGCGACGGAAACGCCGACGCTGAGCCTGTCGCGCATGTCCCTGGCGCCACGCGGCCGCGAAGTGGATGCGGAGCTTGGCTACTCGTCCAGCGTCCTCGAAGGCAGCGGCTGGCTCGGCGTCAACCTGTTCGCGCGGCGGCAGCCCGGCCACTTCGCCGCGGCCGATGTCGACGTCGGCGGCGCGGTGCGCTTCACCCTGGGGTTCTAGTCCGCTCCGGAACAGCGGGCAGTTCCTCGCGGTTGAACGGAACGTCAGCCGACAGGGGAACAGATTGGTGGCGAACGAGAGAGACCCGCACCGCGAGGCCGCCGCCGACAGGACGCGGGGCGACGACCGCTCGCCCATTCCGGCGATCAAGAACCCGGCAGTGCAGGGCGCCCGCCCGCGCCGCAACTATCGGCTGCCGTGGGTGCTGCTCGGCCTAGCGCTGCTGACGCTGGTCCTGATGCTGACCCAATGCGGGCGCGACGAGGATCGGATCAACGAGGCCGTTGCGCGCGACCGGGCCATGCAGCAGCAGGCTGCACGCGGAGCGGCGGCCGACGCTGACAAGGGGCCGGGCACCTACCGCCAGGGCACGCTCGCCTATGACGTCAACCAGTATCTCATCAGCAACGCGCGCCGCGAACAATCCTTTGCCTTCCGCCAGGTCGGCTTCGCCCCGGGCAACGCCCTGTTCTCGGATGCCGATCAGGGGGACATCGCCGAACTCGCCCAAGTGCTGCGGCAGCGTCCGGGCATCCGGGCCGCCGTGGCAGGCTACGCGGACGGGCGGAGCGACGATCCAGCCGACACGAGGCTTGGCGCGGAGCGGGCCATCGCGATCATCGCCGCGCTCAAGCAGCGGGGTGTCGACACGTCCAACATCGAAGCTCGCAGCGGCCCATTGGATGCGGGTTCCGCAGGGGGCCGGGGCGGTCAGCCGGGCAACCGGACCGCCAAGTTCATCCTGCTGGCCCGCGAAGGCTCGTGATCGCCAAGGCGATCAAGCAGGCTCCAGCGCCTCCTCAATGATCGCTTCCGCACGGGCGAACAGCTCGGGATCGACCTCCACTCCGGAAGCACCGCAGTTCTCGACCACTTGGCTCGGACGCGAGGCGCCGATGATGGCACTCGCAACATTGGGCTCGCGCAGCACCCAGGCGAGCGCCAACTGCGGCAGGGTAAGCCCAGCCTCGGCGGCAAGCGGCTTCAGCCGCTGCACCGCTTCGAGCACCGGGCGCTGGAGCAGGCGGTCCATGAACCCGCCCATCTCCTCGCTGGTCGCGCGGGTGCCCGGCGGCAGCGGCCGGTCGGGATGGTACTTGCCGCTGAGCACCCCCTGCCCGAGCGGCGACCAGACGATCTGGCCGATGCCGTTGGCCGCGCACAGCGGGATGACGTCGCGCTCCGGTTCGCGCCAGAGCAGGCTGTACTGCGGCTGGCTTGAAACAAAGCGGGCGACATTCGGCAGTTCGAGCGCCGCCTGGATCCTGTCCGCCGGCCACTCGGAGAAGCCGAGGTAGCGCACCTTGCCGCTGTCCACCGTGCGGGTCAGCGCTTCCATTGTTTCCTCCAGCGGCGTTTCCCGGTCGTAGCGGTGGCACTGGTAAAGGTCGATGACGTCCGTCCGCAGGCGCCGCAGCGACGCTTCCAGCTGCTTCTCGACCTGCGCGCGCGACAGGCCGCGGTCGGTGTCGCTCATCGGGAAATAGAGCTTGGTCGCAAGGACGTAGCTGTCGCGCGGCCGTCCCGCGAGCGCCTCGCCCAGAAAGGTCTCCGCGGCGCCGCGGCCGTAGACGTTGGCGGTGTCGATGAAGTTGATACCCTCGTCGAACGCCGCATCGAGGCAGGCGCGCGCCTGATCGGCTTCCACCCCGACGCCATAGGTCAGCCACGACCCCAGGCTGATCTCCGAGACTTGCAGGTCGCTGTTGCCTAGCCGCCGGTAACGCATGGAACCTCCTCTTGCTGGCGGGGAGAACGAGTGGCAGGGCGGGCGGCTCCGCCAGTGCGACAAGGGAAATCACCTTGCCCGACATCCGCACGCTCGACCTGCCGAGCGGTCGCCGCATCGCCATCCGCTATCGCGAGGGCAGCGGGCCGGCGACGCTGGTCTTCCTGCCGGGCTACGCGTCGGACATGGACGGCGGCAAGGCGGTAGCGCTGGACGCCTGGGCGGCGGAGCGGGGACTGGCCATGCTGCGGTTCGACTACTCGGGCACGGGCGCCTCGCCGGGCGAGTTCGAGGAGGGCACGCTCGGGCGCTGGCTGGAGGAGGCGCGGTTCGCGATCGAGCAGCTGACCAACGGCCCCCTGGTGCTGATCGGTTCGTCGATGGGCGGGTGGCTGATGCTGCAGCTGGCGCTCGCGATGCCCGACCGCATACGCGGATTGCTCGGGATCGCGGCGGCGCCGGACTTCACCGACTGGGGCTTCGGCGAGGAGGAGCGGGCGACCATGCGGCGCGACGGGCGGCTGGTGCGCGATCCCGCGGCGGGCAACGCCGGGCTGACCACCCTGGCCTTCTGGCGGTCCGGCCAGGAGGTGCTGCTGCTCGGCGGCCCGATCGCGCTGTCCTGCCAGGTGCGGCTGGTGCACGGCGATGCCGACGACACGGTGCCGCTGGAGGTCGCCGTGCGGCTCAAGGACGCGCTGCGTTCAGCCGATGTCCAGCTGACGATCGTCAAGGGCGGCGGGCATCGCTTGTCCGAGCCGCGGGAGATCCGCACGATGCTACGGAGCGTGGCGGACCTGCTGGAGCTTGCCGGATGATCCTCGCCCTTCTTGCCAGCGCGGCCCTAGCGCAGGCCGCTTGTCCTGCCGGTCCGGCCGGTGCCGCGTGCCGCGCGGTGGCCGCCACCAAGGCCAACCAGCCCGCGGTCGCGGCGGTCGAGTTCGAGACGGCCGCTGCTGCCGCGTCGGGGCCCGCCCGCGACCGGGCTCTCGCCGCGGCCGGCAACATGTGGATCGCCGCAGGGCAGCCGGGCAAGGCGGCGTTGGCGCTGGACCGGGCACTGGCCGGGACCGGGCTGCAGGCGGAAGGGCGGGGCGAGGCGCTGCTCGACCGGGCGCGCGCAGCCGAGGCGCAGAACGATCTCAAGCTCGCCCGCAGGCATGTGACGCAGGCCGCGCAGACGATCGGCGCCGACCCGTTCCTGTGGTACTTCTCCGCCGCGCTGGCGATCCGGGAAGGCGACGCGGCCACCGCCAAGACAGCGATCGGGCGGGCGCTCAGCCTGGCGCCGAACGACGCGCTGGTGCTGTTCGAAGCTGGGCACGTGCACCACTTCGCCGGCGAGATCGACAAGGCGCGCGACTATTGGCGGCGCGCGGCCGCCGCGGAGCCCACCAGCCCGACCGGCAAGGCGGCGGCCGCGGCACTGGCCTTGCTGGACAAGCCCGCCGCGCCCAAGTGAGCGCCCATGCGATTTCTCCACACCATGATCCGGGTCAGCGACCCCGACGCCACCGTCCGCTTCTTCAGCCTGCTCGGCCTCGAAGAACGCCGCCGCATGAACAATGAGGCGGGCCGCTACACGCTGATCTTCCTGGGCGTGCCCGGTGACGAAGGCGGCGAAGTCGAGCTCACCCACAATTGGGATCCGGAGGAATATGGCGGCGGGCGCAACTTCGGCCACCTCGCCTACGAGGTCGACGACATCTACGCGACCTGTCAGCGGCTGCAGGACGCGGGCGTGACCATCAACCGCCCGCCCCGGGATGGCCGCATGGCCTTCGTCCGCACGCCCGACGCCATCTCCATCGAGCTGCTGCAGCGCGGTGCCGCCAAGGCTCCGGCGGACCCCTGGGCCTCCATGCCCAACACGGGCGAATGGTGATGGCGAGCGCGGCCGAGTTTGTCGCCGTCCCGGCGCTCAGCGACAATTACATCTGGCTGCTCCACGATTGGGACAGCGGCCATACGGCGGTGGTCGACCCGGGCGACGGGGCCGCGGCGCTGAGCGCAGTGGCCGAGCGCGGCTGGACCGCCGACCAGCTGCTGGTCACCCACTGGCACCCGGACCACACCGCTGGGGTCGCGCAGGTGAAGGCGGCCAGCGGCGCCGAAGTCTGGGCTCCGGCGGCCGAGCGCGCCAAGTTCGTTGGCTTCGATCATGGCTTGGGCGAGGGCGACCGCGTGGCGGTTGGCCGATGGACCGCGGAGGTGTGGGAAGTGCCGGGCCACACCCTTGGCCACATCGCTTACATCCTGCCGGAGATCGGGGTCGCCCTGGTCGGGGACACGCTGTTCGCTTGCGGCTGCGGCCGCCTGTTCGAAGGCACGCCCGAGCAGATGTTCCGTTCGCTCCAGCGGCTGGGGGAGCTTCCGGGCGAAACGCTGGCTTACGCGGCGCACGAATATACGCTGAGCAACGTCCGCTTCGCCGCTCACGTCGAGCCGGCCAACGCGGCGGTTGCGGAGCGCCTGCGGGCGGTGGAGGCTGCCCGCGCCGCCGGACGCGTCACCCTGCCGACCAGCATCGCCGAGGAGCGGGCGACCAATCCCTTCCTGCGCGCCGCGAACCCGGATGAATTCGCCGCGCTGCGAGCCCGCAAAGACAGCTTCCGTTAAGCCGGGAGAAAGCACGCTCCGCCGTGCGTTGCAGGCCTGAAGTCCTGCCGTGGAGACACTCAGATGCGCGCCCTCATCACCGCCGCCATAGTCACCGCAACACTGACCGGCTGCGCCGTCAGCAATACGCAGCAGGGGCAACGCTCCCTGCGCGCGCAGCAGACGCTCGACCGCTATCTCGTCGGCAAGGCCGCCGGAACGCCGCGGAGCTGCCTGCCGTCCTACCGCTCGCAGGACATGATCGTCGTCGACGACCAGACCATCCTGTTCCGCGACGGCTCCAACCGCATATGGCGCAACGACCCGGCAGGCGGCTGCAGCGGCCTGGGCCGGCCCGGCACCGCGCTGGTCACCCGCAGCTTCGGCGGCACGGGCCTGTGCCGCGGCGAGATCGCGACGGTGGTGGACACCGGCAGCGGCTTCACCGTGGGCAGCTGCTCGCTCGGCGACTTTGTCCCCTTTGAAGGGCCGCGCCGCTCCTGAGCCTATCTGCCGTACAGCGCGTCCAGCCGTTCGCCGTAGCGGTCGCGGATGACGTGGCGGCGGATCTTCATCGACGGGGTCAGCATCTCGTTTTCGACCGAGAAAGCTTCGTCAGCGAGGGCGAAGCGGCGGACCTTCTCGACCACCGAGAGCTCGGCGTTGACGCGATCCACGGCCTTGCCGAGCGCCGCGCGGATCGCCGCCGGGTCATCGTTCAACTCGCTCACCAGTTCCGGCTCGGGCACCAATAACCCGACCAGGTGCGGGCGGCGGTCGCCAACGACCATCGCCTGCGCGATCTCGGGCTGCAGCGTCAGCATGCCCTCGACCCGCTGCGGCGAGACGTTGTCACCCTTGTCGTTGACGATCAGGTCCTTCTTGCGGTCGGTGATCACGATCCGGCCCGCCTCGTCTAAGTGGCCGACGTCGCCCGTGTGCAGCCACCCGTCCTGAAGCACGCGTGCGGTTCCCTCGGGATCCCGCCAATAGCCGTGCATCACCAGCTCGCCGCGCACCAGCAGCTCGCCGTCTTCCGCGATCCTGACCTCCGTGTTCAGCAGCGGCGGCCCGACCGTGTCCATGCGGATGCCGTTGCGGGGCCGGTTGCAGCTGACCACCGGCGCTGCCTCGGTCTGGCCATACCCCTGCAACACCGTCAGCCCAAGCGAGTGGAAGAACAGCCCGACCTCGGGGTTGAGCGGCGCTCCGCCCGAGACCATCGCCTTGATCCGCCCGCCGAATCGCTTGGCCACCTTCCTGCGCACGGTCAGGCCGACCAGCAGGTCCATCGGCTTGTGGGTGAGCGGGATCGAGCCCTGCTCGTAGCGCTCCTGCCCGATCTCCAGCGCACGGGTCAGCAACCGCTGCGACAGCCCGCCCGACTTCTCGATCGCCTTGAGGATGCGGGCGCGCAGCATCTCGAACAGCCGCGGCACCACCACCATCAGGGTCGGGCGGACCTCCTCAATGTTGGCGGACAGCTTCTCCAGGCTTTCCGCATAGTAGATCTGCGCGCCGAGCCCGACCGGGAAATACTGCCCGCCACTGTGCTCATAGGCATGGCTGGCCGGGAGAAAGGACAGGAAGACCTCCTCGTCCCAGGTGAAATCGTTGGCGATGACGTCGGTGCAGGCCGCGACGTTGTGGAGGATGGCGCCATGGTGCTGCCGGACCCCGCGCGGCGCGCCGCCGGTGCCGCTGGTATAGATAAGGCAGGCGAGGTCCTCGCGGTTGAGGCGGCCGACGCGCTGGCGCAAAGGCTCGAGGTCGTGGCCGTCCTGCACCAGCTCGGCCCAATGGTGAAAGCGCGCGCCTTCCATCGATTGGCCGGTGCGGAAGTCCTCGATGCCGATGACGTCATGGCAGTCCGACGAGAACAGCACGGCGGGCACCAGCGTCTTGGCCAGCTTCTGGTTGGAAACGATCGCGACCTTGGCGCTGCTGTTGCCGAGGATATGGGTGTGGTCGCGGGTGGTGTTGGTCGTGTAGGTCGGGACGGTCACGCAGCCTGCGGCCATGATCGCGAGGTCGGCGATCAGCCACTCGGGCCGGTTCTCGCTGACCAGCATGACCCGGTCGCCGGGCTCGAGGCCGAGGCGGAGCAGGCTTTCGGACAGCGCCGCCACTTGCCGGGCGGCCTCATTGTAGCTGGTGGCCTGCCACTTGCCGCCGCGCTTGGCCCACAGGAACGGCTTGTCCCCTTTCTCGGCGACCCGCGCCAGGAACATGGCGACGAGGTTGGGGAAGTGCTCCAGTGCGGTGCGCTTGCTCACGGAACGACCGCCGCCCCTTCGCTGCGGGGGTCGGCCCCGCCGTGCCAGCGGCCGTCGCGCCACTCGATCGCGTTCGCCTTGAAGCCCGGCTCGCGAGCTTCGACCTTGTGGCCCATGGCCTGGAGCGCCGGGATCATCGCCTCTAGGCCCGTACCGCGCTCGACGTACACGGTGTCGCCGGGGGCGAATAGCGTCGGCGCGGCGATGGCCTGCTGCGCCGTCATGTTCCAGTCGACGACGCCGATGATCGCCTTGGCCACCTGCGCGATGATCGTCGCTCCGCCCGCCGCCCCGACCGCCAGCCGTACCCGGCCACCCGGGCCGTAGACGATGGTGGGAGACATGGAACTGCGCGGCCGCTTGCCGCCCTGTACGCGATTGGCAACCCACTGATTGTCGACGTTCGGGACGATGCTGAAGTCGGTTAGCTCGTTGTTGAGGTAGTAGCCGTTGACGGTGAGGCCGGAGCCGAAGACGCTCTCGATAGTGGAGGTGAGGGAAGCGACCTCGCCCCACCGATCAACCGCGACGAAGTGGGAGGTGCCCGCCTCGGCCGGCTCGCGACCGGCGGCGACCCGCGGAGCTCCGGCGGGAGTGCCCGCTGCGACGCTCGCCAGCGCGCGGTCGGGCGCGATCAGGGCGGACCGCTGCGCCAGGTAGCCGGGGTCGATCAGCCCTGCCGTGGGCACCGGCACGAAGTCCGGATCGGCAAGATATCGGTCGCGGTCGGCGAAGGCGAGGCGCATGGAGTCCGCCAGCAGGTGCCAGCTGGTCGGCGAATTCGGCCCGAGCCGGGCAAGGTCGAAGCGTTCGAGCTGTTTCAGGATCGCGAACACCGTGGTGCCGCCGGACGAGGGCGGGCCCATGCCGCAGATGCGGTAGGCGCGGTACTGGCCGCAGACGGGCGGACGCGGCTTTGCGTCGTAGCTGGCGAGGTCGCCGGTCGTCATGCGCGAGGGGTTGCGCGGGCTGTTGTTCACCATGGCGACGACCGCCTGCGCATTCGGGCCGACGTAGAAGGCCTCGGGACCGCGCGCCGCCAGCTGCTCGAGAAAAGAGGCCAGTGCCGGATTGCGGACCACGGTGCCGACCGGCAGCGGCTCCCCGGTGGGTGCGTAGAACAAGGTGCGGCCGGCAGCGCTGAGGGCTCCGGTCTCGCGTGAGCGGTCCAGTGCGCGCCGGAGCCGCGGGGTGATCGCGAAGCCCTCGCGCGCCAGGCGGATCGCCGGGCCGAACAGCTCCGCCCATTTGAGCCGGCCTTGATCGCGATGCGCCGCCGCCATCAGCCGGACGTTGCCGGGGACGCCGACGCTCCTGCCGCCGGGGATCGCCTGCCCGATCGGCAGCGGCCGGCCGTTCTCCCAGAACCACAGTTCATTCGCGGCCGCGGGCGCTTCCTCGCGCCCGTCGTAGGTCTGCGGCGTGCCGTCCCCGTCTTCGTAGACCAGGAAGCCGCCGCCGCCGATGCCACTTGACTGCGGCTCGACCACGGTCAGCGCCAGCAGGGTGGCCAAGGCCGCGTCCGCCGCGCTTCCGCCTCGGCGCAGCATCTCCGCCCCGGCGTCTGCCGCGCGCGGGTCGGCCGCGCTGACGACACCTGTCCCGAGCCTGGCCGAGGGGCCCGGCGACGCTGCCGGCTGGGCGATTGGCACCGTGACGCAGCCGGCGAGAAGCAGGCAGGCGGCGAGCAGGGCCGGGACGCGAAGACGCATGACCGACAGCGCTACTCGGTCCCCACCGCCTCGGCAATGCTGCGGTACCCCGCTTGGCGGAGCCGCTCGGCGAGGCCGTGTGCGATGCGGCGGGCGATGGCCGGTCCCTGGTAGATCATCGCGCTGTAGAGCTGCACCAGGCTCGCCCCGGCGCGGATGCGCTCCCATGCGTCGTCGGCCGAGCCGATGCCGCCCGCTCCGATCAGTGGGAGCTGGCCTCTGGAAGCCGAGCGGAAGCGGCGCAGGGCGTCCAGCGCCAGCGGCCTGAGCGGAGCGCCCGACAGGCCGCCGCTCTCGCCGGCGTGTTGCGATCGGAGCGGCGGTCGCGACACAGTTGTGTTGCTGACGATCAGCGCGTCGATCTGGTAGTCCAGCGCGGCGCGGACGATCTGTCCCGGCTCGTGCTCGGCTAAATCCGGCGCGACCTTGAGGAAAACGGGTGGGCCATCAGCGCTGCGGGCATCGCCCACGGCTGCCAGCAGTTCGCGCAACGCGCCCTCGTCCTGCAGCTGCCGCAGCCCCGGCGTGTTGGGCGAGCTGATGTTGATCGTGAGATAATCCGCGGCCGGAGCCATCCGCCGAACGCCCTCCGCATAGTCGGCGATGCGGTCTCCGCTGTCCTTGTTGGCGCCGATGTTGACCCCGACGAGGCCGTGGCGGCGATCCCGCCTGCTCAGGCGTTTGAGCACTTCCGCCTGGCCATGGCTGTTGAAGCCGAAGCGGTTGATCACCGCGGCGTCCTCGCGGAGCCGGAACAGCCGCGGACCGGGATTGCCGGACTGGGCAAGCGGAGTGACCGTGCCGACCTCAACGAAGCCGAAGCCCAAGGCCAGCATCGCGCCCGCCACCTCACCATGCTTGTCGAACCCCGCCGCCAAGCCGACCGGCGAAGGGAAGCGCAGGCCCGCGAGCGTGCTGGCCAGTTCGGGCGCAAAGGACGGGGGAGGCCGCCTCGGCGCCGCCTTGAGCGCCGCGATGGTCAGTCCATGCGCCCGCTCCGGGTCCAGCCGGAAGATGAGCGGCCGCAAAGTTTCATAGAGGCGCATCGGGCGGCGTGGTTGCGGAAATCCCAAGTCGGGACAAGCCGCTTGTCGCCTTTAGCGCAGAACGTGCGATCCCTTTTCTTGAGCCGCGCCCGTCCCACATGGAAACCCGCGCGCCGCCGCCGGGTTAGGCCCACGCGAAAGGGAGTTCATGATGGCCGATGTCGAAACGCAGGTACGGCGGTTGCAGGTGGCGAACCTGCCGCCGGCGGACAGCGGCCGCGGCATCGCGCGGCTGCCGGCCAAGTTCATGGCGGAGCTCGGGCTGGCGGACGGCGACGTGGTCGAGATCGTCGGCAAGCGCACCACCCCCGCTCGCGCGATCCGCCCCTATGGCGACGACGAGGGCCTGGACATCATCCGGCTGGACGGCCTGCAGCGCGCCAACGCCGGGGTGGGCTCCGGCGACTTCGTGGAGGTCCGCCGCGCCGACAGCAAGCCCGCCACCCGCGTGGTGTTCGCGCCCGCCCAGAACAACATCCGCCTGGCCGGCTCCACCGAGGCACTGAAGCGCAGCTTCGCCGGGCGCCCACTAACCGCCGGCGACACGGTGGCGACCACCGGCCACCAGCGCGTGAATGCCGACATGCCCGAGCACGTCCGCCACCTGCTCAACGCGCCGGCCTTTGCGCTGCAGGAGATCCGCCTCAACGCCGTCAGCACCGCGCCGCGCGGCATCGTCCACATCGACGCGAGCACCCAGGTCGAGCTGCTGCCCGAGTTCACCGAGCAGCATGGAGAGCGCCGGGCCGACGTCACCTACGACGATCTGGGCGGGCTCCGCGACACGATCGACGCGCTTCGCGAGATGGTGGAGCTGCCGCTGCGCCATCCCGAACTGTTTCAGCGGCTCGGCGTCGATCCGCCCAAGGGCGTGCTGCTGCACGGCCCGCCCGGCACCGGCAAGACCCGGCTGGCGCGGGCCGTCGCCAACGAAAGCGACGCGCAGTTCTTCCACATCGCGGGTCCCGAGATCATGGGCTCGGCCTACGGCGAGTCGGAGAAGCGGCTGCGCGATCTGTTCGAGGAAGCCGCACAGGCCGCACCGTCGATCATCTTCATCGACGAGATCGACTCCATCGCGCCCAAGCGCGGGCAGGTCACCGGCGAGGCGGAGAAGCGGCTGGTGGCTCAGCTGCTGACCCTGATGGATGGGTTGGAGCCGCGCCAGAATCTGGTGGTGATCGCGGCCACCAACCGGCCCGAAGCGATCGACGAGGCGCTGCGCCGCCCGGGCCGGTTCGACCGGGAGATCGTGGTCGGGGTGCCCGACGAAGGCGGCCGGCGCGAGATCCTGGGCATCCACACCCGCGGCATGCCGCTCGATGGCGGCGTCGACCTCGACGGCCTGGCCCGGCGCACCTACGGCTTCGTCGGCGCCGACCTGGCGGCGCTGGCGCGGGAAGCGGCACTGGAGTCGGTTCGCCGGATCATGCCCGAGCTGGACCTTTCGGAGGGGACCATCCCCAACGAAGTGCTCGACAAGCTGGCGGTGGTCGGTTCCGACTTCGAGGGCGCGCTGAAGCGGGTCCAGCCTTCCGCCATGCGCGAGGTCATGGTGCAGGTGCCCAACATCGGCTGGGAGGACGTCGGCGGGCTCGACCAGGCCGCGGAGAAGCTGCGCGAGGGCGTCGAGCTGCCCTTGAAGCACCCCGACGCCTTCCGCCGGCTCGGCATCCGCCCGGCCAAGGGCTTCCTGCTCTACGGCCCGCCGGGCACCGGCAAGACCCTGCTGGCCAAGGCCTGCGCGCGGGAAAGCCAGGCCAACTTCATCGCGACCAAATCCTCCGACCTGCTCAGCAAATGGTACGGTGAAAGCGAGCAGCAGATCGCCCGCTTGTTCGCCCGCGCCCGCCAGGTCGCGCCGACCGTGATCTTCATCGACGAGCTCGACAGCCTGGTGCCCGCGCGCGGCGGGGGCATGGGCGAGCCGCAGGTGACCGAGCGGGTGGTCAACACCATCCTGGCCGAGATGGACGGGCTGGAGGAGCTTGGCAGCGTGGTGGTGATCGGGGCCACCAACCGCCCCAACCTGATCGACCCCGCCCTGCTTCGACCGGGCCGCTTCGACGAGCTGGTCTATGTCGGGGTGCCCGACGCGGGCGGGCGGCGGCGCATCCTCGCCATCCACGCCCGGACCATGCCGCTGGCCGCCGACGTCGACCTCGACGCGCTTGCCGGGCGCACCGAGCGCTTCACCGGCGCCGACCTCGAGGATCTCACCCGGCGGGCCGGTCTCAACGCCCTGCGCCGGGGCCTGGACGCCCGTGAAGTGTCGATGGCCGACTTCGACGCCGCCCTGGCCGACACGCGCGCTTCCGTCACTCCCGAAATGCTGGAGGACTACGACCGCATCCAAGCCACGCTGAAGAGCGATGCCGTGCGGCCGAACGGCGGCGGGATCGGCTTCGTTACGCCGGGGATGCTTCGTCCGCGTGGGGCTGAGCGCCCGGCCTAGCGAGCCGCAGCGCCGCCCACGGCAGCAACAGGAGCAACAGCAGCGCGGCGGCGGCGAAGGGCAGGTGCTGGTCGAGTTCATACAACGCCATGCCGACCGCGGGCGCCGCCACGAAGCTGATGCCGTTGGCCGAGGTGATCACCCCCGCCACCGCGCCCTGCTCGGCCAGCGGCACCGCCAGGCTCGCGCCTGCGGTGAAGCCCGGACGGGTGAAGCCGAAGCCGACCGAGGTGATGCCGAACCCCAGGACCAGCCCATACAGGTCGTTCGCGAACACCGTGGTGACCAGCCCGGCGCAGGCGATGGCGCTGCCCCACAGGATCAGGCTGCGCGGGCTCATGCCGAGCCGCGGGATCAGTCCCCATTGCGCGGCCAGGGTCGCGGCCGCGCCGGCCATCATCACGATCGCGATCGGTTCCTCCGCGCCGTTCGGCGGAAGCTTCAGCTGGTCGATGACGAAGAAGCCGATGCAGGTCAGCGCCGCCGCCTGGGCATGGCCCGCCGCGACGCCCGCCAGAACCCAGCGGCGGATCCGCCCGTCGCGCCAGCTGAGCCGCGGCAGACGCTCGTCGGCGGTGGCCGCGCGCACGCTGGCCCCGGTGATCATGGACGCCTGGCTGGGATAGCTCATCGCGGCGCCGCGGCCTTCCCGCGGGCCCGCCGCATCGTTGGGCAGCCACAGCAGGATGGCGACGAACACGCCCGCCGCGATCAGCGCAAAGGCGAACAGCGGGCCGGGCAGGCCGATGAACGGCAGCACGAACAAGGGGGCGAGCGCCGGTCCGACGATGGTGCCGAGGCCGAAGGAGGAGGACAGGGCGGACAGCGCGGCGGTTCGCGCCGACTTGCGGGTCTTGCTGGCGAGATAGGCCTGGGTCGCGCTTGGCGTAGCGCAGCCGAGCGAGCCGTAGATCGCCCGGAACACCCCGAACAGCACAAAGGTCGCCGCTCCGCCGATCCAGCCGTTCAGCCCGGCGACCAGGGCGATGCCGCACAGCGCCATGGAGACGATGAACCCGCCCACGCCAAGCAGGGTCAGCGCCTTGCGCCCGTGGTGGTCGCTCTTCTCCGCCCAATAGGGCGCCAGCACCACCCACAGCACCGCCGACCAGGTGTAGGCGATGGCCACCCAGAAATCCGCGATGCCGATCGCGCGGCCGATGGCCGGCATGACCGATTGCAGCGCGGTGTTGCCTGCCGCCGCGACCAGCATGGCTGCGAACAACAGCAGGAAGTGCGGCGTGGTGATTGCCGAGCCGCCGACCCGATGACGCTTGCGACCCCCAGCCATGCGGCGGCCTTAGACGGCTGCGGCGGGCACGCAACCGACATCGGACGGAACTTGCCAACTGGTGCGGCATTTGCTTGACGACCCGCTTTCCCCTTCGACCGGAGCCCGCATGTCCGTCTCGTCCGCCCGTACGCTGAAGGGGCCTCGCCGCCTTGCCCGCCGCAACTTGGCCGGGGCGACCAACCCGCGCCTCCAGTTCCTGCGCGAGTTCCTGAAGCATCCGGTGATGGTCGGCTCCGTGATCCCGTCCAGCCGCAAGCTGATCGACCGCATGCTGGCGCCGGTGGACTGGGACAATACCAGACTGTTCGTGGAATATGGCCCGGGCGTGGGCACCTTCACCCGTCCCATCCTGGAGCGGCTCGGCCCCGACGCGACCCTCGTCACCATCGATACCAATCCGGGCTTCACCGAATTCCTGCGGAACTCGATCGACGACGACCGGCTGCTGGCCGTGACCGGGTCGGCGGCGGACGTGGAGAAGATCCTTGCCGACCGCGGCTTCGCCTACGCGGATTATGTGCTGTCGGGCCTCCCCTTCTCGACCCTGCCGCCGGGTGTCGGCGAGGCCATTGGAACCGCCACCTCGCGGGTGATCCGCGCAGGGGGGGCGTTTCTGGTCTATCAGTTCAGCCCCAAGGTCCTCGATTTCATCGCCCCGGTGTTCGAGCGGATCGAACGCGGCTTCGAATGGGTCAACGTTCCCCCCGCGACGCTGTTCTGGGCGTACCGCGAGCCAAGGGACTAGGCCCCGCGGTGCTCCTGCGAGGGCAGGAGCCGAGTTTCTCCCTTGCCTGAAGAAGCACTGGGCTCCCGCCTTCGGAGGAGCGCAAACGCCTAGCGTTCCGCGCCGAAGTTCAGCCGCCGGGTAACGGTGTAGTCCACAGCGGTCACCAGCCAATGGCTTACCGTCCACTTCATCCGCCGGAGCCAGGTCGCGCGCCGACGGTGGAACTCGGGCGTGATCGGCTGGCTTTGCTCGAGCTCCCCATCGAAATATCGGCGCATCTGCGCGGCGAAGCCCCGATCCTCGATCCGCAGCATCACCTCGAGGTTCATGTACAGGCTGCGGAAATCGAAGTTGGACGAGCCGATGTAGACGATATCGTCGACCATCACGAGCTTGGTGTGGAGCTTGGCCGGCTGGTACTCGTACATCTCGACCCCTGCGCGCAGCAGCCGGGCATAGGTGTGCCGCGCCGCCGCGATGGTGGCGTTGTTGTCCGACTTGGCGGCGGTGATGATCCGTACGCTGCCGCGCCGGCCCAGCCGCGCGATCCGGCGCAGCATCGCGAACGGGGGCGAGAAGTAGGCGGAGATGAGGTGAAGGCTGCGCCCGCTGGCGATCTCCCCCATGATCGGCCGGGTCCACAGGTTGCTTCGGCTCATCGGGCCCGAGTAGCGCCACTGCAGCGGGCCCTGGTGCTGGCTGTGGCGGCGGATGATCCGGCGCAGGGCGCGCATCTTGGCGCCGTCCGTCGCGGTCCACCGGTGCACCGCGTCGAAATAGCGCCCGGCAGGCGGAACCGCGGGTCCTTCCACCAGCAGCCACAGGTCGCGCCAGTCTTCCGGCCGGCCGTCGCTGAGATATTCCTTGTTGATGTTGGCGCCGCCGATGATCGCCCGGGCGTCGTCGACCACCACCAGTTTCTGGTGGTTGCGCAGGAGATAGCGCCGTCCATACCGCGGGTGGAACAGGCAGGCTTCCCCGCCATGGTCACGCAGGCCTTCGAAGAAAGCGGGGGTGACGTTCGACCCGAACCCGTCCACCACCAGTTTCACCGCAACGCCACGCGCCGCCGCCTCTGTCAGCGCGTCGCGCACCGCCGCCCCCGCCTCATCGCCGGAGAACATGTAGAACAGCAGGCGGATGCTATGCTGCGCCCCGCCGATCAGGGCGAGCAGGGTCCGCAGCCGGTCCGCGCCAGTGTCGAGTACCTCCAGTCGCGTGCCGGCGATCGCCGCCTTGATCCGCGAAGCCTGGAGGGCAGGAGTGGACGGCACGGCGTCGGCCATGCGTTCGGCTTGGAGCGACATGGCCCATGTGGCAAGCGCCCATCGGCACCTGTCGCAGGCTGGGAAGGTTGCCGCTTTCCTTGACAGTCCGGGCGCGTCGCCCTAACTCGCCCGCTCCCGTTTCCATCCTGTTCCAGACAGAAGGCAGGCCAGTCCATGGCGCGCGTCACCGTCGAAGATTGCGTCGACAAGATCCCCAACCGCTTCGACCTCGTGCTGCTCGCCGCGCAGCGGGCGCGGCAGATCTCGGGCGGAGCCGATCTCACCATCGACCGCGACCGCGACAAGAACCCGGTCGTCGCCCTGCGTGAGATCGCGGAAGAAACCGTTCGTCCGCGCGATCTGGAGGAAGCGGTGGTCAGCGGTCTGCAGCGCGTCCAGATCGACGAAGAGGATGCAACGGACGAGCTGGCGAGCCTCAGCGAGTCGGCGGAGGCGCTGCGCCTGACCGCGGCTGCGCCGCCGCGGCCGAACCCCAGCGGCGGCGACTACGAGTAAGTGCGTTCGCGCGCCGACTAGGCGGCGGCGTTCTTGACGATCCTTAGCGGCTCCGGGCGCCGGTACTCGCGGCCGTCGCTCTCGACCCACGTCAATTCGTGCAGCGCAAGCTCACGCCCGTCATGCGCATGAATGGCGATGCGGCCGATCGGCTTGCCGTCGCGGGCGTCCGCTACGATCCGGTCGTTGGTGCCGTGCCCCCAGTCCATGCCCCATTGGCGCAGCGCCAGCACCACGGGCAGCAGGGCCTCGCCCTTTGCAGTCAACGAGTAGATCACCTTGCGCCGGTCGCACGGGTCGGCCGCGCGCTGTAGGATGCCGCCCGTGACCATCTTGGCCAGCCGGTCCGACAGGATGTTGCGGGCGATGCCGAGGCAGGCCTGGAACTCTTCGAAATGCTGCAGCCCGTTCAGCGCCCCGCGGACGATCAGGAAGGCCCATTTCTCGCCGATCAGATCGATCGCGCTCGGCAAGGGGCAACGCATGGCCGCCGCCTTGAACGCATCGATATGGCTGATGTCACGGGTCAAGCCGCAGCCCCTTTTTCCAGTCGGCCAAGCAATACAAGCACATCTTCTAGCAGCTGAATAGCTAAAGCTCGCTGAATCGAAAGCCTTTTGTCGCACGGTGCTGCACGTTCGCACTTGCAACAGAGCCGATTGCCGGCCCACATAGATCAGGTGCTACGCCAATATGAACTGGTCGAGCGGGTCCGCTCCTACGATCCCGACGCGGACGAAGGCCTGATCAACCGCGCCTATGTGTTCTCGATGAAGGCGCATGGCGCGCAGACCCGGGCCAGCGGCGATCCCTATTTCAGCCATCCGATCGAGGTCGCGGGCATCCTCACCGACCTCAAGCTCGACGACGAAACCATTGTCACCGGCATTCTCCACGACACCATCGAGGATACGGTCGCCACCCCCGACGAGATCGAGCGGCTGTTCGGGCCGAACGTGGCGCGGCTGGTCGACGGGGTCACCAAGCTCAGCAAGATCGAGGCGCAATCGGAAAGCGAGCGGGCGGCCGAGAACCTCCGCAAGTTCCTGCTGGCGCTGTCCGACGACATCCGCGTGCTGCTGGTCAAGCTTGCGGACCGGCTGCACAACATGCGCACGCTTCACCACATCGAGAGTGGAGAAAAGCGCCGACGCATCGCGCGCGAGACGATGGACATCTACGCGCCGCTGGCCGAGCGGATCGGCATGTACGAGATCATGAACGAGATGCAGACGCTCGCGTTCACCGAACTCGAGCCCGACGCCTACGCATCCATCACCCGCCGCCTGGCGCAGCTGCATGCCGAAGGCGGCGACATCGTCAGCCGCATCGGCCTGGGGCTCCGGCTGCACCTCGCCGACAACGGGCTGGAAGCGGAGGTCACCGGCCGCGAGAAGCATCCCTACAGCATCTGGAAGAAGATGGCCGAGCGGCACATCAGCTTCGAGCAGCTATCGGACGTCATGGCCTTTCGCGTGATCGTCGACGACGTGGACCAATGCTACCGCGCGCTGGGGCTGATCCATCGCCGCTGGCCGATGGTACCCGGCCGCTTCAAGGACTTCATCTCCACCCCCAAGCGCAACGGCTACCGGTCGCTGCACACCTCGGTCATCCACGACACCAAGATGCGGATCGAGATTCAGATCCGTACCCGCACGATGCACGAACAGGCCGAGCAGGGGCTGGCTGCGCACTGGGCCTACAAGGAAGGCAAGCCCAGCGCCGACGTGCGGGTGCCGTGGATCGACGACCTGGTCGAGATCCTCGACCATGCCGACAGCCCGGAAGAGCTGCTCGAGCATACCCGCATGGCGATGTACCAGGACCGGATCTTCGCCTTCACGCCCAAGGGCGAGCTCATCCAGCTGCCCAAGGGCGCGACTCCGGTCGACTTCGCCTATGCGGTGCACACGCGGCTCGGCGACCAGACCGTCGGCGCCAAGGTCAACGGCCGGGTGGTGCCGCTGCGCACGCTGCTGGAGAACGGCGACCAGGTCGACATCCTGACCAGCGACGCGCAGCATCCCCAGCCGTCCTGGCTGCGCTTCGTCGCGACCGGCAAGGCGCGCTCGGCGGTGCGCCGCTTCGCCCGTCACAAGGAGCGGGACGAGACGGTCGAGCTTGGCCGCAAGATCTTCGATGAGATCGTCGCCCGACTGCCGGTCCCGCTGCCCGCCGAAGCGCTGCCGCGCACGCTCAAGAAGCTGAAGCTGGAGGACGAGGACGCGCTGATGATCGCCATCGCGCGCAAGCGGATCGGCGACGAAGCGCTGATGGAAGCGCTGATGCCCGGCTCGACCGGTGGCGACGTCGCTCCGCGTCCGGTCGCGCAGAAGCGGGCGATCTCCATCAAGGGGCTGACCGCGGGCGTCGCCTATCACCTCGCGCCCTGCTGCCATCCGATTCCCGGCGACCGCATCGTCGGCCTCCGCCGCGAGGATGAGGAGATCGAGGTGCACGCCATCGGCTGCGACCGGCTCGCTACCGATGTGGACGCCGACTGGATGGATCTCGCCTGGGGCGACGGCTCGGACGGTGCGACCGCGCGGCTGTGCATCATTCTGCGCGACGTCGCGGGCGCGCTTGGCGTGATGGCCGGCGTGCTTGGCGGCAAGGGCGCCAACATCGTCAACTTGGCGCTGATGCACCGTGACGGCTCGTTCCACACCTTCCATGTGGACGTGGAAGTGCACGACCTGGCGCACCTCCACGCGATCCTGGCGGCGCTTAGGGCGGCGGACCAGGTATCGAGCGCGGAGCGGCTCTGAAGCGTTCCTTTGCCGACGCGCTCCGCCGAGGACGAGCGAAAGGGCTGTCCGGGGCAGTGCAAGCGGGCTAACTCAACCCCATGGCCCGCGCGGACGACGCCACCCCGATGATGCAGCAATACCACCGCCTCAAGGCCGAGGCGGGTGACGCGCTGCTGTTCTATCGGATGGGCGACTTCTTCGAGCTGTTCTTCGATGACGCCAAGGCGGCAGCCGGGTGCCTCGACATTGCGCTCACCAAGCGCGGCGCGGACGCGGGCGAGCCGGTGCCGATGTGCGGCGTGCCGGTGCATTCGGCCGAATCCTATCTCGCCCGCCTGATCCGTGCCGGCCACCGGGTCGCCATCGCCGAGCAGACGGAGAGCCCGGCGGAGGCGCGCAAGGCTCGCGGGTCCAAGGCGCTGGTTGACCGGGCGATCATCCGGCTGGTCACGCCTGGAACGCTGACGGAGGACACGCTGCTCGAGAGCGGCGCGGCCAACTGGCTGGCGGCCGTGGCCAGGGCCGGGGACCCCGGATCGGGGTCCGGAGCAGGCGAGTGGGGCATCGCCGCCGCCGACATCTCCACGGGCCGGTTCGAGCTGATCGCCTGCGGTCCAGGCGACCTCCAGGCCGAACTCGCCCGCCTGTCGCCCGCCGAGACCATCGCTGAGGCCAAGCTCCCCGGCATCAAGTGCACGCCGGGCAAGGGCGGGTTCGACAGCGCGAACGGCGAGCGCGCACTGATCCGGCGCTTCGCCGTGGCCAGCCTCGACGGTTTCGGCGAACTCAGCCGGGCGGAGCTGGCGGCCGCGGGCGGGTTGCTGGCCTACCTCGATGCCACGCAGAAGGAGGCGACCGCTTTCCTCGCCGCGCCGCGGCGGATCGCCCGGCTGGAGCATATGGCGATCGACGTCGCCACCCGCGCCAGCCTGGAGATCTGCCGGACGGCGGAGGGCAGCGTGGCGGGATCGCTGCTGGGCGAGATCGACCGCTGCGTCACTGCCGCCGGACGGCGGCTGCTCGGCGCCGACCTGTCCGCGCCGCTACTCGACCGCCGCACGATCGACGGGCGGCTGACGCTGGTGCAATGGCTGCACGAGGCCGCCTTGCTGCGCGGCCGCGTCCGCGACGCATTGCGGGCGATGCCCGACATCGGCCGGGCGCTGGGACGGCTGGTGGCCGGCCGCGGAGGGCCGCGCGACCTCGCCTTGCTGCGCGACGGCTTGGCGAGCGCGGCGGACTTGCGAGCTGCGCTGGCGGCCGAGCCCGACCAGCCCGCGCTGCTCGTGCAGCTGCTGCCGCGCTTGGGCGGGCATGACGAGCTGGTCGCGCGATTGGGCGCCGCCCTGGTCGCTTCGCCCCCGCTCGATCCCGCCAAGGGCGGCTACATCGCCGAAGGCTACGACCCCGAGCTCGACGCCTTGCACGCGGCTTCGTCGGACGGCCGCCGGGCGATCGCCGAACTGGAAGGGCGCTACCGCGACGCGACCGGCATCGGCTCGCTCAAAATCCGGCACAATGCGGTGCTCGGCTATCATGTCGAGGTCTCGGCGAGGCATGCGGACCGGCTGCTCGCGCCCGACAGCGGCTTCACCCATCGCCAGACCCTCGCCGGCGTCGTGCGCTTCAACTCCCCCGCGCTGCACCAGGAGGCGAGCAAGGTCATCGAGGCGGGCGCGCACGCGCTCGGCGCCGAGCAGGCGCATCTGGAGGAGCTGACGGCGCTCGCTGTCCGGGCTGCCGGGGCCATCGCCGACACCGCGGACGCCATCGCGCGGATCGACGTCGCCGCGAGTCATGCCGAACGGGCCGGGGAGGGCGGCTGGTGCCGTCCCGCCTTCGCCGATACGCCCTGCCTGGAGATCGAGGGCGGCCGTCACCCGGTGGTGGAAAGCGCGCTCAAGGGCTCGGGCGAGCGCTTCATCGCCAACGATTGCAGCCTGGGGCCGCACGACCGGCTGTGGCTGATCACCGGTCCCAACATGGGCGGCAAGTCGACCTTCCTGCGCCAGACGGCGCTGATCGCCCTGCTCGCCCAGTCCGGCAGCTTCGTGCCCGCGAGCCAGGCGCGGCTCGGCATAGTCGACCGCTTGTTCAGCCGGGTCGGCGCATCCGATAACTTGGCGCGCGGCCGCTCCACCTTCATGGTCGAGATGGTCGAGACCGCGGCCATTCTGGCGCAGGCGACCAGGAACAGCCTGGTCATCCTGGACGAGATCGGGCGCGGCACCTCGACCTACGACGGGCTGGCGATCGCTTGGGCGGTGGTCGAGGCGATGCACGGTGCGGTTGGCTGCCGCACCCTGTTCGCCACCCATTATCACGAGCTGACCCGCCTCGCTGGACGGCTCGACGCGCTGTCCCTGCACCATGTGCGGGCGCGCGAGTGGAAGGGCGATCTGGTCTTGCTGCACGAGCTGGCGGACGGGCCGGCGGACCGCAGCTACGGCATCGCGGTCGCGCGCCTCGCCGGCCTGCCGCCGGCCGTGGTGACGCGCGCCAAGGCGGTGCTGGCCAAGCTGGAGGCCGGCCGCGACGCTACCGGCGGGATCGCGGCCGGGCTCGACGACCTGCCGCTGTTCGCCGCCGCCGCCCAGGCCGAACCGCCTGCCGATCCCCTGCTTCAAGCCGTGACGGACCTCGATCCCGACAGCCTGACCCCGCGCGAGGCGCTCGACGCCTTGTACCGGCTCAAGCGGCTGGCGGCAGAGCGCGGCTGATGGCCGCCACACGCTTCAACCTGGTTGAGCGTCGCGCGGCGCTCATTGATCGGCAGCAGATGGCCGAACGGCTCGCGGGCGCGGACCGGGCAGCCGCTTGCGCCGCACTGGCCGAAGATTTGCGAACAGGCCGCGCCGAGATTGCCCGCCGAATCGAAGCCGAACCCTCGCGCGGACGGGTCCATGCCGCCGCCACCGCCTCGCTCACCGACCAGATCGTCGAACTGGCTTTCGGCTATGCCGCCACCCGGCTCTACCCGGTCGCCAATCCTTCCACCGCCGAGCGGGTGAGCCTGGTCGCGCTCGGCGGCTACGGGCGCGGCGAGATGGCGCCGTTCAGCGACATCGACCTCATGTTCCTGACGCCCCAGCCCCGCGCGCCCTGGTGCGAGCAGGTGATCGAAGCCACGCTCTACCTGCTGTGGGACCTCAAGCTGAAGGTCGGACAGGCGGTCCGCACCGTGCCCGAACTGCTCAGCCTGGCGAGAAGCGACATGACGGTGCGCACCGCCATGCTGGAGTCCCGCTTCGTCGGCGGCGACCGGCCGTTGTTCGAAGAAGCGTTTGAGCGCTTCCGCAGCGAGGTGGTGGCGGGCACGGCCGCGGAGTTCACGGCCGCGAAGCTTGCCGAACGCGACGAACGCCATCGCAAGATGGGCGACAGCCGCTACCTGGTCGAACCCAACGTCAAGAACGGCAAGGGAGCGTTGCGTGATCTCCATACCCTCTACTGGATCGGCAAATACGTCCACGGAGTCGAAACCCCGGCCGAGCTGGTCGGCACCGGCCTGCTGACCCGGGCGGAGTTCTCCCGCTTCGACCGGGCCGAGCGCTTCTTCTGGTCGGTGCGCTGCCACCTCCACCGGATCGCCGGGCGGGCGGAGGAGCGGCTGACCTTCGACCATCAGCGGCTGATCGCCGAGGCGATGCGCTACACCGACCGGCCGGGCAAGTCGGCCGTCGAACGCTTTATGCACTTCTACTATCTGCAGGCGAAGACGGTCGGCGACCTGACCGGCCTGTTCCTGGCCCAGCTGGACGAGCAGCAGGGCGCGAAGGGACGGCGGTTCGCGCTGCCGACCTTTCGGCGCCGGCCGCGGCGGCTGCATGGCTTCGTGCTCGACCGCGGGCGGCTGAGCATCCCGTCCGACGGCTTCCTCGCCCAGGATCCGGTGCGCCTGCTCCAGCTGTTCGCCCTGGCCGCCCGCGGAGGCCTCGATGTCCATCCCTATGCCATGCGCGCCGCCGCCAGGGACGCCCGGCTGGTCGACTCGGTCCGCGACGATCCCACCGCCAATGCGCTGTTCCTGGAGGTGCTGACCAACCGCGAGCGGCCGGAGGTGGTGCTGCGGTGGATGAACGAGACCGGGGTGTTCGGCCGTTTCGTGCCCGACTTCGGCCGAATCGTCGCGCAGATGCAGTTCGACATGTACCACCATTATACGGTGGACGAGCATACCATTCGTGCGGTCGGCCTGCTCGCCGCGATCGAGCGGGGCGAACTGGCGGAGGACCACCCGCTCGCTACCCCCCTGTTCAAGCAAATCGACTCGCGTCGCAGCCTCTACGTTGCCGTGCTGCTGCACGATATCGCCAAGGGCCGCGGCGGCGACCATTCGCTGCTCGGCGCCGAGATCGCGCTGCAGCTGTGCCCGCGCCTAGGGCTCGATCCGGCCGAGACGGAGACCGTGGCCTGGCTGGTCCGCCACCACCTGCTGCTGTCCGCGACGGCCTTCAAGCGCGACCTCGCCGACCCCAAGACGATTGAGGACTTCGTGGGCGTCGTGCAGAGCCCGGAGCGGCTGCGCGTGCTGCTGATCCTGACGGTGGTGGACATCCGCGCGGTGGGTCCCGGCACCTGGACCGACTGGAAGCGCCAGCTGCTGCGGACCCTGTACGAGCTGGCGGAGGAACGGCTGCGGCGCGGGCACAAGGGGAGCGGGCGGGCTGAGGAGGTCGCCGCCCGCCAGCAGGCGCTGACCCAAGCGCTTGGCTGGAAGGCGAGCGCCGCGCGGGCCCATACCCGCCGCCTGCCCGACAGCTACTGGGTGGCCGAGCCGCCCGAATGGATTCTCGCCAACGCGCGCCAGATCGCCGCGGCCGAGGCCCGCATCGGCGAGCTGCAGCCCAGCGTCAGCCTGGCCGGGGAGGAGGAGGGCGCGACCCGGCTGAGCGTGTTCGCGCCCGACCGGCCCGGCTTGTTCTACCGCATCTGCGCGGCGCTGGCCGCGGCCGGGGCCAATATCGTGGGCGCGCGCATCCACACGACGCGGGACGGCATGGCGCTGGACAATCTGCTGGTCCAGGACGGGCGGGGCCGGCCCTACTCCGACAAGCGGCTGCGCGCCCGCCTAATCCGCGCGACCGCGGCCGCGCTGGCGACGGAACAGCCCGCCGCGGTGCCGTTGCCGCCTGGTAGCCAGCCGTTCGCGGTTGCGCCCTCGGTGGTCATCGCCGAGCGCGCGTCGCGGCGGACCACGGTGGCGGAAGTGAACGCTTCCGACCGGCCCGGACTGCTGGCGGCGCTCGCCGGCGCGATCTTCCGCCTCGGGCACGTCGTCCACTCCGCTCACATTGCGACCTATGGAGAGCGGGCGGTCGACGTCTTCTACCTGACCCGCTCCGACGGAAAGAAGCTCGGGATCGGCGAGATCGAGCCGTTGCGCGCGGCCCTGCTGCACGCCGCGGCGGCCAGCCCGGACGCCCGCGCCGCCTGAGCCCCACGAGGGAAGGGCCCCGCGGTCGCCCGCGAGGCCCTGCCCCTGTCTACAGCCCGATCAGCCGCGCTCGGGAGCGGGCGGCGGGGGCGGGGGCGCCGGCGGCAGCGGGCAGGTGGCGGTCGCCTCCACCACCGTGCCGTCCGGGCAGGTCTGGGTGGTCACCGGCGGCGGCGGCGGCGGCGGCGGTGGCGGAGCGACCTCCGCGACCCGCTGCGCAGGCCTGAGATTCGCCCGCAGGGTCAGGCCGAAGGTCCGCGGCTCGGCCAGGAACGCGCCGAACAGTTGGGTCGAACGGTTGGGGACCGGCGAGCAGAAGCCGTTCAGCGCGCCGCGAGTGGTGCAGCTGCCCTGCAGCGGCGCGTCGAAGGCCACCTGCTTGTAGTTGGTGTCCAGCAGGTTCTGCGCCCACAGTTCGACCGCCCAGCGATCGTCCGGGCCGCGCACGCCGACGCGGCCGTTGAACTGCGTATAGCCGTTCTCGATCTTCTCGATGTCGAGGTCGGAGCCGGTGTTGAACTTCGACTGGTGGCGGGCGTCGATGTAGAACAGGCCCTTGAGTCCGGTGGTCCCGATCGGCGGCGTCCAGGCCAGGCTGCCGGTCAGGGTGTACAACGAGCTGTTCGACAGACGCCGGCCTGGCAACTGGAACAGGGCGGTGCTGAGCGCCCGGCCGTCCGCGCCGACCAGGTTGTTGCGGTACTTGGTGTCGGACAGGGTCGCGCCGACGTTGAAGAAGATGTTGGGCAGCGGCCGGGTGAACACTTCCACCTCGATGCCGCGGCTCTTCACGCCTGCCCTGGTGTCGCCGTCGCACGCGCCGGTTGGTACGACCTGCGCATTGTCGGTGTCCGCGCCGTCCAGGTCGTCTTCGCAGGAATTGATGTTCTCGACGAAGAAGTTGATGCCGTTGAAGGTGTTGAGCTGGAAGTCGCGGAACAGCTGGCGGAACAGCGCCACGTTCACGTCGATGCCGGCCCCGTTGTACTTGGCGCCGAGCTCAACCGCGTCGTTGATCTCGGGCCGGAACTCCAGCTCCTCGATGGTTGCGGCCGTGGTCACGGCCCCGGCGACCGGCACGCCCGCGCTGTTCAGCGCAACCGTGCGGCTCAACGCCGAACGGTCGAGGTTGTAGCCGCCCGCCTTGTAGCCGCGCGAGTAGCTGGCGTAGGTCAGGAGGTCGTCGGTCGGCTTGAAGCTGAGCACCACGGTGCCGGTGAGCTTGTTCTCCTTGCGGGAGTCCCGCTCCTGGAGGCTGCCGCCCGGCAGGCTCGGGATGACGCAGGGGATCTGCTGCAGCGCCGCCAGCGGTCCGCCCGAGAACACGCCGCACAAGGACGTCGCGTTCAGGTCGTTGAGGTCGACGTCCAGCCGCTTCTTCTCGCGCGTGTAGCGGGCGCCGACCGTCAACTTCAGCGCATCGGTGATCGAGAAGATGTTGTGGGTGAACAGCGCCAGGTTGTTGCTGGTCTGATCGAAGGTGTCGTCGGTGCGGTCGGTGAACGCCCGCGGACCTCCGCCGAGCGCCAGCGACAGGTTGCCGAAGCCGCTGGTGCCGAACGGCGCGGCGCTGAAGTTAGCGCCCGGGATCAGCGGCGACAGGCCCTGGTTGTTGAGCTGAGCAAAGGCGCCGAGAACGGTGATGTTACCCGCGATGGCCTGCGCGGCGGCGAGGTTGCCGGCCGCCACCGCCGCGTTGAACTGAGCCAGCAGCGCGCCCCGGATCCCCGCGGCGACCAACGGCTGGAAGCAGGTCGGCTGCGTGCCCGGCTGAAGCAGCGCGGCCTGCCCGGTCACCTGGGCGAAGTTGTTGGCCACCAGGCAGTTGGCGTAGCGGCCGTAGTCGGCGCCATAGGCCAGGTTGTCGCGCACCCGCAGCTTCTCGCGCGCCAGGTAGCCGCCTACCAGCCAGTCGAGCCGGTCGCCGAAGCTCGAGCCCTGCAGCCGGACTTCCTGGCTGAAGGTGCGGAACCGGTTGAACGCGGTGCCGTCGTCGTCGCGGTAGAGGATGTCGAGGTTGTTGAAGTCCGCGTCCTGGCCGCGGATGTATTTGTTGGTCCGGTAGGCGGTAATGGAGGTCAGCTCCGCCCCACCGAAGTCGTATACCGCTTCGGCCGACAGGCCGCCGTCCTTGACGTCCTGGCGGTAGCTGCGGCCCGGCGTGATGGAGGTCTCGCGGTCGTAAGGATCGTCGTTGATGACCGCGCCGAGGCCGCGCTGGATAAAGGCGATGGTGGACGGCTGACTGGTGGGCTCGCCGCCCACGGCAACGATGTCCTCCGTCGGCAGGTAGACCGCCGCACAGCATTCCTCGTCGCGCTTGGCGAAGTCGCCGATGATGCGGACGGACAAGTCGTCGCTCGGCCTGTAGAGCAGCTGGCCGCGCAGCAGGTAGCGATTACGGTCGTTGACGTCGCGGCCGGAGATCACGTCCTCCAGGAAGCCGTCACGCTTCAGGTAGATAGCGTCCGCGCGAACCGCCAGCGTATCGCTGATCGGGCCGGTTCCGCCCAGCTCGACCCGGCGGAAGTCGTAATTGCCCACCGTCAGCTCGCCGTTGACCTCCGGACGAAACTGCGGCCGCGCGGTGATGATGGAGATGAGGCCCGCGGAGGTATTGCGCCCGAACAGCGTGCCCTGCGGGCCGCGCAGCACCTCGATGCGGTCGATCTGGCCGAGCTCGGTCAGGCCCGTACCGGTACGCGAGCGGTAAACGCCGTCGATGAACACGCCGACCGAGCTTTCGAGGCCGGGATTGTCGCCGACGGTGCCGATGCCGCGGATGCGGGCCACGGCCGCGCCTGCTTCGGACGAGGTGGAGGAGACCAGCAGCGACGGCGAGATCTGCTGCAGCTGGCGGATGTCGGCGGCGCCCGTGTTCTGCAGCTGCTGCGCGGTAACTGCGCTGACCGCCAGCGGGACGTCGGACAAGGCTTCGTTGCGGCGGGTGGCGGTGACCACGATGTCGCCGGTCTGCTGGTCGGCGTTCTCCGTGTTCGCCGTGTCGTCGACCGCCCCGGCCTCGGTCGTGGCACCCTGGGTGGCTTCCGCCCCGGCCCCGTCGGTGTCCGTCTCCGACTGGGTCGTCGACTGAGCGAACGCCGGCGTCGAAAGAGCGAACAGGCCGGCCGACAGCAGCCAGGTGGACTTGCGCATGGAAAATGCCTCCGAGAAATCGATGCGCGGACGCTAATGCAGCGTCGGGTTGCTTGGGAAGCGAAGGGCCTGGTTAACGGGGAGTAATCCGCACGCGCTGTTACAAAGGAGCAACATAGTGCGATGCAGCAAAAATGCGCTGCAATGCAGCACGCTCAAGTCGGCTCGGCGTAACTCTCAAGGCAACCGCAGCGTCCACAACGGTGGATGGCGATCTCATGCTGATCACGGCCACGCAGCTCCGATCCGGTCCAGATGTCCCTGACGGGGGCGCCGACGATCCACTTGGCAACGACCTTCGTGCCGTGACCCCGGGCCGACGAAGCCTGCCGCCATGCTGGACCCGCACTTGGGACAGCCGGGCCCGCGCGCCATGCGGGCTGGGTTCGGCTTGCCGTTACTTCGGCGAGAGAACCATCAGCATTTGCCGGCCTTCCATCCGCGGGTGCGCCTCGACCTTGGCGATCCCGCCCGTCTCCTCCGCCACCCGCTGGAGTACCGCCATGCCGAGTTGGCCGTGCGCCATCTCGCGGCCGCGGAAGCGCATGGTCACCTTGACCTTGTCGCCTTCCTCCAGGAACTCGACGACCTTCTTCATCTTCGTGTCGTAGTCGTGGTCGTCGATGTTGGGACGCATCTTGATCTCCTTGATCTCCTGCGTCTTCTGCTTCTTGCGCTGCTCGTTGGCCTTTTTCTGCGCTTCATATTTGAAGCGGCCGATGTCGAGGAACTTGGCAACGGGCGGGTCGGCGTTGGGGCTGATTTCGACCAGGTCGAGCCCGACGCCCACCGCCTGCTCATAAGCTTCGCGCGTATACATCACGCCCAGATTCTCGCCGTTCTCGTCGATCACCCGAACCTTCTGCGATTGGATGAACTCGTTGTAGCGAGGGCCGGTGAACTGCGGCGGCGCCTGCGGACGGCGCGGATAGGGCGGTGGTATAGCGGAGTCTCCTGATGCAATTGGTTCTAGCGTCGCGAGCTAAGGCCTGGAGAGCGCGATTGGAAGGCCCTTCGGCGGATTCGCCGCAGGTTGTGGCGGCATGGCGTCAGTCGGCGGATCGCAGCCGGCCGCGCCACGCCAGCGACTGGCGGTTAAGCGCGGACAGGTCCGCCCGTCCCGCGAGCAGCTCCCCGCCGAGTTCCACCGCTCTCGCCAGCAGCGCGTCGGGCGCATGGCGGTAGGCGGGCCGTCGCTCGATCCGCTCGTACCAGCAACAACCGCAGGCCGCGTCGAGCAGGACGCGCTGGAAGCAATGGTCGAAGCGCAGCGGCCAGCCGCGCTCGTCCGCGTGCCCCGGCAACTCAACCCGCGTGAGGTGCAGCCAGCGCCGCTCCAACTCAGCCCTGCTTGGGGGCAAGGTCGGGCGGCACCGCTTCGGCCGCGAAGGCGGCGATGGCCTCGTCCAGTCGCATCATCTGCTGACGCTCGTCGCTGCCGAGGCGGCGGACCGCGATCGTGCCTTCCTCCGCCTCACGCTTGCCGACCACCAGCAGCAGCGGGACCTTGGCCAGGCTATGCTCGCGCACCTTGTAGTTAATCTTCTCGTTACGAAGATCGGTGTCCACTCGCAGCCCCGCCGCCCGCAGCTTGGCCGCGACCTCCCCGGCGTAGCTGTCCGCCTCGGACACGATCGTCGCCACAATCGCCTGCACCGGCGCCAGCCACAGCGGGAACCTGCCGGCATAATGTTCGATCAGGATGCCGATGAACCGCTCGTAGGAGCCGAAGATCGCCCGGTGCAGCATGACCGGCCGGTGCCTCTGCCCGTCCTCGCCTACGTAGACCGCGTCCAGCCGCTCGGGCAGCACTCGGTCGGACTGGATGGTGCCGACCTGCCAGGTCCGACCGATCGCGTCCGTCAGGTGCCACTCCAGCTTGGGGGCATAGAAGGCGCCTTCTCCAGGCAGTTCCTCCCAGCCGAACTCGGGGGTCGCCATGCCCGCCGCAACCACGGCATCGCGCAGCTCGGCCTCCGCCTTGTCCCAGTCTGTCTCGCTGCCGAAGCGGTTGTCGGGGCGCAGTGCCAGCTTGATCGAGTAGGTGAACCCGAAATCCTTGTAGATGCGGTCCGCAAGCGCGCAGAAGGCGCGCGCTTCCTCCACGATCTGATCTTCGCGGCAGAAGATATGTGCGTCGTCCTGAGTGAACTGGCGCACGCGCATCAGCCCATGCAGCGCACCATGCGGCTCGTTGCGATGGCAGCTGCCGTTCTCGTACAAGCGGATCGGCAGCTCCTTGTAGCTGGTGATCCCCTGCTTGAAGACGAGCACGTGCCCTGGGCAATTCATCGGCTTCAAAGCCATGAGGTCTGCCCCGCCCGATAGCACCGGCGCCGCTTCGTCGGTGCCCGGAACCTCGTCGGGTACCACGAACATGTTCTCGCGGTACTTGCCCCAATGACCCGAGCGCTCCCATTGTCGAGCGTCCATCAGCTGCGGGGTCTTGATCTCCTCGTAGCCGGCCTCGTCGATCCGCCGCCGCATATAAGCTTCAAGCTGACGCCAGATAACAAAGCCGTGCGCGTGCCAGAAAACGGACCCGTGCGCCTCCTCCTGCAGGTGGAACAGGTCCATCTCGCGCCCGATCTTGCGATGGTCGCGCTTGGTCGCTTCCTCCAGCCGGACGAGGTGCTCGGCAAGCTGCTTCTTGTTGAGCCACGCGGTGCCGTAGATGCGGCTCAGCATTGGGTTGGCCGGATCGCCGCGCCAATAGGCCCCCGACACGCGCGTCAGCTTGAATGCCTGCGGATCGAGCTTGCCGGTGGAGGCGAGGTGCGGCCCGCGGCACAGGTCCAGCCACTTGCCGTCGCCTTGGCCCGACCGGTACATGGTGATCGGCTTGCCTTCGGGCAGCTCCATCACCCACTCGGCCTTGAACGTCTCGCCCGTGCGCCGGAAGAAGTCGCGCACGTCCTCGCGCTGCCAGACCTCACGGATCAGCAGCTCATCGCGCGCGATGACGCGGCGCATCTCCTCCTCGATTGCGGGCAGGTCTTCCTCGGTGAAGGGACCGCGGCCCGGCGCGGGCGCGAAGTCGTAGTAGAAGCCGTCGTCCGTCGCCGGTCCGAAGGTGATCTGCGTTCCGGGGTAAAGATTCTGCACCGCTTCGGCGAGCACATGCGCGAAGTCGTGGCGTACCAGCTCCAGCGCGTCCTTCTCGTCCCGCGCGGTGATCAGCGCGAGCTCGGCGTCTTCCTCGAACGGGCGGGTAATGTCTCGCACCTCGCCGTTGACCCGCGCCGCCAGCGCCGCCTTGGCAAGGCCCGGCCCGATCGCCGCCGCGACGTCGGCGGGCGTCGAACCTTCGGGCACCTCCCGGACCGACCCGTCCGGGAGCGAAATCTTGAACATCTTGGACATAGGCCGCCCATGTAGCGACTGCGTGGGGCGATGTGCACCCCCCAGGGGCTCAGCGGCCCAGCGGCTCAGCGCTGAGGATCAGGGGAGCAGGGCAGCCGTCGACCCGACGATCGACCGCGCCGAACATCATGGCTTGCGGCAACTGGTCGAGCGGAGTCGCCTGCGGCCGTTCCGCCTGCTTGCGGGCGAGCGACATGGGCGTCTCCGGGCAACTTTTCGGCTGGGACAGCGGATTCACCATCGGCATGGTGGTGACCGGCGCAGGCGCCACGATCGGCGCGGCCGGAGCGCCGACGGCGAGGGCAACAAAGGGAAGCAGCACGGCTCGCATGGGACGCCTCCTCGCCGGCCACATAGCACAGGGGAGGCTAGACCGTGAAGCTCTCGCCGCAGCCGCAGGCGCCCTTCGCGTTCGGGTTCTCGAACACGAACCCCGCGGTGAAGTCGTCCTCGCGCCAGTCCATGACCGAGCCGATCAGGTAGAGGATCGAGCCGCCGTCGACGTAGAAGATGCCGCCGGGCGTCTCGATCTTTTCGTCGAACCTGTCCTCGGCGGTGACATAGTCGACCGAGTAGGCAAGGCCTGAGCACCCGCGGCGCGGGGTGGACAGCTTGACCCCGACCGCGCCTTCGGGAGCGCGCGACATGAGGTCGGCGACGCGCTGCTCGGCCGCGGGCGTGAGGGTGATGGCGGCGGGGCGCACGCGGGTCTTCACATCGGCCATCACAGCATCCCCAATTCGAGCCGCGCCTCGTCGCTCATCTTGGACGGGTCCCATGGCGGGTCCCAAACGAGCTTGACCTCGGCATCGCGCACGCCCGGCACCGACAGCACGCGCAGCTCGACTTCGCCCGGCATCGACTCCGCCACCGGGCAGTGCGGCGTGGTCAGCGTCATGGTGACCAGCGCGTCGCCGTCCTCGCTGACCGCCACGTCGTAGATCAGGCCGAGCTCGTAGATGTCGACCGGGATCTCGGGATCGTAGATGGTCTTCAGCGTCTCGACGATCGCCGCCTGCAGGTCGCCGCCCGGCCCATGCGCAGGCGCTTCCGCTGGCTTCTCGGCCAGGAAGCCCGCGAGATAGTCGCGCTTGCGCTCGAAGGTCTCGGTGGGAGTTTCCACCTCCACGCGGGCGCGCGGCGGCGGGGGGACCTCCGACACTTCTTCGATCTCGATCCTGCGTTCCTCACCCATCATCCGAAGATCCGTTTCACGCGCTTGAGGCCGTCCACCAGCGCATCGATGTCAGAGCTGTCCGAGTGCGCCGCGAAGCTCGCCCGGCAGGTCGCGGGCTGCCCAAGCAGCTCCATTAGCGGCTGCGCGCAATGATGCCCCGCCCGGATCGCCACTCCAGCGTCGTCCAAGATGGTGCCGACGTCGTGCGGATGCACCCCCTCGACCGCGAAGCTGACAATGCCGGCACTCTCGTCCGGCCCGAACAGGCGAACGAAGCCGAGTTCCCGCAGCCGCTCACGGCATTCCGTCACCAGTGCCGCCTCGTGCCGGTGAAGCCGCTCGACCCCGATCTCCTCGACCCAGTCGATCGCCGCGGCCAGCCCGATCCCACCAACGATGTGCGGGGTGCCCGCCTCGAACCGCTGGGGCGGAGGCATGAAGGTGGTGCGCGTGAAGCTCACCTGGTCGATCATCGCTCCGCCGCCCTGCCATGGCGGCATGGACTCGAGCAGCGCCTTGCGGCCCCACAGCACGCCGATCCCGGTCGGACCGTACAGCTTGTGACCCGAGTAGGCGTAGAAGTCGGCGCCGATCGCGCGCACGTCAACGGGCAAGCGCGGCGCCGACTGGCAGCCATCGAGCAGCAGCAGCGCGCCTTTGCTCTGCGCGATCTCCGCCGCGCGCTCCGCGTCGAGGATAGAGCCGAGAACGTTGGACACATGCGCGAAGGCAACCACGCGGTGCTGGTCGGTGACCATCCGCTCGGCCGCATCGAGGTCGATGCGCCCGTCGCTGGTCAGCGGAACCACGTCGATTTCGTACCCCGCCAGCTGCCAAGGCACGATGTTGCTGTGGTGCTCCAGCGCGGACAGCAGCACGCGGGTGCGGCCTTCCTTGGGCAGCACCTGTGCGACGAGGTTGATCGCCTCGGTCGCGCCGCGGGTGAAGACCAGCTCGTCCGCCGCACCGCCGATCAGCCTCGCCGCCCGCGCCCGCGCCGCCTCATAGGCCAGCGTCATGTCGGCCGAGCGCTGGTACACGCCGCGGTGCACGGAGGCGTAATCCTGCGCATAGGCCTGCGCGATGGCGTCGATCACCGCCCGCGGCTTCTGCGCGGAGACGGCGCTGTCGAGATAGTGCCAGCCCGCGATCGCGGGGAACTGATCGCGGACGTTCAGGTCCGCGCGGATGGGGGCCTGCACGTTCATGCCACCACCTTCCGCAGCGCCGCGCGGCTGGCCTCGACCAGCGCTTCCCGCTGCCGCTCGTCCGCCACTTCGTCCCACAGCTGCAGCACGAAGCCTTCCAGCAGCAGCGCCTTGGCACTCGCCGGGTCCAGCCCGCGGCTCAGCGCGTAGAACAGCTGGTTGGGGTCGAGCTCGCCGACGCTGGCGCCGTGGGCGCACTTCACGTCGTCGGCGTAGATCTCCAGCTCCGGCTTGCAGTTGGCGGTCGCGCCGCGGTCGAGGAGCATGGCCTTGACCGACTGCTCGCCGTCCGTCTTCTGCGCGTGGCGGGCAACCGCGACCTTGCCGAGGTAGGAGCCGGTGGCGGTGCCCGCGAGCACGCTGCGCACCGTCTGGCGCGAGGTGCCGTTCGGCTCCAGGTGACGGACGGCCGTGACGATCTCCTGCGTCGCCTTGCCGCCGCCGATGTTGGCCGCATGCAGCGCGAAGTGCGCCCCTTCGTGCATGGCAACGTCCAGCTCGACCCGGCCGTACTGCGGGGCAGTGTTGAGGGCGAAGATGTCGAGCGAGGCTCCGGCGGCGAGCTCGACCTGCACCGTGCGGACTGCGACTGGGGAGCCGTCGGCGATCCAGACCTGCTGCAGGACCTCGCCGTCGGCCAGCGTGATCGTCTCGGCCGCAGGCAGCTCGTCCCAGACGCTCTTGAGCGCGTCGAGGTCGGCGTAGCGCCAAGCCTCATGCTTGCGCGACGGAAACAGCTTCTCCCCCTTGGGGGAGAGGCGCGCAGCGCCGGAGGGGTGTGACACCGACCCCTCTGTCGAGCTGCGCTCGACATCTCCCCCAAGGGGGAGAAGCTGGGTAGCAACACTCACGCCGCCACCTCCGCATAACCCTCGCGCTCGAGCTCGACCGCCAGCTCCGGCCCGCCGCTCCGCACGATCCGCCCTTCCGCGAGCACATGCACCTTGTCGGGCCGCACGACCTCCAGCAGCCGCTGGTAGTGGGTGATCAGCAGCGCCCCACGGTCGGGCCCGCGCATGATCCGGTTGATGCCCGCGCCGACGATCCGCAGCGCGTCGATGTCGAGGCCGCTGTCGGTCTCGTCCAGCACGGCGAAGCGCGGGCGCATGATGCCCATCTGGACCATCTCGGCCCGCTTCTTTTCGCCGCCGGAAAAGCCGACGTTGACTGGCCGCTTGAGCATCTCGACGTCCATGCCGAGTTCGGCCGCTTCGGCGCGGGCCAGGCGGATGAACTCGGCGCCGGACAGCTCCGCTTCGCCGCGGGCGCGGCGCTGGGCGTTGAGGCTCTCGCGGATGAACTGCATGGAGGACACGCCTGGGATCTCGACGGGATACTGG
>NZ_CADCWA010000189.1 GCF_902806285.1 uncultured Sphingomonas sp. | reverse complement strand
AGGAGACCGGCTTGCCGTTCGCCTCGGCGGTACCCGGCCACATGCACGCCTGCGGCCACGACACCCATTCGGCCATGCTCGCCTCCGCCGCGCGAATCCTGTGCGCGCAGGCGGCGAGCCTGGCCGGCACGGTGGTCTTCATGTTCCAGCCGGGCGAAGAGGGCTACCACGGCGCCCGCTACATGATCGAGGACGGGCTGCTGGACGACCCGCGGCCGGACGCCGCCTTCGCGCTGCACATCTTCCCGACCATCGAGGGCGGCCTGGTGACGAGCCGCTCGGGCGCACTGCTGGCCTCCACCGACGCGCTCAACGCGACCATCCGCGGCCGCGGCGGACATGCCGCAATGCCCTACGATACGGTCGATCCGGTGCCGGTCGCCTGCGAGGCCGTGTCGGCGCTGCAGGGGTTTATCGCCCGGCGGACGCCCTTCTTCGACCCGGCGGTGCTGTCCGTGACCAGCATCCACGCGGGCACCGCCTATAATGTGGTCCCGGACGTCGTGGAGCTCAAAGGCACGCTCCGCACCCTGTCCGACGAGCGCCGGGCGCAGGGCCGCGCCGCCTTCCGCCGCATCGTCGAGCAGGTCGCCGCCGCGCACGAGTGCAGCGCGGAAGTGCGGGTCGACGAGGGCTATCCCGCCACCCGCAACGACCCGTGGGCGGTCGGCTTGGTTCAGGCGGTCGCGACCGACCTGTTCGGCGGGGAAAGCTACCGCGAGATGCCGACGCCGATCATGGGCGGTGAGGATTTCGCTTATGTGCTGCGCGAGGTGCCGGGCGCGATGGCATTCCTGGGCGTTGCTCCGCCAGGTGAGGAGGCCGCGACTCGCGCTCCGATCCACAACGGACGGATGACGGTGCATGAGGAATGGCTGCAGCGGGGAGTAGCGCTGCACTGCGGGTTGGCGACGCGCTTTCTTGCGCGGGGTTTCGAGTAGTGCTCCTGCGCAGGCAGGAGCCCAGTGCTTCTTGCCTTGTCTAAGTAAAGTGAACTGGGCACCTGCCTTCGCAGGTGCACTCCGAAGGATCATCAATGGCCACCATCGCCCAGCCCGCCGCCGCCATGCCGCTCAAGGAACTGACGCTCCGCGGCATCATCCTGGGCGCGGTGCTGACGGTGCTGTTCACCGCGGCAAACGTGTACCTGGGCCTGCGCATCGGCATCACCTTCGCCACCTCCATCCCCGCCGCGGTGATCTCCATGGCCGTGTTGCGCTTCTTCCGCGACGCCACCATCCAGGAGAACAACATCGTCCAGACGATCGCCTCCTCCGCGGGCACTTTGAGCGCGATCATCTTCGTGCTGCCCGGGCTGGTGATGGTCGGCTGGTGGACCGGCTTTCCCTATTGGCTGTCGGTCGCGGTGATCGCCATCGGCGGCGTGCTGGGCGTGATGTACTCGGTCCCGCTGCGCCGCGCGCTGGTGACCGGATCGGACCTGCCCTACCCTGAAGGCGTCGCCGCGGCCGAGGTGCTCAAGGTCGGCAACGGCGTCGGCGGAGCGGAGGAGAACAAGCGCGGGCTCGCCGCCATTCTCGCCAGCTCGCTGGTCAGCGCCGGCTTCGCGCTGCTCGCCCAGACCCGGCTGGTCGCGGCGGAGGCCTCGCGCGCGATCGGCATCGGCGCCGGCGGAACCAGCATCGCCGCCAGCCTGTCGATGGCGCTGATCGGTGTCGGGCACTTGGTCGGCTTGGCCGTAGGCATCGCCATGCTGGTCGGCCTGCTGATCGCGCGGGGCGTGCTGCTGCCCTGGCTGACCGCGGGGGGAGCGCCGGTCGGGACCGAGCTCGAGACCTTCGTCGACACCGTGTTCCGTGAGCAGGTGCGCTTCATCGGCGCGGGCACCATTGGCGTCGCCGCCATCTGGACCCTGCTCAAGATCCTGGGCCCGATCAGCCGCGGCGTGACCTCCGCCATCGCCGCCAGCCGTTCGCGCAAGGCGGGCGGGCAGAACAGCCTGGCGCTGACCGAGCGCGACCTGCCGATCGGCATCATCTTCGGGACCATTCTCCTGTCGATGATCCCCATCGGCCTGCTGCTCTACGGCTTCGCCAACACCGCCCCGATCGCCGCCAATCCGGGGCCGACGATCGGCCTGTCCATCGGCTATATCCTGATCGTCGGCGTGATCATCGCCAGCGTGTGCGGCTACATGGCGGGGCTGATCGGCGCGTCCAACAGCCCGATCAGCGGCGTCGGCATCCTGGCGGTGCTCGGCATTTCGCTGATCCTGGCGGCGCTGTTCGGCGGGACGACCGATGCCGCGGGCACGCAGAGCCTGGTTGCCTTCGCGCTGTTCGTCACCGCCATCGTGTTCGGCGTCGCCACCATCTCCAACGACAACTTGCAGGACCTCAAGACCGGGCAGCTGGTCGGGGCGACGCCCTGGCGGCAGCAGGTGGCGCTGATCCTGGGCGTGATCTTCGGCGCGGCGGTGATCCCCCCGATCCTGGACCTGCTCAACACCGCCTTCACCTTTGCCGGAGCGCCCAACGCCCGCGAGGGCGCGCTGGCGGCCCCGCAGGCGGCGCTCATCTCGGCGATCGCGCAGGGCGTGCTGGGCGGCTCGCTCCGCTGGGACCTGATCGGCATCGGCGCGGCCATCGGCGCGGCGGTGATCGTCGCCGATGAGCTGCTCCGCCGTGGCGGAAACAAGCGCAGCCTGCCGCCGCTCGCGGTCGGCATGGGCATCTACCTGCCGATGGGGCTCACCCTGCTGATCCCGGTCGGCGCGCTGCTCGGCCACCTCTACAACCGCTGGGCGCAGCGCAGCGGCAACTTCGAGTTCAAGGAGCGGCTGGGCGTGCTGATGGCCACCGGCCTGATCGTCGGCGAGAGCCTGTTCGGGGTCGCCTTCGCCGGCATCGTCGCCGGTGCGGAGCGGGCCGGGGCGGAGGATAGTGCGGGCGTGCTGGCGCTGGTGGACGAGTTCCCGCTGGCTGTGCCGCTTGGGCTGCTGCTGTTCGCGGCGGCGATCGCCTGGCTTTATGCGCGCACGCGCCAGCAAGCGTCGGGAGACCTGCCCGGCGGCGATGTCGAGCAGCCGCGCCAAGCCAACGTGCGCTGATGGACCTGGCGCACCTCGGCAAGAGCAGCGCGCTGCCCTCCTCGCCCGAGGAGGCGCAGCTCGATTACCCCGCCAACCCGCGGCCCGGCACGCTCTACCTCGTCCGCTTCGCCGCGCCCGAGTTCACCTCGCTGTGCCCGGTCACCGGCCAGCCCGACTTCGCCCACCTCGTCATCGACTATGCACCGGGCGAGACCATAGTTGAGTCCAAGAGCCTGAAACTGTTCCTCGGCAGCTTTCGCAATCATTGCGGCTTCCACGAGGACGTCACCGTCGGCATCGGTCAGCGCTTGACGGACGAGATGAAACCGCGCTGGCTGCGGATCGGCGGCTACTGGTACCCTCGCGGCGGTATCCCAATCGACGTCTTCTGGCAGTCGGGCGCGCCGCCCGCCGGCCTGTGGGTGCCCGACCAGGGCGTGGCCTCTTATCGCGGGAGAGGGTGATGCAGGACCTGGTATCAACCGAGTGGCTGGCCGGCGAGCTTGGCGCGCCCGACCTAACGGTGCTCGATGCCAGCTGGCACATGCCCAGCACCAACCGGGACCCGCGGGCGGAGTATGAGGAGCGGCATATCCCCGGCGCCCGCTTCTTCGACATCGACGCGGTCAGCGACCGAGACGCGGGCACCCCGCACATGCTGCCGGGCGCCGAGCAGTTCGGCTGCGCGATGGGCGACCTGGGGGTGGGCAGCAGCGACCGGATCGTGATCTACGACCATAGCGACCTGCGCACCTCCGCCCGGGCCTGGTTCACCCTGCGGCACTTCGGCGCGCGGCAGGTCGCCATTCTCGACGGCGGGCTGGCCCGCTGGCTGGCTGAAGGCCGCCCGATCGAACGCGGCTATCCTCCCGCGCGGGAGGTGCGCTTCGACGCGGTCGCACGGGGCGAGCAGGTCGTGGGCAAGGACGATCTCACGAGCGGGGCCGATGCCCCGATCCTTGATGCGCGGAGCAGGGCCAGATTCGAGGGAACGGAGAAGGACCCGCGCCCCGGCGTCGCGCCTGGGCACATCCCGGGAGCGCGCAACATTCCCTATGCTTCGGTCTACCGCGACGACGGCACCTTCCGCTCGCCCGACGAGCTCCGGGCGTTGTTCCGCGACGCGGGGGCGGACATCGCGCAGCCCTTCATCGCCAGCTGCGGCTCGGGCGTGACCGCCAATTCGCTGATCTTCGCTGCACGGCTCGCGGGCAACGACCGCGTGCGCCTTTACGACGGCAGCTGGAGCGACTGGGGCAGCGATCCCGGAACACCCAAGGAACTCGGCCCCGCGGCCTAGGGTCCTGACCCTAGCGGGCGGAGAACAGACCCTGAATATGCGCCAAGCCGTCGCGCAGTTCGTCGCGCAGCTTCTCGGCTGCGGCCGGGCTGATTGGCCGGGCGCCGCACAGCTCCAGTCCGCCCAGTGCCGCGTTGGCCAGCCGCTCGCTCCGCGCCACGAAGCAGCGCCTGGTCGAGGCGGGCAGCGCCGGCCACACTTCGGTTAGCTCGACCGGCCGGGCAAGGTCCGCCGCCGGCTTGCCCGCGATCAGATCGGCCGTGCGCAGCGCCTGCCGAATGCTCGCGAGCCGCGCCGCCGCTTCGGTGCCTTCGGGTGGTAGTTGAGCGGCTTGGGCGCGGACGGCGGAAGCTTGTGGCATGGCGCCACTGTGGGCCAGCAAAGCCTAACGAAAGGTTACGGTTGCACCCCGGCGAAAGCCGGAGTCCAGTCGCCTGCACCTATTCGTGATGGCTGGGCCCCGGCGTTCGCCGGGGAACAGCTAAGCCGCCTCCGGCTCCGTCTCCAGATCGCGCAGGATCCAGCCGCGCTGCGGGATGGTCTCGATGAACTCCGCGCCGCCTGAGCTTTGGCGCAGCTTCTTGCGCAGCTTGGAGATGAACACGTCGATGATCTTGGGCTGCGGCTGGTCGTCGGCGCGGCGGTAGAGATGCTTCAGCAGCATGGTCCGGGTGACGACGTTGTTGCGGGCGAAGGCCAGCAGCTCCAGCACGCGATACTCCATCTCGGTGATCGCGATCGGATGGCCGTCGACCCGGATCAGCCGCTGCACCTGGTCGACCGCCAGCCGCCCGCCGCACAGCGTGGCCGGCATCTCGCCGCCGCTGGCACGCAGGGTATTGAGCAAGCGGGAGGCCAGTTCGTCGCCATCGTCCCCGCCGGGCGCCGTCGGCGCGCCGATCAGCTGCTGCTGCATGTCGGCGATCGCCTTGTGCGCGTCCTCGACCAGCTTGGTGCCTTCTTCGAAGCGCCGCCGCGATCGGTCGAGCATCGCCTCGATCTCGACCAGCCGGGCGGATAGATTGTCGTCGGCCATGTATCCCCCGCTCCGCTGCCGTTACGGCGTCTGCACGGAGGCGACCGCGCTGTCGCCCTGCGGGGCGGCGATGATCGCCTGGGTGGTCGCGCCCTTGTCGACGATCTGGGTGGCCGCATCGCCGGCCTGGCTGCGGATGCCGAGCGCCGCGCGGTCCGCGCCCGCCTTTTCGAGCAGGCTCACCTCGCCGGCCGAGCGCGGCGCAGGACCGCCGAACAGCGCCTGGATCGCCTGCTGCTGCGCGTCGGACGCGGACAGGCTCGCGGTGCCGGGCGCGGGCGGGGTAAGGGTATAGTCGGGCGGGATCACCAGCGGTGCGTTGCGCGCAACGGCGAACTCATCGAGCTTGTTCGCCCGGCCGCCGAACAGCGAAGTGCAGCCCGCCAGCGCCAGGGTCGCCAGCCCGACCGTCAGGGCGGAAGTCTTACGCATCTTGAACCTTCTCCTCAGGACGGGCGTCCTTGATCAACAGCGCCCGCAATATCAGGATCGCGACGCCGATGCTAATGGCAGCGTCGGCAACGTTAAAGACCAGAAATGGACGGAACGTCCCGAAGTGCAGGTCGGCGAAGTCGAACACGTAGCCGAGGCGCGCGCGGTCGAGGATGTTCCCGAGCGCCCCGCCGAGCACCATGCCCAGTGCGATCTGGTCGCCGCGCTTGGGTTCGCGGAATAGCCAATAGGTGACCAGCGCCGCGATGGCGGCGGTGAAGGCGACCAGCAGCCAGCGCTGTGTGTCGCTCGCGGCGGTCAGCAGGCCGAGCGAAATGCCGTGGTTGTGGACTCGGGTCAGGTCGAAGACGGGCAGGAGTTCGATGGACTGGCCAAGGTCGGTCAGGCCGAGCGGACCGGCGACCAGCCATTTGCTGAGCTGGTCGGCGACGAAGATCAGCGCGGCGACGAGCAGGCCGACGCGGGGGGAGGCGCGCATCAAAGCTCCTCCCCCTTGGGGGAGGTGGCAGCGCGAAGCGCTGACGGAGAGGTGACGGACCCCTCTGTCGTGCTGCGCACGACATCTCCCCCAAGGGGGAGAAGCTGCATCGACTCACCCACCGAGCACCTCCGCGCAGCGCTTGCACAGGTCACCGTCCTCGGCGACTTCCGGCAGGTGGCGCCAGCAGCGGCCGCATTTCTGGTAGTCGACCCGGTGCGCGATCACCGCGGTGCCATGCGTCACCGTGCCGGTGTCGAGCAAGACCTCGGAAACGATGAACAGCTCGGCCAGCTCGTCGGCGCTGAGCATCGGTCGGTCGGCCGCGTCGGGGAAGCCCAGCGCGACCTTGGCTTCCAGGCTGGAGCCGATCTCCTTGTTGCGGCGCATCGGCTCGATCGTCGCGGTGACCTGTTCGCGTAAGGTCCGGTAGGAGGTCCAGATTTCGGTTGTCCGCCGGTCGGACCAGTCCCCGATCTCCGGCCACTCCAGCAGGTGCACCGATCCGCCCTCCGGGTAGCGCATGCTCCACACCTCTTCAGCGGTGAACACCAGCACCGGCGCGGCGTAGCGGACCAGCGCGTGGAACAGGATGTCGAGCACGGTGCGGTAGCTGCGGCGCTTGAGGCTGCCGGGCGCGTCGCAGTAAAGCGAGTCCTTGCGGATATCGAAGAAGAAGGCCGACAGGTCGTTGTTGGCGAAGTCGCCCAGCGCGCGGGTGTAGGCGTTGAAATCGAAATCGTTCACCGCCCGCTGCAGCTCCGCGTCGAGCCCGGCGAGCAGCGAGAGCATGTAGCGCTCCAATTCCGGCATCTCGGCAACGTCCGCGACCCGCTCCTCTTCGCTAAACCCTTCCAGCGCCCCCAGCAGGTAGCGGAAGGTATTGCGGAGCTTGCGATACTGATCCGCGACGCCGGCGAGGATCTCCTTGCCGATGCGGTGGTCCTCGGACGTGTCCACCGACAGCGCCCACAGCCGCAGGATGTCAGCGCCATAATCGCGCATCAGGTCGAGCGGGTTGATGGTGTTGCCCAGCGACTTGGACATCTTCAGGCCCTTGGGGTCCATGGTGAAGCCATGGGTCAGGACGGCGTCGTAGGGCGCGCGGCCGCGGGTGCCGCAGCTTTCCAGCAAGGAGGACTGGAACCAGCCGCGGTGCTGGTCGGAGCCTTCGAGGTAGAGGTCGGCGGGCCAGCGCTGGTCGGGCCACTTGCCCGACTCCAGCGTGAAGACGTGGGTGCAGCCGCTGTCGAACCAGACGTCGAGGATGTCGGTGACCTGCTCGTAGTCGTCCGGGTCGCGGTCGGGGCCGAGGAAGTGCTGGGCGGTGCCTTCTTCCGTCCAGGCGTCCACGCCGCGGGCGCGGACGGCCGCGACGATGCGGGCGTTGACGTCCGCGTCGACGAGGTACTTGCCGGTCTTGCGGTCCACGAACAGGGTGATCGGCACGCCCCAGGCGCGCTGGCGGGAGATGACCCAGTCGGGGCGGTCCGCGACCATGGAGCCGATGCGGTTGCGGCCCTTGTCGGGGACGAAGCGGGTGTCGGCGATGGCGGCGAGGGCGCGGGAGCGGAGTGTTCTCCCTCCCCCTTGTGGGGGGGGCTGTG
>NZ_CADCWA010000188.1 GCF_902806285.1 uncultured Sphingomonas sp. | reverse complement strand
ACCCGCCCCGCGCGGCCGGGGAGCCGGGCTCCACCGCCGCGACCAGGGCGCCGCGGGGCTCGGCCAGCCCGACTGCGGCGGCCAGCTCCGCGTCAAGGGGCTGCAGCGACACGCCGAGCCAACCGCGCTCCACCTTGCCGTCGTCGCGCAGGTCGGCCACCACCCGCTTGGCGAGGTTGGAGGGCACGGCGAAGCCGATGCCGATGTTGCCGCCTGAGGGCGAGAAGATGGCGGTGTTCACGCCCACCACCTCGCCGTTGGCGCCGAACAGCGGCCCGCCCGAGTTGCCCGGGTTGATGGGTGCGTCGGTTTGGATGAAGTCGTCGTAGGGCCCGGCGCCAATCTGGCGCCCGCGCGCGGACACGATGCCGGCGGTGGCCGTGCCGCCGAGGCCGAAGGGGTTTCCCATGGCCAGCACCCACTCGCCCACGCGCAGCCCGTCGCTGTCGGCGAAGGAGACGGAGGGTAGCGGGGTCCCGGCCTCCACCTTGAGCAGGGCGATGTCGGTCTGCGGGTCGGCGCCGACCACGCGCGCGGGCAGTTCACGCCCGTCAGCGAGTTCTACCGTCACCCGCTCCGCGCCGCCCACGACGTGGTTGTTGGTCACGACGAAGCCCTGGGGGTCGATGATGAAACCGCTGCCCTTGCCCGTGGCGCTGCGGCCGCGGGGCTGCTGGCCTTGGCCGCCGCCGAAGCGCCGGAAGAACTCTTCCAGGGGCGTGCCGCGCAACTCGGGCGGCACCTCGGCCGCTTGACTGGCGGAGCCGCGGCCGGCGACGGTCACGCCCACCACGGCCGGGGTCGCGCGGGCGGCCAAGTCGGCGAAGTCCGTCTGGCCGGGCGCGCGCGGCAGCACGACCGCGGTGCCGTCCTTCTGGCTGGCGGATTGCGCGGAGCCTCCTCCGGGGAGGACGGTGAGGGCGGTGGTGCCGAGGGCCAGCGCGAGCAGGCCCGCGGCGGCGATGGTGCGCGTCCGGGGCTTGGCGGCGGAACTGGCGGGGGCGTCGTGTGGCATGGTGTGCTCTCGCTCCTGGCCGCCCTGCAGCGGGGCGGGTCGGCGCTGGATATGAGGCGCGGCGCTCACCGGGCCCTCGCGGCCGGCATACCGATCCGTATGCTTCGGGCTGGCTGTGCCCAGGAGGAGGAGCATGAAGATCCTGCTGGTCGAGGACGACGGGGAAACGGCCGACTACGTGGCCCGGGGCCTGACGGAGGCCGGGCACTTGGTGGACCGCGCCGCCGACGGGCGGGAAGGCCTGATCCTGGCGAGCGACGGCGGCTACGACGCGCTGGTGGTGGACCGGATGCTGCCGAAGCTCGACGGGCTGGGCTTGGTGCGCGCCTTGCGCGCGGCGGGGGTGAAGACGCCGGCCCTGTTCCTGACGGCGCGCGCCGGCGTCGGCGACCGCGTCGAAGGGCTGGAAGCCGGCGGCGACGACTACCTGGTCAAGCCCTTCGCCTTCGCCGAGCTGGCGGCGCGCCTCAACGCGCTCGCCCGCCGCCCGCCATTGCAGGGCGAGCCGACCGTGCTGCGCGTCGGCGACCTTGAGATGGACCTCCTGCGCCGCGCGGTGGCGCGGGCGGGCAGGCGGATCGAGCTGCAGCCGCGCGAGTTCCGCCTGCTCGAGTACCTGATGCGCCGCCCCGGGCAGGTTGTGACCCGCACCATGCTGCTCGAAGGCGTCTGGGACTTCCACTTCGACCCGCGCACCAGCGTGGTGGAGACCCACATCAGCCGCCTGCGCGCGAAAGTGGACCGGGACTTCGGCGCCGACCTCATCCACACCGTCCGCGGCGCCGGCTACGCCATTCGTGCGCCCGATCGAGGGTAGCGGGCGGCGCCGCGGGCTTCCGGCTTGGCTCCGCACGACGGCCTTCCGCGTCACCCTGCTGCACCTCGTGCTGACCCTCGCGGGCACGGCGACGCTGTCCGGCGTCGCTTGGTTGGCGACCATCGGCTTCGCGGCCCGCCAGCTCGCGGCCGATGTCGAGCAGGACGCGGGCGTGCTGCTGCGCGTGGCGCGGCTTGGCGGCGCGCCCTCCGTCGCCGCGATGGTGGACGCGCGGATGGCGGCCGACCGCACCGGCACCGAGTACTACCTGCTGGCCGCGCGAGACGGTGCGCGCTTGGCCGGCAACCTCGCGCAGGCGCCGCGCGCGGCGGGCTGGCGCACCTTGCGCCTCGAAGGCGGAGAGAAGCCGGGAGCGGAGGTGCTCGCGCACGGGACGCGCCTGCCGGACGGCGCCTTCCTGGTGGTGGCGCGCGATCTCGCCCCGGTCCGGAACCTCGAGTCTCGGCTGCTCGGCGCCGCGGGCTGGGTGGGGGGCACCGCCCTGCTGCTCGGCTTGCTGGGCGGGGCCCTGATGGGCCACGGCGTCGCCCGCCGCGCCGCGGCGATGGGGGCGGCGCTGGCCGCGGTGGAGGCGGGCGAGATCGGCCGCCGCCTTCCGGTGCGCGCGGGCGGGGACGAGTTCGACCGCCTCGCCGGCCGCATCAACGCCACCCTTGATCGGCTGCAAGAGCTGATGGCCACGGTGCGGCAAGTCACCGACGACGTCGCGCACGACCTGCGCACCCCCCTTTCGCGCCTGCGGCAAAGGCTGGAGGCGGCGCAGCGCGATGCCGGTCCCCAGGGCGAAGCCGTCACGGGCGCGATCGAGGAATGCGACCGCATCCTGGGTGTCTTCGAAGCGCTCCTGCGGATCGCCCAGGTGGAGGGGGGCGCCCGCCGCGCGTCCTTCTCCCGCTTCGACCTCTCGGGCGTCGTCGAGGCCGTGGCCGAGGTGTACGGCCCCGCCGCCGAGGAACGACACCAAACCCTGGTCGCGCGGGTCGCCCCCGGCGTGGCCGCTTGGGGCGACCGCGAGTTGGCGACGCAGATGCTGGCGAACCTCGTCGAGAACGCGGTGCGCCACGGGCGCGAGGGCGGCACCGTGGAGGTGGGGCTGGAACGCGGCCCCCGCGGCGGCGCCGTGGTGACGGTGGCCGACAACGGCGCCGGCATCCCGGCCTCCGAGCGCGGGCGCGTGTTCCGCCGCTTCCACCGCCTTGACGCGGCGCGTTCGTCGCCCGGTACCGGCCTCGGGCTCGCCTTGGCGAAGGCGGTCGCTGACCTGCACGGGATGGCCATTGACCTGGGGGACAACGCGCCGGGCCTGCGCGTGACGGTGTCCGTGCCGCCGCTCCCGCGGCAGGACGCGCGGTCGGCGTGACGTCCGGAGGCGCGTAGGCGCTCCGGGCGGCTGCTGCTCGCCGGCACCGCGCACCAGCGCTCAACCGGCAACGGGCCGCGCGGCGGTGCGCGGCAGGCTCTTGCGACGGCGCAGGCCGCAGATGCTCCGTGGCTCCCCGGCCATGGCGCCCGCGCGCATACAAATCCGTATGCCGTCCGGCAGGGCCGCGTAAACACCAAGCGCGCATGTACCCCGAGCCGGGCTCTCCCATCGACGGGACGCCCGGTGGCGGCGATGGCCGTCGGTCGCTGAGCGGCGCACGACGCGATGCCGCAACACGGGAGAGAGTCGCATGACCAAGCCGAACCGGATCCTGACGCGAACCACGATCGCAGCGACGCTGGCGCTGTTGCCTCAGTTGGCCGCGGCGCAAACGAGCCAGCCGCCTGCGCAAGGGTCTTTCACCCGCCCGGACAACGCGGGCCGCCCGGCGGTGCCCAACACGGGCCTGGACTACACCCAAGCCATGGACCGGCTGTTCCAAGCCGCGCAAAGGCTGCGCGAGTCGATCCAGGCGATGGCCCAGCAACCCCCGGGCGAGCGGCGCAACCAAGCCATGGCCCAGGCGCGCGAAGCCCTCATGGGCACGCAGCAAGCGATGGTGCAGCTTCCGCCGGAACTGCGCACCAACCAAAACTACCGCGACACCGAGGCCCGCGCGGGCGATGCCCAACGGGCGCTCGGGGGCGAGCAGGCGGACCCGCAGCGCGCGCAGGTCGCGGCGGACGCCATTCTCGTGCTGATCCCCCGTTTGCGGGAGGACGCCACGAAGGCGACTTCGGCCACGCCCGCGGCGGCGGCAGGCGTGCCGTTGGCGCGCGTCACGAGTCTCGTGGGCACCAACCTTCTCGGGCCCAACGGCAACAATGACGTGGCCCAGCTCGAGAACCTGCTGGTTGACCGGCAAGGCAACATCCGTGCGGCGGTTGTCGAATGGGGTGGCTTCCTGGGCATCGGCGAGCGCCGGGCCCTGGTGCCGATAGAGCGCATCCAGTTCGGCGCCGCCCAGAATGATCGCGCGCGGATCACCATGACACGCGAGCAACTGGAGCAACTGCCGCGCTACGACCGCGACCGCATCGCCGATTACAGCCGAGAGAACGGCTGGGGCGAAGGCGTCCGCTGGTTCCGCTGACGGCGCTGGGGGAGGGGCTGTCGTCCCTCCCCCCTTCGCTCAGCGTAGCGGCGCCTCCTGGGACCGGACTGCCTCGGGCCTGCCCGACCATCTCGCCTGGTGGTGCTTGCGATCCCGGCCTCATGAGGCGCGTTGTGCCTCGTGCGGTGGCAGGCCACGGCCATGGGAGTCGGTGTCATGAAGCTCACCCGCGTCGCGTCCGCCATCGGCATCGTCCTGCTGGTCCTGGCGGCAGGAGCGGTCTTCACGATCGCCATCTTCGGCGAGCGCCTGCTTGCGGGTGCGATCGAGCGGGCGGGCCCGACCCTGATCGGGCGGAAGGTGAACGTGGACGGCGTCACGATCGATTGGGGGCGCCTCACGACAGTGGCCGCGACCGGCCTCGTGGTGGCCGATGCCGACTGGAGCGCCAGCCCCGCGCTGTTCCGCGCCCGCCGAGCCGAACTCACCATCGATCTTCTCGATCTGCTGCGCCTGCGCTTGTCGCCCATGCGGCTCGGCCTGCGTGAACCGGTGCTGCACTTGTCACGGAACACGCAAGGCCGCTGGAACCTTCCCCAAAGCGGCAGCGGCGGCGCCTCAGGTGGTCGCAGCCCCGCCAAGCTCGCGGCGCCGCGCGAGATCGAGGTCGAGAGCGGCGAGTTGACCGTGGATGACCTCGCATCCCCCGGCATCGAGGCGCGTGTCGCGGCGCTCTCGGCACGCACGCCGCGCGCAGCGGGCGGCATCGAGTTCAACGGCACGGCCAGCCGGGGCGGTAGCACCCCGATCGCCTTTTCGGGGCGGAGCGGCTCCATTGCGGAGTTGCTCCGAAGCGGCCATGGCGACACAAAGCCCTTTCCGATCCAACTGGCCCTTGGTCCCGAAGCAGCGCGCCTTTCTGCCACCGGGCACATCGCCCGCCCGCTCGATCTGGCCGGCTTCGACCTCCACCTACAAGGACAGGGCGACGATCTGGCGCCGTTGCTCACCGCCCTCGCCGCCGCCCCGGCGACGGCCACGCCGCCGTACCAGCTCACGGCGCGCATGACGGACACCGAACGCGGTTGGGAGCTTGAGGATGTCGCGGCACGCTTGGGCGAGACCCGGATGCGCGGCAAAGTTGCCCTGTCGTCCGGACAGCAAAGGCCGCGGCTGTCGATGGATCTCGTCGCGCCGCGCATCGTGCTGTCGGACTTCGATTGGCTCGCCTCGCTCGGCAGGCGGCGCGAGGCTCCGTCGGGCTCCCTGGCGGATGCGCCGTTGCCGACCGCGTGGCTGCGTCGGGCCGATGCGGACGGTGATCTGCGCGTGGAGCGGCTCGAAGGGCTGGCGACCGGACCGGCCAAGCTGCGTCTCGGCTTCGAGCTGGAGCAGGGCCGTCTACGCATCCAGCCGATCCGACTCGAGCTTGCGCAGGGCTCGGCCGAGGGGACAGCGACCATAGACGTCGCCAGCGGGGCCGCCCTGCGAGTCGCCCTCCGGGTGGACGGGAGCGGTGTGCAACTCGGCCCGCTCCTGGCGCCGTTGGGCATCGATCAGGTCACGGGGAGGCTCAGATCGGCGTCCGTCGATCTCCGCGGACAGGGGACGACGACGCGGGAGTTGGCTGCGGGGTTGGACGGTGCGGCGCACCTCCGGATCGTGGACGGAAGCATCGCCCTGCCCGACCTGTCGCACGTCTCGATGGGATTGGTGGAAACGCTCGGCTACGTCCTGGGCGGCGGTGGCAGTGGCGACGCCGCGGCTACGCCGGTGGCCTGCGCCATCGGGGACTTCCCGGTCCGCCAAGGCGTCGTCCATGCCGAGCGGCTCACCATCCTGACGCCGCGCGTGGTGATCGCTGGGGAGGGCACGGTGCGGCTGAACGAAGCGACGGTGCGGCTCACCCTGGTGCCCAGGCCACTAGACGAAGCCTTCTTGCGCGTCGTCGTGCCAGTGGTGATCAGCGGGAAACTGGCTTCGCCCGAAGTGACGACGCATCCGGAACTCCGCGCCGGCCTGCGACCGGACACCATGACCGACATCTGCCGCGACGAACTCGGCCGCCGCTAGGCGAAGGCGCAGCGATGCTAATGGACGGGCGACCTTGCCCGGGCCTTTCGAGCAAAGCGTTAAACGGCCACACGCCTGACGGACGACGGTTCGGGCGAGTTCCGCGGTGGCGCGTGCGACCGCGTCGGCACTCGTCCCGTGGGCGCGGCGTCAGCTCGGCAACTTCCCGCAAACTTTCTCCCATGTCGGCCTGATGAACACCGTACAGAACTTCGCTCCGGCGAAGGGACCGACCCAGCGCCGCGCCAGCGCCGCGCCAGCGACGCGAAGCCGGGTTCGCCCGCTCCCGTCGCATCCGGCCCACCTCGACCCTGACCTTCGGCGCGACGTTGCCCGCGAGCTTGGTCGAGCATGGTATCGAAGTCGGTGGAAGTGGTCTTCTTTGTGAGCGGCGCGGCCGCGGCGAGGGTTCCGCTACGGACTGTCAGCATCGAAAGTGGCTATGCCGGATGTCGTTGCTCTGTCGATAGGGGTGGTCAACCGATGGAGCGTTGGCTGCATTTTCAACCAAGTGTCGGCTTCACCGAAGTGCCGAACGGCGAAGGAGCGCCAGAAGATTTCTTACGAAGGCCGCATTTGGCTGCCGGTCTCACGCGCGGCTTGGCGCATCGCCAACCTTCTGCGGGCCGGCGTCACCGCCTTTCTGCGGGACCGAGGGTTCATGGCCGTGCGCCTTCCTGCCCAGCAGGGCGCCGATGCGCTCGCCGGCGACGTAGAAGACCGGCGTGATGAACAGGGTGAGGATCGTAGCGACGAACAAGCCGCCGATCACCACCGTTCCCATAGAGACGCGCGCGTTGGCCCCGGCGCCACTAGCGATCGCGAGCGGCACGCAACCCAGGATGAAGGCGAACGACGTCATCAAAATCGGACGCATGCGGAGCCGCACCGCCTCCTTCGCGGCCGGCAGCGCTTCCTGGCCCTGATCCCTCAGTTCCTTGGCGAAGGAGACGAGCAGGATCGAGTTCTTGGCCGCCAGCCCGACGAGCAGCAGCAGGCCGACCTGGCCGAAGATGTCGAGCGGCAGGTCGCGCAGCGCCAGGGCGCCGACCGCGCCGAAGATCGCCAGCGGTGTGACGAGGATCACCACGAACGGGAGCCTGATGCTCTCGTATTGGGCCGCCAAGAACAGGAAGACCATGAACACGCCGAAGCCGAAGACGAGCGGCGCGTAGCCGCCCGCGACCCGCTCCTGGTACGCGATTTCCGTCCACTCGACGGCGTAGTCCCGAGGGAGGCTCTCGGCCGCGAGCCGGTCGATGGCCGCCATCGCCGCGCCGGAACTCGCGCGCTCGGCCGTGTCCACCGCCACCTCGATCGCCGGATAGGTGTTGTACGAAAGCACGGCGGTCGGCCCCGTCACGAATCGCGGCGTCACGAGGGAGCCAATCCGCACCTGCTCGCCCCGGGCGTTCGGCACGGTGAGGGCCGAGATGTCCTCGATCGTGCGGCGGGCCGACGCCTCGCCCTGGACGTAGACCTGGTACACGAAACCGAACTGGTTGAAGAGGTTCACGAACGAAGACCCGATGTAGGTGCCGAGCGCGTCGAAGAGCGTTTCCAGCTTGACGCCGAGCTGCTCGGCCTTCGC
>NZ_CADCWA010000187.1 GCF_902806285.1 uncultured Sphingomonas sp. | reverse complement strand
CTCGCCAAGCCGTTCCAGACCGAGGAGCTGATCGCCCGCCTCCGCGCGCTCATCCGCCGCGCGTCGGGCAACGCCAGCTCCGAGCTGATCGCCGGCGACATCCGCCTCGACACCCGCTCGGGCAAGGTCACCAAGGCGGGCGAGCCGGTCAAGCTCACCGCGCAGGAGTATAAGCTCCTCTCCTACCTCATGCACCACAAGGGCAAGGTGGTCAGCCGGACCGAGCTGATCGAGCATATCTATGACCAGGACTTCGACCGCGATTCCAACACCATCGAGGTGTTCGTGACCCGCATCCGCAAGAAGCTCGGCGCGGACGTGATCACCACCATCCGCGGGCTCGGCTACAGCCTGGAGGATCTGGCCGCTTGAACACTCAGGCCCCGGCAGTTGCCGCGGGCGGTAACAGAAACGCAGCCCCGGCTGTTGCCGAGGGCTCCGCAGCCCCCGCGGGCAAGCGCAGGACCCGTGGCACCGGGTCTTTAACCCAGCGCATGATCGTGGTCGCGGGGCTGTGGATCACGGTCCTGCTGCTGGTGGGCGGCTTCGCGCTGGACCGGGTGCTGACCCGCTCGCTGGTCCGGAGCTTCGATACCCAGCTCGAGAATGTACTGAAGTCGATGCTGGTCGCTTCGGAGATCGGACCGGACGGCGAGGTCCGGTTCAACCGCTCGCCGGCCGACCAGCGGTTCATCGAGCCGTACAGCGGCGTGTACTTCCAGATCTCCGGCGCGGGCGCCGACGCGTTTCCGTCGCGCTCGCTGTGGGACCGGCGGCTGCGGATCAGCGACACCCACTTCCACGATCAACCGCATTTCTACGATAGTGCGGAGTTTGCGGACGAGCCGCTGCGGGTGGTGGAACGCGATGTCATCCTGCCCGGGTCCGAAGTCCGCTGGCGGTTCCAGGTCGCCCAGAACCGTGGTGAACTCGTTGAGCAGATCGAGGAGCTGCGCACCACCCTCATCTGGAGCTTTGCGTCCCTGGGGCTGGGCCTCACCATCCTGGCCGCGCTGCAGACGGTCTACGGCCTGTGGCCGCTGCGCCGGGTACGCAAGGAGGTGGTCGCCATCCGCTCGGGCGCCAAGACCCGCATTCCCGACGACTTTCCGGACGAAATCCGGCCCGTGACCGACGAGCTCAACCAACTGCTCGCCCACAATGAGGCGCAGGCGGAGGAAGCGCGGCGGCATGCCGGCAACCTCGCCCATGCGTTGAAGACCCCGCTGACCGTCATCACCAACGCCGCCACGGCCGAAGCGCCCGACTTGTCCGACACGGTGTGCCGCGAGGCCACGACCATGCGGCGCCAGGTCGATCACCATCTCGCCCGCGCCCGCGCCATCGGCCGGCGGGCCTCGGCCCAGGCGCGCGCGTCGGTGTGGGAAAGCCTGCAGGCGGTCCAGCGCGCGGTGGAGCGGATGTACGAGGAAGTGACGGTGGACATCGCCGGCGACAAGGCGCTGGACGTCCGCGCCGAGCGCCAGGACCTGGACGAGATGCTCGGCAACCTGGTCGAGAACGCCGCCAAGTACGGCAACGGCCGGGTATTCGTCACCGTTGAGCGCCGCGAGGACGGCCGCGCCGACATCCTGGTCGAGGACGACGGCCCCGGCATCCCCGCCGAACAGCGCGCCGAACTCTTCACCCGCGGCAAGCGGCTGGACACGACCGGCAAGCCGGGCACCGGGCTCGGCCTCGCGATCGTGCGGGATGTGGCGGAGATCTACGGCGGGACGGTGACGCTGGAGGAGAGCGAGGACCTCGGCGGCCTGCTGGCGCGGCTGACGTTGCCGGCGGGCTAGTGCTCCTGCGCAGGCAGGAGCCCAGTACCTACCTGAGACAGGAACACTGGGCCCCTGCCTGCGCAGGGGCACAACAACTTGCCCCCACCCCCATCCCCGCCTACCTCGCGCGCGTGACCGCTTCGCTCCACCCGCTGCACCCGTCCGCCAAGCCGTCGCTCGATCCGCTCCTCAAGCTCACCGCGGCGGACATGAACGCGGTCAACGCCGTGGTCCTCGACCGCATGCAGTCGGAGGTCGTGCTCATCCCCGAGCTCGCCGGCCACCTGATCGCGGGCGGGGGCAAGCGGATGCGGCCGATGCTGACCTGCGCCGCGGCCGAGCTGTGCGACTACCCCGGCACCCGCCACCACAAGCTCGCCGCCGCAGTGGAGTTCATCCATACCGCCACCCTGCTCCACGACGATGTGGTGGACGGCAGCGGCACCCGGCGGGGCAAGCGCACCGCCAACCTCATCTGGGGCAATCCGGCGAGCGTGCTGGTCGGCGATTTCCTCTTCTCGCGCTCGTTCGAGCTGATGGTCGAGGACGGGTCCTTGAAGGTGCTCCGCATCCTCAGCCACGCCTCCGCGGTGATCGCGGAGGGCGAGGTCGACCAGCTCACCGCCCAGCGCCAGATCGGCACGGACGAGGACAAGTATCTCCGCATCATCAGCGCCAAGACCGCTGCCCTGTTCGCCGCCGCCTGCCGCATCGCGCCGGTGGTGGCGGAAGCCGGCGAGGAGGCGGAGCTGGCGCTGGAGGCCTATGGCCGCAACCTCGGCATCGCCTTCCAGCTGGTGGACGACGCGATCGACTACACCAGCTCGGCCGCGACCAGCGGCAAGGACCTGGGCGACGACTTCCGCGACGGCAAGATGACCCTGCCGATCATCCTCGCCTACGCCCGCGGCAGCGAGGCGGACCGGCGCTTCTGGCAGGAGGCGATCTCCGGCGAGCGGGTGAGCGACGACGACCTCGCCCACGCCGTCCGTCTGCTGCGGAGCACGGAAGCGATCAGCGACACGCTGGAGCGAGCACGCCAGTATGCGCGACGGGCACTGGACGCGCTGGCGCGCTTTCCGTCGAGCAAGGCGAAAGCGGCGCTGACGGAGGCCGTCGAGTTCGCAGTGGCTCGGGCGTATTGAGCGGCTGCTATCGAGCCAAGGGGCACTTTCTCGCAGCAGTCCTTCTGCCGTATCGATCAGGGCTTCACCTTTGGGTGCCTTGAGCGCCCACGAACCGGACAGCAGCATCCTGAACTGAATCCATCGGTTTTCCTCGACGGTCCTTTGTGGGTTCGATTGCAAGCTTTTGGGGGAGTGCGGCACACGCGATATTCGCCAGTTCCGGATGCTTCCAAGAACCCTTTGCACCACACCCTTGAATACGTCCGTTCGCATCAACGGCAAACGCGATCTTGGTAACGCTAAAAGGTTCAAGGTCGATCGGAGCGGTGCTCAGAGGAATCACGAAGTCCCAAGTCGGCTTGTCTTCGGGAAGGGGACCGCCTTGGCTCCAGAGTGTGCGCAAGCGAAAAACACCGAAGGTGCGACGGCCCGCTATTCTCGCTGGCTGAAAGCGGGCGCGACGCTTGATCAGAGCGCAGGTGAAAGGTGCCCACGCGGGCATGCCGACGGCGACCTGCGCGCGACAGCCCTCCACGTAGCCATACTGATTAACGGTGATTTCGGATGCGACTACGGTGAACGGACCCTCTTTGGGTTGGCCTCGGAAGCCGACAAACCAGGTGTTCTGATCCAGGGGTACTGGTGCGGAAAAAGCAGCAGCGGCAGCAACAAGCGTGATCATAGCCGATCAGATTACACAGGTGGGGCGCCCAGTCGATGCTGCCCGGCCACCCTATAGACGTTTACTTCAAGCACAGCGGACACGCGCTGTCCTACACGCCGCCGATCTGCCAAGGCGACCGCATGGTTCGTGACGCCCGTTCCAGACTGACCCGAACGCCACTTCGCGCCGCCTTTAAAGTCCGTTCGACCCCGCTCGCGAGTGCGAAGATTGGGAAGATTGGCGAGCGGTGAGCAGCGCCGAACTTCCCATCCAAGCCGTCATCCCAGACCTGCTCGCCGCCCTTCGCGAGCAGCCGCGGGCGCTGCTGATCGCGCCGCCGGGTGCGGGCAAGACGACGCAGGTGGCTCCGGCGCTGCTCAGGGAGCCCTGGTGCTCGAAGCAGGTGCTGCTGATAGTTCCCCGCCGCCTCGCCGCCCGAGCCGCGGCCGAGTATATGGCGCGGCAGTCGGGGCAGGAGCCTGGCGCGACGGTCGGCTACCAGACGCGCCTGGACAGCCGCGTTGGCAGGGCCACGCGGGTGATCGCCATGACCCACGGCGTGTTCCTGTCGCGCCTGCAGGCCGACCCGGAGCTGGCCGGCGTGTCCGCGGTGCTGTTCGACGAGGTGCATGAGCGCAGCCTCGACAACGACCTCGCGCTCGCCCTGACGCTGGACGCCGCCGACGGCCTCCGCCCCGACCTGCGCCTCCTCGCCATGTCCGCCACCCTCGACGGCGAGCGGTTCGGGCGGCTGCTTGGGCACCCGCCGCGGATCGAGAGCGAGGGCCGGAGCTTCCCGCTCACCCTCCACCATCTCGGCCGCGATCCCGCCGCACGCATCGAGCCGCAGGTCGCCGCCGCCTGCCGCCGCGCCCTCGCCGAGCACGAAGGCTCGCTCCTCGCCTTCCTGCCGGGCTTCGCCGAGATCGAGCGCACCGCCGACGCGCTCGGCCCATTGCCGCCGAACGTGATCCTCCACCGTCTGCACGGAGCCATCGACCCGCGCGAGCAGCGCGCCGCCCTCGCGCCGCCTGCGCCCGGCACCCGCAAGCTGGTGCTCGCCACGGGCATCGCCGAGACCAGCGTCACGCTGGAGGATGTGGCGATCGTGGTGGACAGCGGCCTCGCCCGCCGGCCACGCTACGACCGCGGCGCGGGCCTCACCCGGCTGGTCACCGAACGCGCCAGCCGCGCCGCAGCCACCCAGCGCGCCGGCCGCGCGGCCCGCCAGCGCCCGGGGGTGGCCATCCGCCTGTGGGAGGAGGCCGCGACCGCCTCCCTGCCCGCGCACGATCCGCCGGAGATCCTCGAAGCCGACCTGTCGAGCCTGGCCCTCACCTGCCTGCTGTGGGGCGCGCCCGATCCCGCCGCCCTGCCCTTCCTCGACCCGCCGCCAGCCGCCGCGCTGGCCGAAGCGCGCGAGCGGTTGCGGGCGTTAGGCGCGATTGACGATGACAGGCGGGTCACGGAGCACGGCCGCGCGATCGCCCGCCTGCCGCTCGAGCCGCGGCTGGCGCACATGCTGGTGGAAGCGAGCGCCCGCGGCTTCGGCGAGGCCGCCGCTGAGGTCGCCGCCCTGCTTACGGAGCGCGGGCTGGGCGGTAACGACCCCGACCTGGAGGTGCGCTGGCGGCGGTGGATGGCGGATCGCGGGCCGCGGGCGCAGGGGGCGCGGCGATTGGCGGAGAGGTGGGCGCGATCTTCTCCCCTCCCCTACAGGGAGGGGTCGTGGGTGGGTGCGCGCCCGCAGAACGCGCTTGCTGCGCGAGCGCGACCCACCCCCAGCCCCTCCCTGCACGCAGGAAGGGGAGCAAGCTTGAGCTCCGCCGTAGCCCTCGCCTTCCCCGACCGCCTGAGTTGCCGCCGCGACTCGTCCGGCGAGCATTGGCAGAGCGTCGGCGGCCGCGGCTTCCGGCTCGACCCAGCTTCGCCGCTCGCCCGCGCCGGGTGGCTCGCGGTGGCCGAGGTCGCCGGAGCCGCGTCGGGCGCGCGCATCCTGTCCGCGGCCGCCATCGACGCGGCCGAGGTGCTCGCCCTGTTCGGTGACCGGGTCGAGACCCGCCACGACGGCGCCTTCGATCCGGCGACCGGCTCGGTCACGCCCACCCGCAGCCGCCGTCTCGGCGCCATCCGCCTGTCGAGCGGCCCCGACCCCCACCCGGAGGCCGGGGCCATCGAACAAGCCTTGGTCGACGGCGTCCGCGAACATGGCCTGGCGCTCCTGCCCTGGGATGACGCGGCGCGGCAGCTGCGGGCCCGGGCAGCGTTCGCGGCCGAACACGACGCGGCCATTCCTGCCCTGACCGACGACGATTTGCTCGTCAGCCTCGACGAATGGCTCCCGCCGCTTCTCACCGGCAAGCGCCGCCTTTCGGACATCAACAGCGCCGCGCTCCGGCAGGCACTGGAAGGCCTGCTCGGCTTCGACGGCAAGCGCCGCATCGACCAGCTTGCGCCGCCCGAGTTCGTCTCCCCTGCGGGCAGCCGTCACCCGATCGACTATCTGGCGCCCGGCGGACCGGTGGCCGAGGTCCGTGCCCAGGCGCTGTACGGCCTGACCGCGCACCCGATGCTGGCCGGCGGCCGGGTACCGCTCACCCTCGCCATCACCTCGCCCGCCGGCCGGCCGATCCAGACCAGCCGCGACCTGCCGAGCTTCTGGGCGGGCAGCTGGCGCGAGGTCGCCCGCGAGATGCGCGGCCGCTACCCCAAGCACCCCTGGCCCGACGACCCCGCCACCGCCGCGCCCACCCTGCGCACCAAGCGTGCGTCCGCTTGATTTGCCGTTCAAGCTGCGCCACTTCGCCTCCATGACCACCGCGCGCATCATCGAAAGCGACCGCAAGACCACCTCGTCCGGCCGGGCCAAGGTCGGCAAGTGGACGCTGGAGTTCGAGAGTTCCGACCCGCAGCACCATGACCCGCTGATGGGCTGGGTCGGCGGCGCGGACACCAAGACGCAGGTGCGCCTGGCCTTCGCCACCAGGGACGAGGCGGTCGCCTATGCCGAGAAGCATGGCTTCAACTACCACGTCGTGCCCGCCCCGCCCGTCAAGCTGAAGCTCCAGGCCTACGCCGACAATTTCCGATGAGGACCGGCATAGGGGGCGCGTAACCCCGTTGCCACAGGCGGCGCCGTTCTCGTTTTGGGACAGTTTTCCACCACTTTGCTGGCTTGCGCAGGTGCGCGGCGGGCGGCAAACGTTTCGGCGCCGGATCGCTCCATTTCGGAGCAATCATCCTGCGTACCTCACCCATTCTTGCGGTTGTCGGCACCCGGCCCGAGGCGATCAAGACCGCGCCGGTCCTCCAGGGCTTGCAGGCCCGCGGCCTTGCACCCGGACTGGTCCTGACCGGCCAGCACCCGCAGCTCGACCTCGCCGCCTTCGGGCTGGACCGCTTGCCCCACCACCGGCTCGCCTGCCCCGGCCGGACCGATCCGCGGGCCCATGCAGAGGAGGTCGCGGCGGCAGTCGCGCCATTGCTCGATCGGACGACCGAGCTGCTGATCGTGCAAGGCGATACGTCCAGCGCGCTTGGTGGAGCCCTGGCCGGCTTCCGCCGCGGCATCCCCGTTGCTCATGTCGAGGCGGGCCTCAGGACCTTCGATCCCGCACTGCCCTGGCCCGAGGAGGACAATCGGGTGACGATCGACGGGCAGGCGAGCCTGTTGTTCGCGCCCACCGAGACCAGCGCGGCCAACCTCCGCGCCGAAGGAGCGCCGGGCGAAATCCACATCACCGGCAACACGGGCATCGACGCGCTGCGCTCCCTGCTCGGCCGCGTTCCCCTGCCGCACCTCAGCGCCGTCAACGAACGCCCCCGCCTGCTGGTCACCTGCCACCGGCGCGAGAACTGGGGCGCGGCCTTTCTGCCGATCGCGGAAGCGCTGCTGGTGCTGGACTCGAGCAACGCGCTGCAGATCGACGTAGTGCTTCCGCCCAATGCGGCGGTGGCGGGCACGATGCGCGAATTGCTGGGCGGCCGCTTCGGCATTCGCCTGCTTCCTGCCCTCGACCACCAGGCGATGATCGCCGCCATGCGCTCCGCCGCCATCCTGCTCAGCGACAGCGGCGGCGTGCAGGAGGAGGCGCCGGCGCTCGGCGTCCCACTGCTGGTGCTGCGGGAGAAGACGGAACGGCCGGAAGGCGTGACCAGCGGCAACATGCGGCTGGTCGGGAACGACCGCGACCGGATCGTCGCCGAGGTGCGGCGGCTCCTGACCGACGCCGACGCCTACACGGCCATGGCCCAGCCGCGCCTGCCCTACGGCGACGGCCACGCGGCCGAGCGCATCGCCGCCGCGATCGTGGCCTGGCTGGGCCGCGCGGCCGAAGCGGAGGAGCGCCTCACCGCCTGATTGACGAACGGGCAGGCCCCCGCCATATGCGCGGGCCTCGCACGCTCGCACGGCCCCTTCGTCTAGCGGTCCAGGACGTCGCCCTCTCACGGCGAAAACACGGGTTCGAGTCCCGTAGGGGTCACCAGCGGCGGTGCAGGCGGCGGGAGAATGCAGTCTGGCCTTCAGCGAGGATCAAGCTGATA
>NZ_CADCWA010000186.1 GCF_902806285.1 uncultured Sphingomonas sp. | reverse complement strand
TGGGAACTCCTCAGCAGTAGTCGACGACTGATCGCCCTACTGGGTTCTCCACCTGCGCCTCAATGTCCGCTTTCCACCCATTGCGGACATTCGCTGGGCCCGCTTGCCGTGGTAACGGCGAGCATGACGTTGACTCAACTGGAAGAAGCGGCCCTACGCTCAATCTTCTCCGAGACACCTGAACTGGCGGCGGGGCTTGAGCGGCAGCTTGAGGCTGCGACCGTGATCGAGCGCGAGAACAGCGGCGCTGGCTTCTTCACGACCATTAGGGTTCCTGAAGACGCGGAGCGAGTGAAGAGCCCAAAGGTGCTCGGCTATGAAAGTCATGCCCACATCAGGGGGATGGAGTATGACCTCGGCTTCGTTCTCTTCATGAAGGACGGCGCGCTTCATATGCTGGAAGGTTATGCTCTTGCTGGCAGCACTTCCGCGCTAGACCTGACGGACCTGCAGTTCGAGATTTTCAGGGTGGCACAAAATCAGGTGGTGCCCGAGTCACCGTTCAGCTCCGCCTAGCGGGTGGGCAAGGTCCGTTTTCCAACCACTCCGAACATTGGGGCAGAACGTCCGCTTTCGACCCATTGCGGACATTAGCGGCGCGGGTCACAACGCGGAGATGAAGACCTTTCTGCTGCTCGGCGTGGCCGCGCTATTCTCGACTTCGGGTGCACTCGCTGCTCCCCCGCAAGCCACTCGAACGCTCGCGCCGTCCGCACAAATCGACAAGCCTCCGAGCCCCTCGAAGCTGCTACTTATCCGCCGCTTTCTGCGCGCGATTGGACTTCAGCAGCAGTTGGATAGCGGCAGCTTCCTCGAACGATATGCCATTCCGGGCGGCCCGATGTGGCAGGTCTCAAGCGGCCAAGCCGTGCAGGAGAGCCTTACAGGCGGTTTCGAGAAGCGAATGACCGCTCTGACGAACGCCTATGCAAAGCATCGAGCCGAATACCAGCAGGCTTACGAGGACCATGTGAACTGGGAGTTCACCGAGGGCGAACTCACGGAAATGGTAGGCTTCTTGGAACGCCCTGTAGGCAAGCACTTTCTCGATGGCCGGTGGCGCATGGAGGCTTACGTCGGCACCAATACGGAGGAGTTGGAGGAGCAAATCGTGAAGGAAGCGATGGCCAGCTTCACGAGTTTGTGAATGTTCGCTTTCCACCCGTTCGGACACTCAGGTCGGAGGTCAGTTTCGGACCCATTCGGAACATTTCCCGAACAACTCCACCCCAGGTAGTCGCAGACGGGGCTTCCGCCTGCCTTGAGATCGCACCCGCTTGCGCACGCGATCCACATTCGCCCACAAGCGGCCGTATGCAGCTCACCACCTTCCTCGTCACTTCGCTCGGCAACCAGCTTCAAGCCCTCTCCGGCTGGCTCGACAAGGCGGAGGCATTCGCCGCGACGCGCGGGGAGAGCCCGGACGCGCTTCTAGCCCTGCGTCTCGCGCCCGACATGTTTCCGCTGACTACGCAGCTGCGCTTCCTGGCCTTCCAGACGCAGGAGCCCTGCTTCCGCCTTCAAGGCGAGGCGGTACCGGATAAAGTGCTGGCGGTTCGACAGGAAGGACGGGACGGCGGAGAACGGCCGGGCACCTGGGCCGAGGCGCGCGCGCGCGTTGCCGAGGCGGCGCGGTTCCTGACCACCATCGCCTCCGATGCGCTCGATGCCGCGGCCGAGCGCCCGGTCGCACACGAGCTGCCCACCGGCATGGTCTTCGACATGAACGGCGAGCAATATGTCCGCGACTGGGTCCTGCCGCAGGTCACCTTCCACCAGATGGTTGCCTACGCGATCCTCCGGCAAGCCGGGGTGCCACTCGGCAAGGTGGACTATGTGCCACAAATGTTCGCCTACCTTAGGCCGGGGACCGTCCCGCCGGCTTAAGCAGCACAGACGTCCGCTTTCGACCCATTGCAGACATCGCGGATGTAAGCTTGCGGCCTATCAACCGATGCAGCTCCGCTGATCAGCCGCCTTTCGGCATTGTGGAAGTAAACCTAGTTTCATGATCCGATGAGCGGACGTCGAGCATTCCGTCGTGTGCCTTGGCGATCTCCGATGCGATATACAGGCCAAGGCCAAGAGGGCGTCATAGGGCGGCTGAATGGCGCTTAGCAGCCATGGCTCAATGTCCGGAATGGGTGGAAGGCGGACATCGCGAACCCGAGGGGGCGGAGGGCAGAGTTCGCGGATGCTCGACGGCGAAGAGTGGCGTCGAAGGGCAACCCGGCGAAAACGCTATGAAATCGCTCCTTCGCTGGTTAGCCTGCTTGCGGAGGCTCGATGATCGACTTTCTGGGGGCGCCCGAGGTTCTGCCGTTTACTGTGGCCTTGGCGCTGATGATGATGATCGGTCTGGTCGAAGCGCTTGGGATTGGCGCGTCGGCCGTGCACCTGGATGGAGATCTCGACCTGCACGATGTGGGTCATCTTCTGGGTTGGTTAGGCTTCGGTGCCGTTCCCGTCCTCATTCTGCTCGTAATCTTCCTCGCGCTGTTCGGCTTGATAGGCCTCATCGGACAGCGGATCGCCGCGGAACTGCTCGGTGGTCCGATCACACCATGGCTCGCTGCTCCTGCCGCCGCGGCAGCTTCGCTTCCGCTGCTAGGGATCACTGCTCGGGCTGCAGCCCGGATCATGCCAAGGGACGAAACCACCGCCGTTGGCCGAGATTCCCTGATCGGCAAGCGCGCAACGGTGACGGTGGGCACCGCCCGGATCGGCGCACCGGCGAGGGCGGTCGTGCGGGACGAGCATGGTCAGGCGCACCACGTCATGGTTGAGCCCTTCAGCGAGGGATCAGAAGCCAAGGAAGGCCAAAGCTTGCTGCTCGTTCGCCGGGAAGGCGAATTGTTCATTGGACTCGCGGAAGGTGAAACGCTCGAGCTCAGTCTCGAGGATCGTCCGCGGCTATTCAGCTAGGGGGAATGGAAGTGCTCATCGAAACGGCCATCTACGCCGGCATTGTTCTTGCCGCGCTGCTCGTGATCGGTCTCATCCTGACGCGACTCTACAAGCGGGCCAGCAAGGAGACCGGCTTCGTCCGGACCGGCTTTGGAGGCGAGAGGGTGGTGATCAACGGCGGAGCGCTGGTCCTGCCGGTGCTGCACGAGACGATGCAGGTGAACCTGAATACCGTCCGTTTGGCGGTGGAGCGCAAGAACACCGATGCCCTGATCACGCTGGACCGGCTGCGGATCGACGTGAAGGCCGAGTTCTATGTGCGGGTCCGTCCTGATCGCGAGAGCATCGCGATGGCGGCACAGACACTTGGGGTGCGGACGATGCAGCCGGATAGCCTGAAAGAGCTGATCGAGGGCAAGTTCGTCGATGCGCTGCGATCGGTGGCGGCCGGCATGACCATGGCCCAGCTCCATGAGCAGCGTGCCGACTTCGTCCAGAAGGTGCAGCAGGTCAGCGCGGCCGACCTAGCGATGAACGGTCTTGAGCTGGAGTCCGTGTCGCTCACCGGCCTCGACCAGACCTCCATCGAGCATTTCAACGCTAACAATGCTTTCGACGCCGAGGGCCTTACCAAGCTTACCGAGCAGATCGAGCTTCGGAAGAAGGCGCGCAACGACATCGAGCAGGAAACGCGGGTCCAGATCGAGGCCAAGAACCTGGAGGCCGAGCGCCGCAGCCTGGAGATCTCGCGCGAGGGCGAGTTCGCCCGGCTCGAGCAGGAGCGCGAGGTCGAAGTCCGGCGCGCGGCGCAGGTCGCGGAGGTCGCGCAGGAGCAGTCCATCCGCCAGCGCGAGGCCGAGCAGGCCCGGATCGAAGCCAAGCAGCAGGTGGACAGCGCGCAGATCGAAGCCAACCGTCTTATCGAGCAAGCCAAGATCGCGCAGGCGCAGGCGGTCGAGATCGCCCGCCAAGAGCAGCAGATCGCCGTTCAGAACAAAAGCCGCGAGGAGAGTCAGGCCAAGGCCGAGGCGGATCGCGCGCGGGCGGAGGCGGTCGCCGCCGAAGAGCGGGTCGGAACGGCTCGGGAGACCGAGGTCGCGGAACGCGTCAAGCGCATCGAGTTGATCGACGCCTCACGTGAGGCCGAGCGAGCGGCCATCGGGATCAAGGTCCAAGCCGACGCGGACAAGCAGGCGGCGGCGGACCGGGCCGAGGCGGTCCGGCTCGCGGCTGAAGGTGAAGCCAATGCCGAGAAGTTGAGGGCTGAAGCGGCGCGCGTTCGGTTCGAGGTTGAGGCAGCCGGGCAGCGGGCAGTCAACGAAGCGGCCAACTTGCTGTCTTCCGACCAGATTTCGCTGCAGACCAAGCTCGCCTTGCTGAGGGTCCTGCCGGAAGTTGTGCGGGAAGCCGCCAAGCCGATGGAGGCGATTGACTCCATCAAGATCATCCAGGTCGAGGGTTTGTCCGGTGCCCCCGCGAGCAGTGACGGAACTGGCGCAACCCCAACGGACGGCAACCTCGCGTCGAATGCCGTTGCGGCAGCTCTCCGCTACCGGGCGCAGGCACCGATCGTGGACGGCTTGATGAAGGAACTCGGGTTCGACGGAGGTAGCCTCGAGAACCTGGCAAACGCGATCAAGCCCTCAACGTCGACTCGGGTGGCTGATGGCAATTCGCCGGAAGGGCCCTCGGACCTCTTGAGTGACAACCTGCCTGGCAGGCCTGAACGTTAGCCATTGATCAGCCCGCCTCATGTGAAGCTTGCAACGCATCGCGCGGCTGATCGAGAGAGCGTTGCTCGAACTCGCCTGCCTATTGCCGCGGCTCCGCCCGACGCTGAACGGCCGGAGCCCCTATGGACGAGGCACCGCGTACGCGGGCTTCATCACCCTCGCCTGATCGTTCGACGGTCAGCGTCCCGATACGGACTTCCTCGTCTTCCCCGTCCCTGACGTCGAAATCGATCGATTCCACCCGCTCTGTCGGGCGGCCCCAATCTCGGTAAAGGTGGGCGGTGACGCGGGCGGCTCCATTGGGGTCCAGCCGATCGGGCGCGTAGACATCCGCCCGGGTGACGTAAGCACCTGTCGCGGCACGTCTCAGGAGATATTCTTCCGGGCCGAATCCTTCCGTCATATCATTCGAGAGGTGCCCGCCGATCCGAGTCCGCGGATTGCTGTAGATTGCCCGTTCGCCATTTGGCTCATCTACCCACAGGTCCACATCCGTCGCGTCGCTGGACCAGTCGATCACGATACGGACGTCGCTCGCCATGTTCCTGATCAGCCGTGGATCGACAGCAACGTCGCCGCCTAGCCTGCGGAGGCGGACAAGAAGATTGTTGGCCTCGACCATGCTGATGAGGTCAATGCCCTTCCAGCGACCGTCGACCGGCTTGAGCGCGATCTCCAGGAGCAGGCTGATGGCCCGCTCCAAGTCCGCCTTCGCGCCAGCCCGGCCCAGCGCCGCACGACGTGCCAGTGCCAGGGCCAGCAGCCGCTTGGGCTGCGGACGATCGGGATCGAGCAGCGCCTGCCGCTCGCGCAACCCGACGGCCATGTCGATCAAACCGTAGCGTTCCAGTCGCGCCGCAACCATGCCCAGCGTTATCTGGTTGGCGGTCGGAAGATCGAGCGCCGACATGAGGACCTGCTCGGCTGGGGCCAGTCGCTGCTGCCGGTACAGCCAATCGGCAGTATCGAGATAGAATGAGGGCACGCCGCCCGCCTTCTTCTCCCAGTCGGGATAGATGTGGTCGAAGGCCCCGGGCGCCTTGTCGTAGGCGTCGAGATAGTCCCGCTCCGGCCGCCACGCGGCCACGGACACGAGGAGGTCTCGGGAGTTGCTGCCCGGACTCTCAGCTGGAGTCCTGTTGGCCGTAACTACAACCTCCTGGGCCCCTTCCGGCTCATATTCGTCGTCCCTCTCATACGCGGGCGCGGGCGCGGGCGCGGGTGGAGGCGGCGGAGGCGGCGGCGGCGGCGCAGGGCACGAAGCTGCGGCACCGCGCGATGAACCGTCCGGACAGGTCGGTGTCCCAGGGGTCTGCGCGATGGCGGGCGCCGGCGCCGCTATCACGCTTGGTGCCGGCTGTCCCTTGCCGTTTCTCTGCGGCGGGCGCGCAGTCAGGTCGAAGCGCGTTTCGTACCAGGCGACCTGCTCGTTCCAATCCTTCAGCAGCTGCGCGAAGCGGTTCTGCTCGGCTGCCTTGCGATTGGCATCTTCAGCCAGCTTGAGCTCCGCCCACTCGGAGTGCCGCTTGTATCCTCGCGGCGGCTCGATGCCATTGCGGACATAATCCTCCGGTCGTTCGAGCACGACGAAGGACAGTGTCGGGCTGGCGATCGAGTAGCGCCGGCTAAGTTCTACGAAGGCCGGGCGATCCGCTGTTCCCTCCAACGCCGCGAGTTGAGCGCGGGCAAGGATTGCGCCTTCGCCATCGAACCGCAGCGGAGCGGCGACAGGCTCACGCTGAACGGCAGCCCCGCCGATCATGACTCGCACCGGCCCGCTGGGTGGCGCCTTGACGGCGACCGTCCACCGGTCCGGCGAGCTGCCGAGGGTCACGAACCGAAGTGGAGTGCCGGATGCGTCCAGCACCTGTTCGATCGCTGGAGCATGCCAATCGACTTCGCCGCGGTCGGCGGCGACGAACTGGCCTCCGCTCGCTTGCGCCAGGGAAGTGAGCCGGGCGACGTTGCTGCCCTCGGCCGGCGCGATTGCGAAAAGCCGGCACGGCAGCGGGGCAAGGCGGCCTTCGTCAAGAGTTGCCTGTCCGTCGCTGACCAGCACGCACGTGTCGGCCGGGGGGGCGAAAGCCAGCACAGCGTAGCTGGTCGCACCTGCGTAGCGGAGGGCTCCGACCCGGCGATCGATCTCGGCGGCGTTCGCCAAAGTAGTCCGTTCCGGTGCGCCCGATGAGAAGGCGACCCACTCGATCCTCTCAGGTGCCAGCGCCCTCGCCGCGTCCCGCACCTGTCGCAGTTCGGCGGCATGGTCCTGGTCACGGCGGGAGCGGGAACGGTCCCAGTAGATCCTCATGGTGCCACCGGTCCGCCGCTGCGCCTTTGGCATCGGGCCGCTTAGCTGCCAGTAGGTCTCACCGGTGGAGTGCAGGCTGGCGAGCGCCTCGGGCCCTCGGGGCGGGTCGATGACGAGATCGCCTCGGATGGCTCGGGTGCCGGTCAGGACTGCATCCCTGCCGCGCTGCTGGAGGCCTCGGCCGCCAAGCCGCGCCTGAGCGCCGTCGCCGCTCACAACCACCGCCCAGCCATCTACCGGCGAGGCAAGATCGAGCGGCAGGCGGTAGCCATTGGCGACCGGAGTCACGAACCGGAGCCGCAGCCGGCGCCCCTTGCCCCGATCGATCGGGAACACGCGCGTCGTGAAGGCTCCGCCGGCATCGATCTTTGCAAGGCCCGGATCCACCTGCCCACGAACCTGGCGTTCGTAGGCAGCCTCGGCGCGGGCGGCCTCGACCAGAGAGCCGTCTACAATCGTGCCATCCACGTCGAGCGCATAGCCGGTCACGACAGTACCGGCCGGAAGGGCGATCCGAACGTGTCCCTCAACCGTCTCCGCGCTTGCTGCGTGCACCCACAGGTTCATCTCGCTGACCGCAACCGCGCCACGCACATTCACGCGCAGGTCCATGCGCCGGATGTCCAGGCTGCGCTCGGTCGCTTCGCTGCGAACGCCGCCTTCATACGCGAGCACGGACGGATTGCGTGCAGTGCTTGCCGAAATTGCGTCACGAGGGATTACCGGCTGGGCGCTCTTCGCGCCCGCTGTCGCGCTCAGCGCGGCAAGGCCGATGCACGCGGCAAGAAGATAAACACGCATACTGCCCCCTGGCTGCAGCAGCCTAGCGAGCAGTCAGGCAGAGGCAAGCTCGGGCATCAGCTTCCGGCGGTGCCGACCTCCAGCACCGCCCAGTAACCCTCCGGCGCCCTATTCAGAAGCGCATGCCAGTACCAGGAGGACACGTCGGGCCAGGACTGGCGGGCGTCGAAGATTCGCTCACAGGCCAGGACGGCCCGGCCGTCCTTGCTGGCGCGAAAGCAGCCCATCGTCGCGCCATCCGCCAATCGCCGTACCGGCGCTTCGCCGATCGTGTAGCCGGCGGCGCGAAAGCATTGCACCGCCGGATGGAGAAGGCGGGTCGGTCCCGCCACCCAGCGCAGAACGATCTGGCGCTTGCCGTCGCTGAAGCGGGCGATCCGGCCCGGGAACTGGCGCGCAAGCCAGGCGTCCTCGGGCGCCGGCGGCAGGAGCGCGATCGCCCGGTTCTCATGACGGCTCGGCCAGCCCGGGAAAGCCGAGGTTTCCGGTGGGCCGGAGGCGCGACTCACGAAGGGCACCGAGGCGGCCAGCGCAGCCATCATTAGGAACAACGCCGGTTGGATCCGGGTCATTGCGCAAGCCTTTGCCGGACGCCCAGCGTCATCACCGCAACTGCAAGCATCGCGAAAGCCGCAATCCCGGTGAGTTCGTGCGCAGCCGGCGGCAGCGACAGCGCGGCCGCATTCGCTTCGAGGTAGAACAGGCTCGCGGCGCGAAGGGCATTGGCGAAGATCGCCAGCGGAACCGCCGCTGCGATCAGCAATGCATAACGACGTAGCGGCAGCCCGGCGATAAGCGCCAGCGCGCTGGCCAGGAACAGCGCGCCCCACAGCATCCGAACGCCGCTGCAGGCCGCGTCGAATTGAACGGTGGCTTCGCCCCAGCGCAGCGCGACCCCGTCCAACGCAACTGGGAAGCCATTCGTGCGGAGCATAAGGGCGGTGATCCCCGCCGAAGCGACCCGCAGCGGGTAGGCGAGGAAGAACTCCAGGGAAGGCAGCACTGGTAACGCGAGCAAGGTCAGGCTGACGAACGGCGCTCCCGGACGGCGGCCGATGCCCACCTGATGCATTGCCCCGAGCAGGGTAACGGCGGCGACCGCGATGCGAATTGGCGGCGGCGCGAACAGGGTGGCTGAAACATAGAGCAGGAGCGCTGCAGTGAGGTAGCGGAGCTCGACGGGGAAGCCGGCGGCTCCAGAGTAGAGCCGCCGAGCCAACGGAACAAACACGGCAGTCAGAACAAGGAGGAGCGGGATCGCATCCACGCCACTGTCGAGCCGAACTGCGAGCAGCTGCCAAGCGTCCCAGAACGCCAGCAGAAGGACGAGCAGGATTGCCGCGGGGTTGATCAAGCGGCCACCGTCCGCGCGCCGTAGCGCCGCCAGTACCAGGCGGCGGCCAACAGCGCGAGCAACAGGAGCGCCCAGACTTCCGGCTCCGGAACCGTAGGCACGTCCGCCGCCGCGGGGACGGCCAGGTCGTTGTTCTTGTAGTCGGCATCGGTCTCCAGCACGACCGCACCGCTCACCGGCGTGACGATCCCGGCCTGCGCGGCGAGCGCGATCGCTTGGTCGCGCCGTCCGGCTGCGTTCAGGCGCTGCACTTCTTCCGCAGCCCAGAGGCGGGCGATGTGCGGCGAACCTTGGGCCGCTCCGCTCGTCCCGGCAACGCGGACCGCCCGCAGCCGCTGCCCCGCGCCCAAAACCTCGGCAAAGACCCGCGCGAGATCGTCGGCAACAGCACCGGATGCCGGAACAACTCGCGCCGCCTCCGTCCAGTCGCTGCCTCCCAGGATCCGCTGCGGGCCCGGAGCCACCTGGTAGAGCAGAAGACGAGGCAGCGACGAAGCGCGCTCGCCAAGCTGTTCGATCCTCGCCGTGGAGGCGGCAAAGGCGACGGGCTGCGGCCCATGGACCCAGAGCAGGGCGCCGCGCGACTCACGGCCGAGAAGCGCGGTCGCGTCCGCGAGCGCCCCGGCGTTGTCCTGGCCGCCGACGAACCGGTGACTGCGAAGCGCCCGTTCGAACCGGCTGCGTTGCTCGCGCGTCCAAGGTGACGGCGACACCTGCGCACCCTCGTCGGCCGCGATGATGAGCCCGATTTTGGAGCCTTCCGGGATCGCGTCCAGCGCGGTCAGCAGGCCTTCCCGCGCGGCACCGCCGGCGGCGGAGCCGTCAACCACAAGCATCAGCGCGGAGGCGGGCTCGTTTGGAGCCAAGCTGATGGTCTGCGTCACCGGCTTTGCCGGGAGCTTGCCGTCGACAGGCAACACGGCGTGACGCAAACCCGGCACCGCCCTTCCAGCATCGATCCGCGCTCGGCCGCTCGCCAGGTCGCGGTCGGTCAATTCGCCCCGCACCTGCCCGGGCGCGGGCACCGCGAGACGCGGGTGTTTCTCGCCGAGCGGCCTCTTGCTCTCCAGCCATACCAGATGCGGCACCCCGTTACCGATCGAGAAGTTGCGGTCGGTGATCGCCGGCAGCGCCATGCTCATCCGTCCGTCAGGCCCAATCTCCAGGGGCGCGCTCATGCCGATCCGAAGCTTGAGCTCACCGCCGGGCTGGATCGGGAATGCTTGAACCAACAACCGGTCGGCACCATCGGTGGTGACCAGCAACGGGTCGCGCTGTTCGCGCACCACCACCTGCTCATAGGCGGCGCGTGCTTTCGCCCGGGAGGCGACCGCCGCCTCGCGCGGCTCGCCGTTGACCCACAAGGTCGCTCGAGACGCGACCGCCCCGGGCGGAAGGGCAAGGGTGAGCCGCGCTTCGCGCTGCTGCGACGAACTGTTGTCGAAGTCCATCGTCCACTCGACATAGGCCAGCGCATCGTCGGCCGAGATCGAGCCATCGATCCGCGAGGACGCCAGGCCTAGCCCGCGTAGCCGCCCTCCGACCTGTGCTCCGCCCTGCTCCTCGTCGAACTGGAAGTCGTTCGCTTGTGCCCAGGCCCCGCGCGTGTAGGGCGGCGGGCGCAGGTTGAATGCTTCGCCGGTCACTCGGTAGTAGAGTTCGCGCGCCGCCGTCGTGTTGGCGCCGCGGTCGAATTCGCCACCGAACGGGCCATCCCATAACGACACGAGTGCGCTGCCGAGCCCATTGGCGCGACGGTCGCTTTCATAGCAGAGGCGCAGCAGCATGTCCTTGTCACCCAAGGTCCGCATCAGCGTCACGCTGCGCGACACGCTGGCAGGATCGCCGTCGGCCCAGCGCAAGGCGAGCAAGGTCGCGGTGGAGGGGAGGTCCGCCAGCAGCACGGCGCAGACACCAAGCCCTACTCCAGCCCAGGCTCGCCGCCCGTGGCGCTCACCAAGCGCCCAGTACAGGCCCCAGGTCTGCTTGATCGCGGCGTAGGCCGCAGCAACCGGTCCGAACGGCAGCAGCCCGAGCCCGACGATGATCCCGATCACCGCCAGCGGCAGCAGCGGCAGGAAGATGAGCGAATAGGATATGGCGATCGCAGCGGCCCCGCCTCCGGCCATCATCAGCCAACGGGCGCCGATCAGCGTACCACCGCGCAGCGTAAGCCACAGCGCGAGGTTCGCCGCAGGCACCGCAAGCGTCAGGAGAACGTGAGCAGGCGTAGGCAGCGGATCGAAGAAGATGTTGGCGCACAGTCCAGTCAGGAGTTCGATGACGATGACCATGGCGGGGAAGATGGATCCGTAGATCAGCAGCCAGGTACCCGGCCGCTCCCCTTCCTCGCTCGCTTCGAGCCTGGCCTCGTACACGCCGGCGCTCCTGATCGTTTACGACGAGCAGACCGGTAGCCGATTTGCCCTTCCTCCGTCTATCGCTGATTTTGCACACCTCGTCGCTAGCTTTTTCTGCTGGGGCGCTTTGAAGCGGCTGCCTTCAGGGCCGCGGCAGTGATTTCGTCCAATGATCTGAGTGCCCATCTTTGTCCCTTCCTGGCACCAGCCTGGCGAGTTTCCCGCCAGGCTCTCGTAGCGCAGCGAAGGGCCGGCAGGCCGCGGTAGCGGCTTAGGACCATTCGGGGGATGGTTCGGCCAGTTTGATTACGAAGGCTGCGGAGCAGCCGGGTGTTCATCAACCGCTGGGAGCTTTCGCCCCTCAAACGAGGGGCCTGCGCGACGAATAGCGCCGCCTTCCATATTTCGCCCGGTGGTTGTGGGGCTGATGGGGCTTGTGGAACAGCAGCTCGACCGCCTTGCGCCAGGCGCGGTGCTCCTCGGGAGGGGTGTCCTCACGTTCCGGGTTGCCCTGGATGCTGATGCTGACCTCACCGGCCGCATGGTCGCCTTGCACCACCCAGCCGAGCTCGGGATAGTCGCGGCGGAAATCGCCCACTTCGACAGGGAGCGGCTGCTCAGGCGCGGTCCAGAACGGCGCGTCGTCGGGATGGAGGAACGCCAGCACCAGCGAACGGAGCGACCATTGGCAGCTCGCCGGCCCGGAGTAGCGGTCGAGCAGCCGCTTGTCGGGATGGTGATAGCCCTGGGTCGCGCAGCCCTGGGCCAGGCCGTCGTGCCGCACAAAGTACCGCCACACCGCGTCCAGCGCGCGGCGGGCAAGCCCCGGGTCGAGGCTGCCGGGGTCGAGCCGCGACTGGATCAACACCGGGCATGGCACCGCCATCCGGTAGCAGATGCTGCGGCCCATGATGGGCAGGCCCTCGGCGGTGATCAGGTGCAGCGTGAGCTCGGCGGAGGAGCGCAGCGCCGCGCGGATGAACTCGCGATCGAGCGCCGGATTGACCTGGTCGATCCAGCCAAGCGCGTAGCTGATCGCCCAGCAGTTGTAGAAGTCGATCCCCATCGGCGGGTCGTAGAACCAGCCCGAGCCGCGATAATGCTGCTTGAAGTCGGTCCACGCCGCCTGGCTGGCCGCCCTGTCGCCCCCCATGCCGAGCGCCTCGAGCACCTCCAGAACGAGCACCCGGAACAGCAGCCAGTTGTTCGGCGACACCTCGCGCTGCGCGACCGGGCGGAGCCAGTCCGCGATCCGCTCGCGCTCGAGCGGGGCGAGGCGGGCCCAGATCGACGCGCGGGTCAGCCACAGGATCAGTGCGACGTCGGCGGCTTCGACGCATCGCTGGTCCACATCCCCGATCGCACCCCAATAGGTGTCCGCGGCGGGGTCCGTTCCAGCCAGAAGGCCGTCGCGGATGAGCTCGGCAAGATCAATCGAACCCGAGTTGCGCGGATCCGCGACCTGCTCGCCGCGGCCCGAGGCCAGCCAGCTGGCGAACAGCGGGGCGGTCCGGGCGAAGCCTTCCAGCCCCTCGATGCGGTGACCCCTCATGCCCTTGAAGCCGGGATAATAGGCCCGCTCCCCCGCCGCGGTCCGGAACTCCAGGAAGCCGGCCAGCAGGTAATCGAACAACAGCTTGTAGCGGTCGAGCGGCGGCCGGTCGGTGTCCGCGAAGAGCTGCGGCAGGCCCGCGTCGAGCCGCTCCAGCAAGGGCGAGGTCGGAAGCCGCTCGGTCCAGCCTTCGACCTGCTTCTGACTCGGGATCACCACGCGCCCAGCTCCTTGCTGCCCTCCTCTGCTTGGCCGGATAGCAGGCGCGCCCCTGGGTAGCAGCAGCCTCGCGCTTAAGCCGTTGGGTTGAAGCGAATATCAGGCCGAGTCGGTTCCGGTTCGCTGCAACTCGCCGGCTTTGCCGCCTCTGCCGCGTCAGTTCAGCAGCCGGTTCAGGGCCGCCGCGATCTGGTCCTTGCGGTAGGGCTTGGGCAGGACGTCCACTTTCGCCCGGTCCCAGTCGAGGCCGCCTTCGGCATAGCCGGTGGCGAACAGGAACGGGACGCCGCGGCGCCGGAGCTCGTCGGCCACGGCATAGCTGCGCTGGTCGTTGAGGTTGACGTCGAGGATGGCGGCGTCGATCGGTTCGGCGCTGGCCAGCGCGACGGCATCTTCCAGGCAGAAGGCGGGCCCGACGACTTCGCAGCCAAGCTCCAGCAGGGCATCCTCGACGGCGAAGGCGATCACCGCCTCGTCCTCGACCAGCAGCACCCGCTTGTTGTGCAGCACGCTCATCCCGCCTCGGGCAGCGGCGCGTCGACGGTGCAGACGATGCCCTCCGGCTGGAAGTCGATGTGCACGGTGCCGCCGAGCTCGGCGGCCAGCCCGCGCTCGATCATCCGGCTGCCGAAGCCGCGGCGGGAAGGCGGCTCCACCCGTGGTCCGCCGCGCTCCGTCCAGCGGAGGTGCAGCCGCCCGTCGTGGGTCGACCAGCGCACGTCCACCGTTCCGCTCTCATTGCTGAAACAGCCATATTTCACCGCGTTGGTGGCAAGCTCGTGCACCGCCATCGCCAGGCTGACGCCGGTCTTCGGAGAAACCGTGAGTTCCGGCCCGTCGAGCTTCAGCCGGTGATCGTCCGGCTTCACCGCGGTGATTGTGTCGCAGATGATCTGCCGGACGGGCGCGCTTTCCCACTTCTGCCGGGTAAGGATGCCGTGGGCGGCGGCCAGCGCGCCCAGCCGGCCCTCGAACGCGCGGACCATCTCCTTGCGCGGACGGTCGCCCTTGAAGCTCTGCTGCGCGACGCTCTGGATGATCGCCAGCAGGTTCTTGGCCCGGTGGCTGAGCTCATCGATCAGCAGCTGCTGGTGGCGCTCGGCACGCTTGCGCGCGCTGATGTCGGTAAAGGTGGTCACCGCCAGCGATCGGCCCTGCGCGGTTTCGATGGGAGCGGCGCTTACCTCCAGGGTGATGATCTCGCCGTCGCCGCGGCGGTAGCCGATTTCCTGGTCGATGGTCGTTTCGCCGCTCAGAACCGCGCGGGACAGCGGGTACTCGTGGATGGCGTAGGCGGTGCCGTCCTCCTTGACGGCGTTGAAGATGCCATAATCCTTGACGGGTCCGGGGCGCACGTCCTGCCCCAGGATCCTGGCGCAAGCCTGGTTGAAGTGGACCAGCCGGCCGCTCGGCACTTCGGCGATGGCGACCCCGATCGGCATCTGCTCCAGCACGCTGCGCAGCGTGGCCTCGCTTTGCGCCACCGCCGCTTCCGCCTCGTAGCGTTCGCTAAGGTCGAGCATGGCCCCGATCATCCGGACCGCCTTGCCGGTTTCGTCGCGGCTGACGGTTCCGCGGTCCAGCACATGCGCCGCGCTGCCGTCCGCGCAGAGGAAGCGGTATTCGTCGGTCCAGCTCGTCTCCGTTCCATCAATGACCGAAAAGATCTGCTGCTCCACCCGGTCGCGATCGTCCGGGTGGATGTGCTCGATCCACCAATCCCCCGCGGTGCCGCCCACCGCATCTTCGTGACCGAACAGGGTCCGCACCGCTTCGTTCCAGACGATCTGGTCGGACGCCAGGTCCCAGTCCCAGATCGCGTCGTTGGTGGCCTTGGCGACCAGGCGATAGCGTTCGGCTGTCTCGTGCAGCGCCGCTTCGGTGCGCCTGCGCTCCGTTTCGTCGCGGGCGACCTTGATGAAGCCGCGTTCCCGGCCGAGCTCGTCGCGCGGCAGCGGATGAGCCGAACCGCTCAGGAAGACGCGGGGCCCGTCCAGCCGTTGGTGCCAGCGTTCGTCGGGCGCGCAGCCTTCCCGGCGGGCGGTGTCGACTTCCTTTTCCGGCTGGCCCGCGGCCCGGTCCTCAGGGGTGAAGAGTTCGTCGCTGCTCCGGCCAATCGCCTCTTGGCGGGACAGTCCGAAGATGTTGGCGGCGCCCTGCGACCAGCCGGTGATCCGCCGCTCGGGATCGATGGTCACGATCGCGTAGTCGGATGCACTGTCGACCACGATCCGCAGCCGTTCCTCGCTTTCGCGCAGGACCGCTTCCGACCGCACGCGCTCGACGTGCGCCCAGCTCCGTTCCGTGGTCTCGGCGATCAACGAGAGTTCCGCGTCCGTCCAGTCCCGCGGCTCCTTCTCATGCGCGGCCATCAACGCCGTCAGCCGCCCTTCCTTCACGAGCGGCATGCATACGGTCGCCCCAAGGCCCAGGCCAAGCAGCGCTGCGCCTTCCTCTGCGCCAAGCTCCGCCAGCGTGTCGCGGGTGATGAACGGCCGCCCTCCATGCAGCGCCTCGTTGGCGGTGCGGCCGAAGGCGGCGAGGCTGTAGGTGCCCACGATCGATTGGGCGCCCGGCGCCGCCCAGTTGCCGCGGATGGTGAACTGGTCCTCGTCCTCGTGCACGTCGGCATAGGCGATTACGGACGTGCCGAGCTGTTCGCCCAACAGGCGCGCGGTAGCCGTCATGACTTCCGTTGGGTTGGACAGCACGCTGGTCGCGGTGGAAAGCCGATCGAAGAAGCGGAGCCGCTCGGCAGAATCACTTCGCGCCCGTTCGGCCAGAACCGCCTGGGTGGTCTCGACCACCACGGCGAGAACGCCGCCCGGACGGCCGCTTTCATCCAGCACCGGCGAATAGTCGAGGTTCATCCAGACCTGTTCCGGCTGGCCGTGCCGGTGAAGCGTCAGCTCCTGATCCTTGTAGCTGAGCGTGCCGCCGGCCAGGCCGACCTTCATCACATTGTCGTTGAAGTCCGCGACCTCCGGCCAGGCTTCCCGCACCTTCATGCCGAGCTGCTCCGGGTGCTTCCCGCCCGCGAACACCGAGTAGGCATCGTTGTAGATCATGATGCCGTCCTCGCCCCACAGCATGACCATCGGCACGGGGGAGCGAAGCAGGAGGCCGGTGGCGACCTTGAGGGTGATCGGCCATGCAGCGATCGGGCCAAGCGTGTCCGACCAATCCTTGGCCAGGATCAGCTCCGCGCACTCGCCGTCACCCTGGAGGAATCCGATGTCCGGAGAAGACCGCTGAATCAGCATGCCATGGCTGGCTAGCGGCAGATATCCGCAACGCAAAGGGTCAAATGCATCGACATGACGTCGGCGCTCCCGCTACGGCCAGCCGATGCCGCTATACGAATGGGAAGGCCGCGCACCCACGCTGGGGGACGGAGCCTGGGCGGCGCCCTCCGCCGACCTCATCGGCGACGTCCGCCTGGGTGCGCGGGCCAGCGTATGGTTCGGGGCGGTGATCCGCGCGGACAACACCCCGATCCTGGTCGGCGAGGCCAGCAACATCCAGGACGGCGCGGTGTGTCATTCGGACGCGGGTGCGCCCCTGACGGTGGGGCGCGGCGTGACGGTCGGGCATCAGGCCATTCTCCACGGCTGCACAGTGGGCGACGGAGCGCTGATCGGGATGGGCGCCCGCGTGCTCAATGGCGCGCTGGTCGGGGCCGGGTGCATCGTCGGCGCGGGGGCTCTGGTGACCGAAGGCAAGACCTTCGAGGGGGGCATGCTGATCGTCGGCACCCCGGCCAGGATCGTGCGGCAGCTGAGCGAAGCGGAGATGGCGGCGCTGCAGACCTCCGCCGCACATTATGCCGAAAAGGCAGCGCGCTACGCGGCTGGGCTCCGCCCGCTCTGACGAGAAGTCGGCCAAAGCGGTTGCGGCGCGCGCCCGGCACGGCACGACATGCTTGTGCCTCGGCGCTCCGCAGGGCATGAGGCGCGGCTGATAGACGCCGGCTTCGACAGCGCTGCAGAGCGTTCCGGGGGCAGCCGGCCCGGCTCTAAGAGGTTGATCACCGCCAGTGTTTCGCGGCTTTCGCTTGTCCATCCTGCTGCTTGCCGGCGCGCTGATCACGTCCGCGGGGGCGCCCGCGTCCGCCCAGAACAACGTGGTCGCGCCGCCGCCGCCGCCCCGCGAGGGGACGGTCGGCCCCGAACAGTTGCGCGACTTCTCGCTGGGCGGGTCCAGGTCGCAGCAGCCGGAGGGGGCTCGGGAGCCATCGGCGGAGCAGGGCACACCGGTCGGGAACCCCGATCGCCCCGCTGCCGCGCCCGCGCCCGCGCCCCGGACCGTGGTGCCGCCGCCCACTTCTCGCGTGGAACAGGCAGCGGGCGGTGCGCGTCCTTCCGCCAGCCCCGCACCCTCGCCGGCACCGTCGTCGGAGGCCGCCCCCGCCACGTCGCTCAACCTGCCGCCGCCGACACCAGCGCCGTCGGCATCCTTTGACTTCAACTCGCCCGGCTTCGGCAATTCGGCCGGCGGGGCGGTTGATCCTATTGCGCCAGCGCCGGTCAGCGATGAAGGCGGCGCGCCGATGTGGCCGTGGCTGCTCGCCTTTGCCGCGGTGGTGGCGGGTGCCCTGCTCCTGTGGAGCCGCCGGCGCAGCAAAGGGGAGGACCAGCTCGACAGCGGCGGTCTGGCCTTTGCCGGCGGTGCGTCGCCATCAGCGGAGCCGCGGCGCGAGCCTCAACCTGCCGCACCTCGCGCTTCCGTGCCCGCCCCGCAACCCGCGCCAGCTCCGGCGCCGAGCCATCCCAAGGGCGTGGGCATCGTGTCGACGCGGCTCCGGCCATGGCTCGATCTGGACGTGCATGTCACGGCGGCGGTGCTGACGGAGGAGGAGCTCCAGCTGCACCTGCAATTGCTGGTCGCCAACAGCGGCAGCGTGCCCGCCCGGCAGGTCGGCGTGGAGGTGGCGCCCCTGAATGCCGGGCCTGAGCAGGAGGGCGAACTCGCCACCTTTTTCGCCCGCCCCGATCCGGCGCCACAAGCCGCGGAGATGATCGCTCCGCTCGACCATGCCGCGCTCCAGGCGGTGGTGCGGATGCCCCGGGCGGCGTTCCGCGAGTATGCCGCGGGCGAGGGGCGGGTGCTGGTACCGCTGGTCGCGGTGAACGTCGGCTATCGCGCGGGCAGCAGCACCGGCCGCACGTCGGGGGCGTTCCTGATCGGGCGAGGGTCGGGAAGCAGCGAGAAGCTGGGGCCCTTGCGCACCGACCCGGGCCCGCGCGAGTTCCGCGGAGTGATCGCTCGGGCGCTGCCCGGCGGCGTTCGGCGCTAGGTCTGGACCCTAGAGGGCCGTTCCCACCGAATTGTAGCTGTGCCAGGCGAGCACGGCCGCCGCGCCGCGGTACGGTCGCCAGGGCTCGGCCAGCTCGCGCAGCGCCCGTTCGCTCGGCCTGGCGTCGAGGCCGAGCAGCCGTCCGACCTCGACCTGCACCGCCAGGTCGCCAGCCGGCCAGACATCCGCCCGCCCTTCCGCGAACAGCAGGTAGATTTCCGCCGACCAGCGGCCGATCCCCTTGATCCGGGTGAGCAGCGCGACCGCTTCCTCGTCGTCCTCCGGCAGGTGCGCGAGGTCGAGTTCGCCCGAGACGATCAGCTGGGCGAGCGAACGGAGGTAGCCCGCCTTTTGCCGTGACTGGCCGAGCGCTCGCAGCTCCTCGTCACTGGCCGCGAGGATGCGGCCGAGGTCCGGCGGGGAGCCATAGGCGCCTTCCAGCTTGTTCCACATGGAACGGGCCGCGGCGACGCTGACCTGCTGCCCGACGATGGTGCGCATCAGGGTCGCGGCGCCCGGCTCGCTGTTGCGCGGCTCGGGGTGGCCGTGGCGTTCGAGCACGGCGCGAAAGGCGGGTTCGGCGGCGGCGAGATGGGCCAGGCCGGCGGTGAGGGTGTCGAGGGTTCTGACCATAGCTTGTCACCCCGGCCTGACCGCGCTCGCGGCGTACAACGCCACCGCCGCAGCGTTAGACACGTTCAAGCTCTCCACCGCATCGCTGATCGGCAGGCGGGCGAGCGCGTCGCAATGTTCCCGCGTGTTGGCGCGCATGCCCGGACCTTCGGCGCCCAGCACCAGCGCGACCCGCCGCGGGCCGAGCGCCTCCTGGAGTTCGGTCTCCGCCTCACCCGCCAGCCCGATGCGCCAGAAGCCCGCTTCGGCGATCTCGTCCAGCGCGCGGGCGAGGTTCACCACCCGCGCCCACGGCACCCGCTCCAGCGCGCCCGACGCCGCCTTGGCCAAGGCTCCGCTTTCCGGCGGCGAGTGGCGGTCCTGGGTGACGATGCCCAGCGCGCCGAACGCGGCGGCGGAGCGCAGGATGGCGCCGACGTTGTGCGGATCGGTGACCTGGTCGAGCACCAGCAGCACCGCCCGCTCCTCCGCCTGCATCAGCAGGTCGCCCAGCCACGCCTCCTCCAGCGGCTCCACCTCCACCACCACGCCCTGGTGCGGGGCATCATGCGGGACGAGCCGGCCAAGGTCGGGCGCCTCGGCCATGGTGACCGGCACTTCCGGCGGGAACCGCATGAACTCCGCAGCCTCGCGGGTCGCCCAGGCCTTCAGCACCCGCCGCTCGGGGTTGTCCAGCGCTGCGGCGACCGCATGCTTGCCCCAGAAGCGCGGACGGTTGGGGGTGCCGTGGGACTGGTGCGACTTCTTGCGGCGGGACATCGAGTGCGGGTTAGCCGAGCAAACCCGCCACGTCATCCCGGCGAAGGCCGGGATTTCCTGCCACCGTCGTGCCCCTTCAGCTGGGATCCCGGCCTGCGGGCCCCATCAAAGTACTACTTTGATGGGAGCCCTGCGCCGGGATGACGGTCAGGCCACTCCCTCGGCATCCAGCGCGTAGCCCGCGCTCCGCACCGTCCTGATCAGGTCCGGCTCACCTAGGGCCAGCCGCAGGCGGCGGATGTGCACGTCCACCGTGCGCAGCTCGATCTCCTCGCTGTGCGGCCACACCGTTTCCAGCAGCTGCTGGCGGGAGAACACGCGGCCTGGGTTCTCCAGGAAGTGGCGCAGCAGCCGATATTCGGTGGGTCCAAGCTGCACCGGCTTGCCGCCGCGGCGGACGCGATGGCCCGCGAGGTCCATTTCCAGCCCGCCATATTCCAGCTGCTCCGCGGCCAACGCCGGCCGGACCCGCCGGAGCACGGCGCCGGCGCGGGCGACCAGCTCCTTGGGGCTGAACGGCTTGGTGACATAATCGTCCGCCCCCGTTTCGAGCCCGCGGATGCGATCGTTCTCCTCGCCCCGCGCGGTCAGCATCACGATCGGCAGGTTGGCGGTGGGACCACGGCGGCGCAGGCGGCGGCAGACCTCGATGCCGCTGACGCCCTCGATCATCCAGTCGAGCAGCACCAGGTCGGGCTTCACCTCGTCCGCCAGGATCAGCGCTTCCTCGCCGTCGCCGGTGCGGGTGACGTCGTAGCCGGCGCGCTCGAAATGAAAGCTGATGAGCTCGGCGAGCGAACGGTCGTCTTCGACCAGCAGGAGGCGGCGCGCGCTCATCAGCCGGCCAGCGGGTCCGCGCCTTTGACCCGCTCGCTCATGTGGCGGCCGGTGGCGGCGTAGTAGACCATTTCGGCGATGTTGGTGGCATGGTCGCCGACCCGCTCCAGGTTCTTGGCGACGAACAGGAGGTGCGTCGCGTGGCGGATGGAGTGCGGGTCCTCCATCATGTGGGTCAGCAGGGTGCGGAACACGCTGTCGTAGAAATCGTCCACCGCCTTGTCCCGGTCGCACACGCGCAGGGCGGCCTCGGCGTCGCGATTGACGAAGGCGTTGAGCACATCGTGCACCATTCCCGCCGCGATCCGGGCCATTTCGGGCAACAGCGACAAGGGCTCGATCTTGCCGGCGTCTTCCAGGATCGCGACCCGCTTGGCGATGTTCTTGGCATAGTCGCCGATGCGTTCCACCACGCCCGAGATCTTGAGCGCGGCGACCACGTCGCGCAGGTCGCCGGCCATGGGCGCACGCAGGGCGATGAGCTGAACCACCCGCTTTTCCGTTTCCGTCTCCAGAGCGTCGAGCTTCTTGTCCTCCTCGATGACGCGGTGGGCGCCATCGACGTCGCGGTCGACCAGGCAGCGCATCGCTTCGCCGATGCCATGCTCGGCCAGCCCCCCCATCTCGCTGATGAGCGCGCGCAGCCGGTCGAGGTCCTCGTCGAAGGCCTTGAGCGTATGTCCGTGGGTCGCCATTCGTCCGAAACTCCGATCAGCCGTAGCGGCCGGTGATATAATCCTGCGTCCGCTCCTCGCGTGGATTGGTGAAGATGTCGCTGGTGCGGCCGTATTCGATCAATTCGCCGAGGTGGAAAAAGGCGGTCCGCTGCGACACGCGCGCCGCCTGCTGCATGTTGTGGGTGACGATGGCGATGGCGTACCGCCCGCGCAGCTCGTGGATCAGCTCCTCGATCTTGGCAGTGGCGATTGGGTCGAGCGCGGAAGCCGGCTCGTCCATCAGGATCACCTCCGGATCGACGGCGATGGCGCGGGCGATGCACAAGCGTTGCTGCTGGCCGCCGGACAGGGCGGTGCCGCTCTCGGCGAGACGGTCCTTGACCTCGTCCCACAGGCCAGCGCGCTTGAGCGATTTCTCCACGATCCCTTCCAGATCGGCCTTCTTGTCCGCCAGCCCATGAATGCGTGGGCCGTAAGCGACATTCTCGAAGATCGACTTGGGAAAGGGGTTCGGCTTCTGGAACACCATGCCGACGCGGGCGCGAAGGTGCACCACATCCATCTGCGCCGAGTTGATGTCCTCGCCGTCGAGTTCGATCCGCCCGGTAACGCGGGCGCCCGAGATGGTGTCGTTCATGCGGTTGAAGCAGCGAAGAAAGGTGGACTTGCCGCAGCCGGACGGGCCAATGAAGGCGGTGACCCGATCCTCGTGGATCTGTATGGAAACATCCTTCAGCGCCTGCTTCTCACCGTAGAAAACGCTGATGCTGTCGGCGCGCATCTTAGGCGCGCGGCCCGGCGCTCCTTCGGCCGTGTCCTGCGGCTCCGGCGTAGGCGCCGCCACCGTGATCGGCGCGAGTCCGGCCGCCGGCTCGGGCCGGTCGGTCCAGGCGGTGTCCTCCTTGGCGATCCCGGCATCGTCGCGCGCGGCCTCCGCGGCGACCGCCGTTGATGGGAACGGCACTGCCGAGTTGGTGGTGATCGGCTGTTTTTCCTGGGTCATTTGCATGGGCCTACCAGCGGCGCTCGAAGCGGTTGCGGAGATAGATGGCGATGCCGTTCATCAGCAGCATGAAGACCAGCAGCACGATGATCGCGGCGCTGGTCTTCTCGACGAAGCCGCGGCTGACCTCGTCCGACCAGAGGAAGATCTGCACGGGCAGCACCGTTGCGGGATCGGTGATCCCCTGCGGCGGGGCGGCGATAAAGGCGCGCATGCCGATCATCAGCAGCGGCGCGGTCTCGCCCAGCGCGCGGGCCATGCCGATGATGGTGCCGGTGAGAATGCCGGGCAGGGCGAGCGGCAGGACATGGTGGAACACCACCTGCATCTTGGATGCGCCCACGCCGAGCGCCGCGTCGCGGATCGAGGGGGGCACCGATTTGATCGCGTTGCGGCCCGCGATCACGATCACCGGCATGGTCATCAGCGCCAGGGTCAGTCCGCCGACCAGCGGGGCTGATCGCGGCAGGTGCAGGACGTTGAGGAACACCGCCAGGCCGAGCAGGCCGAAGATGATCGACGGCACCGCCGCAAGATTGTTGATGCTGACCTCGATGAGGTCGGTCCAGCGGTTCCGCCGGGCGAACTCCTCCAGGTAAACGGCGGACAGCACCCCGATCGGAAAGGCCAGGGCGATCGTCACCAGGATGGTGAGGAAGCTGCCCTTGAGCGCGCCCCAGACGCCCGCCAGCGCCGGATCGGTCGAGTCGGAACCGCTGAGAAAGGTTGCGCTCAGGCCGCCCAGCCCACGCGCGAGCATGGTGACCAGCAGGAACGCCAGGAACGCCACGCTAAGCCCGACCGCCAGCAGGCCGAGCAGCTTGAAGCGGCGCTCCGCGGCGTAGCGCTTCGATACCCGGCGCTGCATCTCGTTGCCCGACCAGCGGGACAGGGCGGCACTACTCATAAGCTTCCCGATACTTCCGCACGACCCGCAGCGCGATGAGGTTGAGGATCAGGGTGATGACGAACAGCACCAGCCCGAGCGCGAAGGCGGCAAGCGTCTTGGGACTGTCGAACTCCTGGTCGCCGGTCAGCAGCTGCACGATCTGGGTGGTGACGGTGGTGACGCTCTCGAACGGGTTGAGGGTGAGGTTGGCGGCCAGGCCCGCCGCCATGACCACGATCATGGTCTCGCCGATCGCCCGGCTGACCGCCAGCAGCACGCCGCCGACCACGCCGGGCAGCGCGGCGGGCAGCACCACTTTCTTGATCGTCTCCGAGCGGGTGGCGCCGAGCGCCAGGCTGCCGTCGCGCATCGACTGGGGCACCGCCGCGATGCTGTCGTCGGCCATGGAGGAGACCAGCGGGATGATCATGATGCCCATGACCAGGCCCGCCGCCAGCGCGCTTTCCGAAGAGGCGGAGCCGACCCCAAGGTTGATTCCGATGTCGCGGACGGCAGGAGCGACGGTCAACGCGGCGAAGTAGCCGTAGACCACGGTCGGGATACCCGCGAGGATCTCCAGTGCCGGCTTGAGCACGGAGCGCAGCTTCGCCGGGGCGTACTGAGTGAGGAAGATCGCGCTCATCAGCCCGAGCGGAATGGCGACCACCATCGCGATGATCGCGCCGATGAAGACGGTACCCCAGAACAGCGGCAGCGACCCGAACGCGCCCGAGCTGCCCGCCTGGTCCGCGCGCAATGCCATTTGCGGCGACCATTGGGTGCCGAACAGGAACTCAGCTGGCGGGACCATGGAGAAGAACCGCAGCGACTCGAACAGCAGCGACAAGACGATGCCCAGGGTGGTCAGGATGGCGATCAGCGATGCACCGACCAGCGCCCCCATGACCCAGCGCTCGACCCCGCTCCTGGCGCGGAAGCTGGCACGCACCCGGGTCAGCGCCCAGGCGGCGCCGGCCAGCGCCAGCAGGATCGCCAGCCCGCCGCCGATCCATGCGTAGTGCGCCATCGTTGAGCGATAAACGGGCGCGAGCTTAGCCGATTCCGGGTTGAAGCCTGCCTCCCGCTGGCCGGTTGCGATCTCCCGCGCCTCGGTCAGGATGGCTTCGCGCACCATGGCAAAATCGGGCAGCTGCTGCCCCGCCGGGCTGGCCGATACGGCCTGCTCCACCAGCGCGTTATGGATTGGCAGCCAGATCGCCAGCAGCAGCAGCGGGGGCAACGCCGCCCACAGGAAAACATAGCCGCCGTGATAGGATGGCAGGCTGTTGAGACGCGCGCCGCCGCCGCGCAGGCCCGCGGCCTTGTTCCGGCCGAGGTAGGCGGCAGCGGCGGCGATCGCCAGCACGGCGGCAAGCGCAAGGGTCAAGGACACGGCGCCGCCGCCCTTCCGCTTACTTCAGGCTCGCCGGGTCGAGCGGCGTCAGCGCACTCGCCTGCGCCGCCGCTGCCTGCGCTTCGGCGCCGCCGAACGGGACCAGCCCGCGCTTCTGCAATTCGCCGCCCGAACCCCATTGCTTGGCGTACTCGGCGACGAAGTTCCTGAGCCCCGGCTTGGCCTGCAGATGCTCGCCCTTTACATAAACGTAGAGCTTGCGCGCGCCGGGATAGCTCAGGTTCTGGATGGTCTGCTCGGTCGGCAGCACGCCGCCGATCTCCACAGGGCGCACCTTGTCGGCATTTTCCGCAAGGAAGCTGTAGCCCAGCACACCGACCGCGCCCGGGTCCGCCGAAACCTTTTGCACCAGCAGGTTGTCGTTCTCGCCGGCCTCCACGAACGCGCCGTCCTCGCGCACCTTGGTGCACACGTCCTTGTGCCGCGCTTCGTCCGTCTTCTTGAGTTCCTTCATCGCGGGGTCGCTCTCGCAGCCCTTGGTCAGGATCAGCTCGGCCAGGCTGTCGCGGGTGCCGGAGGTCGGCGGCGGCCCCAGCACCCGGATCTTCACCGGCGGCAGCGACGGGTTCACGTCGCGCCAGGTCTGGGCGGTGTTCGCGCCCTTGCCGAACGGGTTGGCGGCCACCGCCTTGTAGATGTCGGCCACGCTGACCTTGAGCGGCGGAGCCTGGTTGGACTCGATCAGCGTCAGGCCGTCGATGCCGATCGGAATTTCGATCACGTTCCTGGCGCCGGCCGCGACGCAATTGTCATATTCGCTCTTCTTGAGCGCGCGCGAGGCGTTGACCATGTCCGGGAACTGCTCGCCGACGCCGCCACAGAACAGCTTGATCCCTGCGCCCGTGCCGGTCGATTCGACGATCACGCGCGTGCCGGGATTGGCCCGCATGAAGCTTTCGGCGACCGCGGTGGTGAACGGGTAGACGGTGGACGAACCGACCGCCTGCAACTCGCCGCCAGCGCCGCCGCTGCCGCCACTGCCCCCGCCGCCGCAGGCCGTAAGAAGCGCTGTCAAAGGCAGCGCAAAAGCGATCTTCTTCACCAATGTATGAACTCCCCGGTTGGCACGCACAGCCCGGTCCCAAGCGCCTCTAACGAGCGGCCGGGACGTTCTGTGTGACAAGGAGTTTGCGGTTTTGTGACAAGCGTCAGGCCAGCGGCAGCCGGACCTGCACCTCCGTACCCTCGCCGGGCTTGCTGAGGATGGCGAGCGTGCCCCGGTGCCGCTCCACGATATGCTTGACGATGGCGAGGCCCAGGCCGGTCCCGCCCGAGTCGCGGCTGCGCGCCGCATCCACCCGGTAGAAGCGCTCGGTCAGCCGCGGAAGGTGGACCGCCGCGATGCCTTCGCCGCGGTCGCGCACGCTGAGGAGAACCGCGTCGCGCTCCTGCCGGGCGCCCACCAGGACTTCGGGCGAACCGGGTCCGCAGCCATAGCGGACGGCGTTCCCGACGAGGTTGTCGGCAAGCTGCAGCAGCTGGGTGAAGTCGCCGGGGACCTGCGGCAGCCCATCCGCGACGTCCGCAACGACCCGGCAGCCGCGGCTTTCCGCCAGCCGCCGGCCGTTCTCCGCCGCGATCCGGGCGATCTCCGCCAGGTCCAGCCGCCCGTCGGGCGGGACAAAGCGGTCCGCCTCGATCCGCGACAGGCTCATCAGGTCCTGGACGATGCGCAGCATCCGCCGGGCCTCGTCGTGGATCGCGCGGCCGAAGCGGCTGCGGTGCTCGGACGGAAAATCGCCGTCCTCCGCCAGGGTTTCCCCATAGCCGATGATGGTGGCGAGCGGCGTGCGCAGCTCGTGGCTGGCGTTGGCGACGAAATCCACCCGCATCTTCTCCGCGGCGCGGGTCGCGGAGCGATCGGTCAGCCGCACCAGCAGCAGGTCCGGTTCGAGCGGCCGCACCTGCAGGTCCCAGCTTCGCTCCAGCCCGCCGATCCCGCTGACCTCGAGATCGGCAGGCCGCGCCGCCAGCACGGCGCGCAGCGCATGCGGCTGCCGCACGGCCAGCCGCACGTCCGTGCCGAGGATGCTGTCGCCCAGCAGCCGAAGCGCCGCGGCGTTGGCGGCGATGGTCCGTTCGCGCTGAACGAGCAGCGCGGGCTCCTCCAGCGCGTCGAGGAGGCTGGTGGCGAGAAGCGGAAGGTCGCTCATGGCGGCGGTTTAGCTGCCGCGGAGCAGCAAGCAACTAGGTGGAAGCCGGCTGCAACTGTTGGTAACGGTGCGTACGCCAGGCAGCCATCGCCAATATGATCAGGATGGGATAGCTCCAGAAGCGCATGGCCGCCTGGTACGCGATATCGACAAGGTCGGGGCTGATCAGCCGTAAGAGGTGAGCAAGTACAGTAGTCAGTTGAAGGCCGGCTACCCACAAGGGCCAGAAACGGCACGATCTGAGTGCAACGTAGACAAAGGCGGCAAGCACCCCAAGGTCAACGAGGGCAACAAACCCTTCAACCGGACGAGCACCCCCGACTGAGTACACGGACGCTGCGGACAGCAGCGAACCTGCAAGCGCAATCAGCGCTGCGAAGCGCGTTTCGCGGTCCCCATGTCGTACCGCCAACAGCACGACGGCCAGCAACAGCGCGTAGAAGAGCACGACTCGCATCATTGCATGACTGACCTCGACTGGTGCCCCGACCTTATCGGATCAGCTCACGATACGCAGTTCTGCCTTCGACGGCGGGCACTCGGACCCATCTCCAAATGAGACGGTCCGCAGCCCCGGCACCTGGTTCTTGGCCTCAACCAGCGCGGCGTGGGCGCCTGCCATGTCGCCGCGGGCCGCGACCAGACCCTGCAGCGCCGAAGCGACCCGGGCCAAGGCGTCGTGACCGATGCTGATCCCGACGCCAGCCACGGCACGGGCGCGGATCAGGCGGCTTTGCAGCTCCGCCAGTTCGATAAGCGCGCCTTCGATGCTATCCTCGACGGCGCGGACCTGGGTGGCGACTTCGCGAGCGGACTGTTGAATCTGGAACTTGCGCATGACCTCTCCTCTCCGACAATGCGCCCTTCCGGCGCTGCGGACCGTCTACCGGAGATGATGAAGCGTAGCAGGGCCTAGTGGCCGGCCAGCCTGGCGAGGCTTTCAAGGCCCGCGAGATACATGCCGGCGGAAAAGCTCGCGCCCATTGCGATCGACAGGATCCACAACAGCCGCTGGCTGACGCTCATCTCGTTCCGGGGATGACTCCTGGTTGACCACGGCGGTACCAGGAAGGGCCGGGACACCAGCGTCCCCTGCTCGGTTTCGAGGCCGCTGGGCCCGACCCCTCCTGCACGATCAGCGTGCCGAATCTGAAAACTGATCGCCCCACCCGTTTCGGCCGGTTTGGCCGGTTCGTCGATGTACGGCGGTTGATGTATCAAGCGTTGATATGGCTGGATCTGCGCCACCAGCCGCGCCGCTTCCTGGCGTTTGGTCACGCCAAGGGTCCTGATCGCTCCACGAATGCGCTGGTCCACCGTGTGCGGAGAAATGCCGAGTTCAACGGCGATTTCCTTGGAATTCAGGTGTTCGTCGACCAGGCGGAGCACCTGGAGCTGCCCGTCCGACAGCCGTTGCACCCGGTCGGCGGCGTGGGCGACGGACGCCCCCGCGCTTGGCTCCGCGCCTTGGGGGAGGCTCATTCCTCGTTGGCTTCCATTGACTTGTTCGGCAGCAAGCATGCCGTCCCGCTACCATAGTTGGACCAGCGGAATCGAGTTTTTTGGTTGGATCGGGCCGTGGTTTCAAACTTGAGCGCTGCGGCGGGCAGCCTACGGCCTTCTTTTCCGCCGCAACTTGCCAGGGCCGAATCGCCGACCGGACGTCGTCGACTGCTCGCTAGAGCTCAGCGAGCTTGCCGGCGAGGTCGCTGAGTTGGAACGGCTTCACGAGACGTGGCAGATCGGGCGCAACGCCTTCCACCTCGGCGTAGCCGGAGATAACAAGCACGCGGACGTTGGGAAGCCTTCTCGCCACCTCCCGCCCGAACTCGGTACCGCTTAGACCCGGCATCAGGTGATCGGTGATCACGATGTCGGGAGTGAGCCCGTCTGCGATCAGCTGCAGCGCCTGGTCGGCCGAGCCTGCTTCCGTCACAACGTACCCCAGGTCGGCGAGCATGTCGGCGGTACTGGCGCGGACCAGCTCTTCATCGTCGACCAGGAGCGCGGCACCCGCAGCCGGGAGGACAGCCTCCGCTTGGAGCGGGGCTGGCCGCTGAACGGTCTGGTCCGTCGCCGGCAGCCACAGGTCAACGGTGGTGCCCAACCCCCGCTTGCTCGCGATGCTGAGCGCCCCGCCAAGCTGTGCGGCGAGTCCGTGGACCATCGATAGTCCAAGCCCCGTACCCTTGCCGATGCCCTTGGTGCTGAAGAAGGGTTCGATCGCGCGCTTCACCGTGGCTTCGTCCATGCCGCTGCCCGTATCCGCCACCGACAAACGCACGTAACGGCCGGCAACCAGCCCGAGACGCTGATTGCCGGCGATGTCCTCCGCGTGAGCCGAGATGGTCAGGCGTCCGCCGTCGGGCATGGCGTCGCGCGCATTAACGCTGAGGTTCAGGATCGCCATCTCCAGCTGATTGGGGTCGGCGACGGCGGCGGGAAGGTCTTGGGCAATATCCACCGTGACCTTGGTCTGCGGTCCGGAAGTGCTCCTGACCAGATCGGCCATTCCGGTGATAAGTGCATCAACGTCGACCGGCTTGGGCTGGAGCGGCTGCCGGCGAGCAAAGGCCAGCAAACGCTGCACGAGCACCCGGACCCGATCCGTCGACTGAAGCGCCCCGGCGATCAGCCGTTGTTCCCGCTCGCCGCCAAGGCCCTTGCGCTGCAGCAGGTCGAGGCTGCCCATGATCGGGGTAAGCAGATTGTTGACGTCATGCGCGACGCCGCCGGTCAGCTGGCCCATGCTTTCCAGCTTCTGCGATTGCCGCAGCGCCTCCTGCGCCGCCTTGAGGTCGGTGATGTCCCGACCCTCGGCGACGAGCCAGGCCGGCTCGCCATGCTCGTCCGGCACGGGCTTGAGCGAGAAGTCCACCGTTGCCCGCACCTCGCCCGCGCCGCGCAGCTCGTGCTCCGCCCGGACCGTTTCACCGGCGGCGGCCCGGCGAACGCCCGATTCCACCGCCTCCTGCAGCACGGGATTGTCGCGCATGGGTGCCGCCCGCCAAAATGGCTTGCCGATCATGTCCGACGCCTCGATCTGGCTCCAGGCAAGCGCCGCCTGGTTGACCTCGACCACCGTGCCGTCCGGCGACAACAAGGCCATGAACTGGAAGGCCGAGTCGAAGATGCCCTGGAAGCGGCGCTGGCTTTCCAGCAGCTCGGTCGTGCGCTCTGCCACCTGGTGCTCCAGCGTGTCGGCTAAATCGCGCAGCCGCTTCTCGGCCGCTTTCCGTTCGGTGATGTCGTTGAACAGGACGGCGACGCGGTACTGCTCCGGCGCCCCGACGCGAAAGGCATGGACGTCGAACCAGCGGCCCAGGGGCCCGGCGGGAGCCTCGAAGCGCACGGCCTCACCAGTGGAAGCGACTCGGGCGTAGGTGTCGTGCCAGCGCTGTTCGATGCCGGGCGCGACCTCGCTTGCCCAGCGTCCGGCGGCGCCGGCCTCGCCGGTGTGGCGCTCGAACGCCGGGTTGACCTCGACGAAGAAGTGATCGACCGGACCACCGTTCTCGTCGAGCTTCAACTCGACGACGCAGAAGCCGGCGTCCACGGCCTCGAACAACGTTCGGTAGCGCTGCTCGCTTTCGCGAAGAGCCTGCTCGGCCGCCTTGCGCTCGGTTACGTCGGCGAACACGCCCATTAGCCGGGCCGCCTGCCCGTTCCCGCCAGGCAATGCGTCGCTCAGGCTGTTCACCGTGCGGACCGCCCCGTCCGGACGGATGATGCGGTACTCGCGGTCCAGTCGTGCGAGCGCCTCGCCTGAAGCAACTGCGTCGGCATAAACGGACGGCAAGTCGTCAGGGTGGATGCGGTCGAACACGTCCTGCGCGGTCAGTCCCTTGCCCGCTGCGAAGCCGAAGATTTCGCGGCTGCGGGCGTCCAGCACCACCGCGTCCGTTGCGAGATCCCACTCGAACGTCCCGAGCCGGGCCACGGCCAGCGCGGTCCTCAGCCGCGCCTCGCTTTCCGTCAGCGCCACTTCGGCCCGGGCTCGCTCAACCGCCGCCCACAGCCGTTCGCAGGTCTCCTCCACCAGCGCCACCTCATCCCCCTTCCAAGCGCGCGGCTCGGGGTGGTGGATGAACAGCATGGCTACCATGCGGCCGTGCTGGACCAGCGGAACATCCAGGATCGCGCGGGTGGCAATGCCACTATATGCCGCCACGACCTCCGGCGCACAGGTTCGGCGATCGACCCTGACGTCCGGGATGGCGATCGTCTCGCCGGCCTTCATCTCGCGGACAAAGGCGGGTCCGAAATCGTCCATGCGCCAGCGGCCGGCCACCGAGGGGACGCGTCCGTCATTCGAGTTGCGGGCGACCCGGATATGTTCCCCATCGTCCTCGACCTCGGCGAAACCGACCTGCGCAACGTCAAGTTGCTCCATCAGGAGGTCGGTCGCCGCTTGCATCATCTCGCTCGGCTCGGCGAGATCCCGAAGACGCTCGGCCACGGCCAGGCGGAAGTCTTGGCGGCGGGCGTGAGCGCGCGCTTCCTCTTCGGCCCGCACCCGTTCGGTAGCGTCCTGGCCCTGAACAAAGATGCCGATGACCTCATCGGCCGCACTGCGGATCGGCTGAAAGACAAAGTCGAGCAGCCGGCGCTCGGTCGCGCCTTCGGGACCGCTGTTCAGTTCTGCCGGGACGGCGGTGCCCACAAACGGCTCGCCAGTCGCATAAACCGTGTTCAGCAATTCCAGGAAGCCCTGTCCGGCAATCTCCGGCAGCGCTTCGCGCACCGGCTTGCCGATCGGGTTGCGTCCCCCGATCAGGCGAAGGTAGGCGTCGTTCGCGAATTCGAACACATGATCGGGGCCCGACAGCGCGCAGATCGAACCCGGTGCATTCTGGAACAGCAGGCGTAGCCGTTCGCTTTCGGCCTTGAGGTCGAGGTTGGCCCGGTGGACGCTGTTGGCACGGTCGAAAATGCCGGCATGCGCGGGTTTCAGCCCGGACGGCTGCCCGCCTGGCGGCGCGGCAGCCTCCTCCCGCAGCCGCTCGAGTTCCGTCACGTCGAGTGCGTGCTGGACGATAAAGGCGACCTCGCCATCCTCGTCCACCACCGGCGAATGGATGAGGCTCCAGAAGCGCTTCTCGAACCCGCCGCCGTCGCTCTCCGGTCGGGGAATGTCGAAGCGCAGCAGCGCCATGGTGTCCGGCTGCCCCGTCGCGATCACCCGCTCGAAGGAGGCGATCGCCTGACGTTCGGTTTCCGGGTCCGTCGGGAACGCTTCCAAGGCCCACCGCCCGACGATGTCCGCGAGCTCGCGCCCGGTCGCAAGGAGGTAGGCGTGGTTGGCGGCGACGATATGCAGCCGCCGGTCGAGCACGAGGTAAGCGTTAGGGGAGGCCTCGAAGAACCGCGCACGGTCGGAGTCCCATGCGCCCTGTTTAGCTTGGATCGCTCTCGAGTTCGGGCGAGAGGTGTCATGCAAGCTCATTCAGCAAACATTCCAGTCGCTTCCGCAAGTCTCTGCTGCCACCATCTACTAACGGATGTTCGTGGTGGCGCCACTCAAAACGGAGCGAGCTTGGCCACTTCCACGCGCCGCTCCCGTGGCTGGCTTCATCAGCGTTCACGTGACCGGCGCTGGGTCGGGATCTCGGATGGTGGTGGAGAGGGCTGGATTCGAACCAGCGTACGCTTGCGCGGGCAGATTTACAGTCTGCTGCCTTTAACCACTCGGCCACCTCTCCACGAGGTGAGGCGCGCCAAATGGCGGCGGTGGAGAGGTGTGTCAACGGGCAGACCAGCCATGCGAAGATGCCTACCGTTCTCGTCGGCCGCCGCCGCGGCATAGCCGCGACGCGCTCTACGGCGCGACAAGCCCCCGGGCATGTCGCTGAACGGCGTCGCCCCTGCGCTTCGCTCCGCGCGCTCCAGCCTGCGACATGCCCACGGCATGTCGCTGAACGGCTGGAGCGGGTGAAGGGAATCGAACCCTCGTCGTAAGCTTGGAAGGCTTCTGCTCTACCATTGAGCTACACCCGCTCGGGCTGCGTGTCGCTTGCCATGGCGGCGGGCGGCGGGTCAACCGCTTGCTTGGGGGCAGGCGTCAGCTGAGCGGCTTGAACCCGTCCCGGTCGAGGTGGCCCTCGATCCGCCGCCGCAGCACTTGATGCTGCTCGCGGCCGGAGCCGGCCAGCCGGTCGTAGCGCTCGACGCTGTCGGCGGTGAAGTCGGCCAGGAGGTGCAGCAGCTCGTCGACCGCGGCACCGCGGTCGGACCGGCGCAGCGGAAGGCAGGTGAGCTGCGTGTCGATGAGCTCGGGAATGCGCTTGCCGATCAGCAGCTGCAGCTCGTGCACCTGCGGGTCGAGCGACTGGCTGGGGAGCGCCCGCCAGACGAAGGCCAGCTGCTGCTCGAGCCTGCGAACCTCGGGCGCGCGGCTGCCGGAAACCTGCGCGAGGCCGCTCCAAGCGGCGTCGAGGCGGGCCGGTTCGAAGGTGCGATCGCCACTTACCGCTTGCTCCAACGGCCGGCGCAGGGTGGCCCGGCGTCGGCGTTGGCGCCGCCAGTCGGCGATCCGTGAGACCAGGAAAAAGGCGGGGAGCCACAGCGCGACGGCGGCCAGCAGCGTCACCACCAGCTGGATGAACCCGCCGCTCGTCGCGACCGCGCCGAGCAGGATGGCGGCGACCACCGCAACCATGCCGCCGACCGCCAGCCGGGCGAGCAGGCTCGTGGCACGGCGGTACAGGTCGGTGCCGAAGCCGCCCAGCCCGGGCAGCTGCCCGCGCGAGCGCACGGCGTAGGTGACGGCATGGAAGGCGAGGGAGCGCATCATCACGGGGCCAATGTGTTGCGGGCCGCGGCCTCCTTTCAAGTGGCCGGCCCCCGCGCTTGCGACGAACCGACGGTGCGTTGGGCTGCAAACGGCGGCGGAACGAGTCCGGCCGCCAGCTATTGAATCGGATAGGCAACGAAACGAGCAGGAGCGGTGAGATGGCGGCACGGCCGGCGTGGCGCGGGCAGATCAGGCTGGCGCTGGTCTCGATCCCCGTCGAGATCTATCCCGCGACCAAGTCGGGCGCGGCCATCGCCTTTCACCAGGTCCATGAACCGACCGGCAAGCGCATCAAATATGAGAAGGTGGTGCCCGGCATCGGTCCGGTGAACACGGACGACATCGTCAAGGGCTACGAGGTAGCCAAGGGCGAATATGTGCTGCTCGAGCCCGAGGAGATCGAGAGCGTCAAGCTGGAGAGCCGCAAGACGCTCGACCTGGTGCAGTTCGTCGACACCCACGAGATCGACGCGATCTACTACGACAAGCCCTATTTCGTGGTGCCCGCGGACGATCTGGCGGAGGAAGCGTACATCGTGCTGCGCGACGCCCTTCGGGCCGGGCGCAAGGTCGGAGTCGGCCAACTCGCGATGCGCGGGCAGGAATATGTGGTGGCGCTGAAGCCGTGCGGGCGCGGGCTGCTGCTCGAAACCCTGCGCTACGCCGACGAGGTCAACAAGGCGTCGAGCTACTTCCGCGAGATCGAGGATGCCAAGCCCGACGCCGACCTGCTCGACCTCGCTTCCACGTTGATCGAGAAGAAGAGCGGCAAGTTCGAGCCGGGCGAGTTCCACAACCGCTACGTCGATGCGTTGCGCGGCCTGATCGAGGAGAAGCGCAAGCGCAAGGGCGAGGTGATCATCCAGGACGCGGACGAGGAGGCGCCCAAGAAGGGCAGCAACGTCATCGACCTGATGGCCGCGCTGAAGAAGAGCCTGGGCGACGACGCCGGCAACGACAATGCGCCCGCGCCGGAGAAGAAGGCCGCGCCGAGAAAGGCGCCGGCGCGCAAGCCTGCTGCTGCGGCGAAGAAGGAGCCGGCCGCGCCTGCCAAGAAGGCGGCAGCCGGCGGGCGAAAGCGGTGATGGCTTGTGCCCCTGCGAAGGTAGGGGCCCACTTCCCTTCGATAGGGCAAGAAGTCACTAGGCTCCTGCCTGTGCAGGAGCACTGAATGGGCCGCGCGCCCCGCCCCAGGGGCCTCGACATCGAGACCTACAACGCCAAGCGCGACTTCGCGAAGACGGCGGAGCCGAAGGGCCGCAAGCTCAAGGGCGCCGGCGACAGCTTCGTTGTCCAGAAGCATGACGCCAGCCGCCTGCACTGGGACTTCCGGCTGGAACTCGACGGCGTGCTCAAGAGCTGGGCGGTGCCGCGTGGGCCGAGCCTCGACCCCGGTACGAACCGGCTTGCCATGCGGACGGAGGACCATCCGCTCGACTACGGCACGTTCGAGGGCGTGATCCCCAAGCGCGAATATGGCGGCGGCACGGTGATGCTGTGGGACCGCGGCCGCTGGGTGCCGCATCCGGACAAGGATCCGCGCAAGACGCTGGAGGAAGGGCATCTGCATTTCACGCTTGAAGGCGAGCGGATGCATGGCGAATGGGTCATGTTCCGGATGAAGCCAAAGCCCGGCGACAAGGGCGAGGCGTGGATGCTCAAAAAGGTCACGGACGAGCACGCCAAGCCCGACGCGGGCGACGCGCTGGTGGACGAGTGCCTGACGAGCGTCACCACCGCGCGAACCATGGCCGAGATCGCGGCGGGTGAGGATGTGTGGGAGTCGAACCGCGGCGGCAAGAAGGGCGGGCGGACCAAGCGGGAGGTCGCCGCGCCCCCGCCGCCGTTCCGTGAGCCGCAGCTGGCGACGCTGGTTGACGAGGTGCCGACCGGGAATGACTGGCTGCACGAGTATAAGTATGACGGCTACCGGCTGCTGCTGGCGGTGGGCGAGGGTTCGGTGCTGGCCTGGACCCGGAACGGCAAGGACTGGAGCGACTTCTTCGCGCCGCTCGTCAAGGCCGCGGCCAAGCTGCCGGCCGGGTGCCTGCTCGACGGGGAGGCGGTGGCGCTGGGCAAGGACGGCAAGCCCGACTTCGGGCTGATGCAGGCGACTTTGAAGGACGGCCCTTCGGCGGCGGGGAAGAACAAGCCCGACCTCGCCTATTACGCCTTCGACCTGCTGGTGGACCGGGGCGAGGACGTCACCGCGCTCCCCAACATCGAACGCAAGCAGCGGCTGGCCGCGCTGCTCAAGACCGCGCCACCGCAGATCATCTACGGCGACCATGTCGTGGGCCGCGGCGAGAAGCTGTTCGAGGCGGTCTGCAAGGACGGCGGCGAGGGGGTCATCTCCAAGAAGGCGAACGCGCCCTACCGCGGCACCCGCTCGCGCAACTGGCTGAAGATCAAGTGTATCCAGCGGCAGGAGTTCGTGATCGTCGGTTGGCAGGCGAGCGACAAGCGCCGCGGCTTCCGCTCGCTCCACCTGGCGGTGCGCGAGGGAAAGGAGCTGCGCTACGCCGGCAAGGTCGGCACCGGCTTCGACACCAGGAAGATCGAGGAGCTGTCGGCGCGGATGAAGCCGCTGGCCATCGACGCGCCGGCGCTTGAGGTGCCGCGGGCGATGCGGCGCGGCTCGACCTGGATCGAGCCTAGGCTGGTGGGCGAAGTCGCGTTCGCCGGCTTCACCGAGGATGGCGTGCTCCGCCATTCCAGCTTCATCGCGCTGCGCGAGGACAAGCCCGCGGCGCAGGTCGTGCGGGAGGTTCCGCAGAAGCTCCGGGGCTCCGAGCGCAAGGCCGACCTGCCCACCTACGAAAGCCTCGGCCTGCGCCTGACCAGCCCCGAGCGCGTCGTCTTCCCCGGGGACGAACTCACCAAGGGGGACCTCGCCAACTATTACGCCGCAGTTGCGCCCTTGCTGATGATCGATCTCGCCAAGCGGCCGATGACCCTGATCCGCTGTCCGCAGGGCCGCTCCAAGCAGTGCTTCTTCCAGAAGCACGACAGCGGCAGCATGGGCGCGCATGTGCTGCACGTGCCGGTGACGGAGAACGACGGCCAGGTGCAGGACTACCTCTACGTCGAGGAGCCGATCGGCGCGCTCGAATGCGTGCAGATGAACACCATAGAGTTCCACGGCTGGGGCAGCCGGGTCGATCCGCTGGAGATGCCCGACCGGCTGGTGTTCGACCTCGATCCCGACGTGGGGCTCGACTTCAACAAGGTTAAGCAGGCCGCGGTGCGGCTGCGCGCGCTGCTCGGCGACCTGGGGCTCACCACCTTTCCGCTGCTGTCAGGCGGCAAGGGCATTCACGTCGTCGCGCCGCTCGATCAGACGCGCGACTGGCCGACGGTGAAGAGCTTCGCCGAGCGCTTCACCCGCGCGATCGCCGAGGCCGAGCCCGAGATGTTCACCGCCAACATCCGCAAGGTCCAGCGCAAGGGCCGCATCTTCCTCGACTGGCTGCGCAACCAGCGCGGGGCGACGGCGGTGATGCCCTACTCGGCGCGCGCCCGCGAAGGCGCTCCGGTGTCCGCACCGGTCGCGTGGGAAGAGTTGGATGGCCTGACGGGCGCGAACATCTACACGATTCGCGACGCGCCCGAGCTGATCGCGCGGGCGGAAAGCGACCTGCTCAAGGGCTGGGGTAAAGCCAGGCAGGCGCTGCCCGACCTCTAGGAAGCTTCCAGCGGAAAGCGCAGGGTCACCCGCAGTCCGTCGGGCCGCCAGTCGCGCTCCACCGTTCCGCGCAGGTCGGACTTGACGCTCATTGCGATCATCCGGTGGCCGAAGCCGCTGCTCGGGGCGTCGGGCTCGCACGGCGGACCGACCTCGCTCCACACCAACTCGACCTGCTGCCCATCGTTAACCGACCAGTCCAGCGCCAGCGAACCCTCTTCGCCGCACAGCGCGCCGTATTTGACCGCATTGGTGTAGAGTTCGTGCAGGATCATCGACAGGCCGAGCACCTGTCCGGGCTTGAGCAACAGCTCGGGGCCGGAGAAGCGGGCGCGGCCGGCGATCACGTCCGAGCCGAGCACCTGCTCCACCAGCGCAGTGAGCGCGACCTCCATCTCGCTCTTGCCGACCAGCAGCTGGTGAGCCTTGGCGAGCGATTGCAGCCGGCCGTTGAACCGCTCCTGGAAGCTCTGCAGATCCTCCGCGTCCCGCGCGGTCTGCTGGGCGATGGCCGCGACCACCGTCAGCATGTTCTTGACCCGGTGATCGGATTCCTGGAGCTGGCGCTGCTGCCGTTCGAGCAGCCGCTCGCGTTCGGAAATGTCGCGCAGAAAGCCGACGAACAGCTTGGATCCGAATTGTTCGGAGCAGGTGACGGACAGCTCGACAGGGAACTCCTCGCCCGACCGGCGCAGCCCGCGGACCTCGATCCGCCGGTCGAGCACCGGACCTTCGCCCGTCCGGAGGTAGTGCACTCGGCCACCCTCGTGCCCGGCCCGAAACTGTTCGGGCACGATCACCTCGCTCAGCCGTTGCCCGCGAACCTCGTCCTCGGTCCAACCGAAGGTCCGCTCCGCGACATGGTTCCAGCCGCGGATGCAGCCTTCCGTGTCCATCACCACCACCGCGTCCAGCGCCGTGTCGAGGACCGACTGCAAGCCAGCGTGGAGAGTGCCCCAAGGATAGTTCATCGCTGCGGCTTACCAAGAGTTTGTCAGATGATCCAATAACTTGAGCAAGGATCAGCGATCGGCGAACCGATTCGTCGCCCGGATCAGCCCGTCGAGCACGCCTGGCTCGTTGTACAGGTGCCCGCCGTCCGGAACGATGTGGAGCTCCGCCTCCGGCCATGCCTTGTGCAGCGACCAGGCGGCGCGCGGGGGCGTGCACATGTCGTGCCGACCTTGCACGATCGCGCCGGGGATGCCGCGCAGCTTGGCGGCGCCGCGCAGCAGGTGCCCCTCCTCGAGCCAGCCGCCGGCGCGCATGTAATGGTTCTCGATCCGCGCGATCGCGATCGCCTTGTGCGGGTCGGTGAACTCCTCGATCACCTCCGCACTCGGGAGCAGTGTTACCGTCTCGCCCTCCCACCGGCTCCACGCCTTGGCGGCGGCGAGCTGGACATCCGGATCATGCGAGGTCAGCCGGCGGTAGTAAGCCTCCACCAGATCGCCGCGCTCCGCGACGGGAACCGGCTCCACGAACCGCTCCCAACCGTCCGGGTAGACTGACGAGGCACCGCCCTCCTTGTACAGCCAGTCGATCTCAGATTGGTCGAACAGGAAGATGCCGCGCAGCACCAGTTCGGTAACGCGCTCCGGGTAGGTCTGTGCGTATGCGAGGCTCAGCGTCGAGCCCCAACTGCCGCCGAACACCATCCACTTGTCGACGCCCGCGACCTCCGTGCGCAGCCGCTCGATGTCCTCGACCAGATGCCATGTGGTGTTCGCCTCCAGGCTCGCGTGCGGCGTCGAGCGGCCGCAGCCGCGCTGGTCGAACAAGAGGATGTTGTATCGCGCCGGATCGAACTGCCGGCGATGGTCGGGGCTCGCGCCGCCGCCGGGGCCACCGTGGAGGAACACGACCGGCTTGCCCTGCGGGTTGCCGCACAGCTCCCAGTGGAGCCGATGCCCGTCGCCGACATCCAGGGTGCCGGTGCGGTAGGGTTCGATCGGCGGGTAGAGCGTGCGGCGTTCG